>CAYTHG010000007.1:0-34769 GCA_964437525.1 uncultured Myxococcales bacterium | reverse complement strand
CCCATCAAAAAAGGCGAGATAATAATCAGGGACGGCGAACGTTTTGAGAAACGTCACTTAACCATCTTAAACGGAATCGAACGCGAGCTTTCGGCTTCCAATCCGCTTCTGGTGTTTTTTGGGTATTTTCTGATGTGCGCCCTGCTCATTATAGTATTGCAATCTTTCGCCTCCAAAAACATCCGAAAGTTCAGCCCGTCCACAAAAGACCTGTTAATGCTGGCTCTGCTGACTTTGCTTTACCTGCTCAGCATAAAAAGCATAGGGGCGATAGGTTCGGCGCTTTCGTCTTCATTCCCGGAAGTACCCATAGTAGCCTATTACTATCTCTTCCCGGTGGCGGTCGGCGCTGCTTTAGTACGTGTGCTTTTAAACAGCGAAGTGGCCATAGTTTATGCAATCGTGGTTGCGCTGTTTTTTGCCCTGTTCTCTACTCAGCCTTTCTTCATGGGAACTTACGCACTCCTGACAAGCGTTGCAGCGGCAGGAAGCGTCGGTCAGTGCAAGACCAGAGCGGTTATTTTCTTTGCCGGCCTGCGCAGCGCCCTTGTGGGAATGCTGCTGGTGATGTTCTATCAGCTTGTAGCAAGCGAATTTGTCGGCGTGCATTTCTTGTCGCTGGTGCTGGCAGCCGCGTTGTCAGGCATCTTGACATCGGTGATCCTTTTAGGAATGGCTCCCATTATCGAATTCCTGTTCGACTACACGACAGATATCAAACTTTTGGAACTCGGCAACTTGAACCATCCTTTGTTGAAAAAGCTGATCGTCGAGGCTCCCGGCACCTATCATCATTCCATCATCGTCGGCTCTCTTGTGGAATCTGCAGCCGAATCCATTCACGCCAATCCGCTTTTAGCACGAGTCGCGGCCTACTATCACGATATCGGCAAGCTTAAAAATTCCATCTACTTCGGCGAAAACCAGTCCTCAGACGACAACCCGCACGACAGGCTCAGCCCCAACATGAGCGTTCTGATTCTTTTGTCACACGTTAAAGAAGGACGCGAGCTGGCCAAGCAGCATCATCTCGGCAGCGACTTGACCGAAATCATATCGCAGCATCACGGTACATCATTGATACGCTATTTCTGGATGCGGGCTCAGGAACAAAAAGAACGCGGCGAGAGCGTCAACGACAACGAGCAGGATTTCCGCTATCCAGGTCCCAAGCCCCAGACACGCGAAGCAGGATTGGTAATGCTGGCCGACTCGGTTGAAGCCGCCACCCGCAGTCTGCAAAAACCCACGCCCGAGCGTATACAGGGTGTCGTGCAGCGCGTCATCAACATGATTTTCCGCGATGGCCAGTTGAACGAATGCGAACTGACCTTGAAAGATCTGCACCAGATCGCACGCGCCTTTACCGCAACCCTGATCGGTATTTATCACAACCGCCCGGCTTACCCCGGAAAGAAAGAGGAGAAGCCTTCGAATGGAGGTTCAGGTTCTCAACAGGCAAAGAAAACTGCCGCTGGATTCCAAGCTATGGACGGCGACGACGACGAGAATATTAAACGCCTTGGATCAAGCTGAGGCCGAAATCTCCGTAGTCTTCGTGTCTGATAAACGTATCCACCAGTTGAACCGCGATTACCGTTTTGTGGATCGGCCTACCGATGTGCTTTCGTTTGCAGCACAGGAAGGCGAAGGCCCGCATATTCCGGGACTTCTGGGAGATGTCGTCATTTCGACCGAGACTGCCAAACGACAGTCGGCGGAATACGGAGCCACTTTTGAAGAAGAACTGGCCCGCTTGCTGGTCCACGGAATTCTGCATCTTTTGGGACATGATCACCACGAACAGGCCGAGACCCGCCGGATGCGCTCGCTTGAAAAGAAAATGTTGAAAATCGCTCTGGAAGAAAAGTAGCATGAAACGCTTCCTCCTGGATCTTTTGGTGCTGGCCATATCCGGCTTGGCTCTGTGTCTGGCTCACCCGACATCTTTACCGATAATATCGGCCCACTACGGCTACATCCTGAACACCGGAGCGCAGGAAGCTCTGGCATGGTTCGGGCTGGTGCCTTTTCTTTTTCTGGCATTAAGGCGCGGGCTTACAGGCTGGAAGCTTTACGGCTACAGTCTCATTTTGATGATGTTCTACTTCGGTACGTCTATCTTCTGGGTCAATAATGCCATGGTGGTTTATGGCGGAGTATGGACACCGATTTCAATACTGGTCGGCTTGGCGCTGGCGGCCATCATAGGTTCGCAACTGGCTTTGGGCCTGCATTCCGGGCTGGTCTTTGAGCGGCGTTTCAAGCTTCCTTTATGGCTGACACTGCCTGTCTGCTGGACCGCTCTGGAGTTTGCCCGCAATTATTTTTTGACTGGCTTTCCCTGGAGCAATCTGGCCTACAGCCAGTACCTCAATCTATATTTCTCCCAATCAGCCGCCATCTGGGGCATCTACGGCATAAACTTTGTCCTGATACTCTCAAACGTAGTCATCTTCGAGTTGATTTGCTACTTCAGAAAAGAAGTCGCCTTCCCGCGCCGGGCGCTGGCGGTTTTTCTGGTATTGCTGACTTTCTCATACAGCTACGGCATTTACCGTATTTCCGCCAACGAGCAACTGGAACAGGATTCTCCCAAGCTCTCGACCGCCATGGTGCAGGGCAATATAGATCAGGACATCAAGAATTTCTCCTACAAGCACATGTACAACATCATGCGCATATACAACAACATGACCCGCGCCATACCGCAGGAAGTGGATCTGGTCATTTGGCCCGAAGCGACGCCGCCCTACAATCTCGACCGCAGCATGAAAAACCTTGACAAGATTCTCGCTCCATTAGGCGAGCATATGCCCGATTATCTTTTGACGGGCGCTTCGACCTATTCTTATTCCGAGAGTGGGCGCGTCTTTTACAACTCGGCCTACATAGTGGATAAAAAATACAACGTGACCGAGATCTTCGACAAATCGCATCTGGTGCCCTTCGGCGAATACGTGCCCATGAAATTTTTGTTCCAGGACATATTGCATATTCACTCCATCGTGCCGACACTCGGGCGCTTCAAAGGCGGTGTCCTGGGTGATGGAATGCACTTCGACGGCCACAATCTGGGCGTGTTGATTTGCTATGAAGGGCTCTTCCCTGAAATCAGCCGCCATTACGCCCGTGAGGAAGTGGAGTTTCTAGTCAATCTCACGAACGACGCGTGGTTCGGACCTTCGGCCATGCCCTACCAGCACCTTGCACAATACGTCTTCCGCTGTATAGAAACCCGCAAGGCTCTTCTGCGTTCCACCAACACCGGCATCAGCGCCATATATAATACCTCGGGCCGCATCGTCAAGCAGACGGGGATTTTCAAACGCGAAGTGCTGTTCGGCATCATCCCGCTGGTCAAGGATCGCACCGTTTACAGTTACATAGGCGACGCGCCGGCCTTCATATGTCTGCTGTTGTGGGGTTACGGTGCGCACAGGATTCGCAGAGAACGCAAAAATAATAAAAATACAGGCGCAAAAAAAGCCTGAATACAGTTTGATCTTACGGAGGATAAAATGAGCAAGGGTTGTGTAAACGAAAAGGCCAATCTGGAACGCTGCACATGCAGTTATCCCGGCTGCCCCAGAAAGGGTATGTGCTGCGAGTGTCTGGACTATCACTGGTCCAAGCCCGAAAAACAGCTTCCCGGCTGCCTTTTCCCACCCGATGCCGAGGCCAGCTATGACAGATCGCTGGTCAACTTTATCCGCATCTGGTCCAAGGAATTGGGGCTGGATAAATAATCTAAGCTTTCCCTGCTAACAAAGGCTTGAAAAAGCTTGACCGATGGGGATAATTGTTGTCAGTATAACTTAGCCAGATAACCATTTTAGTTTTCCATAGGAGTCGCTATGAAACGAAGCGTGTTTCTGCTGTGTATATTGGTGATGTCAGTAATGATGTTTGCGGCTTGCGGCAGCGACGACGACGGCGTTGTTGCAGACGGCGATACAGACAGCGTAACCGATGGCGATCAGGGCGAAGACGGCGATGACGATGGCGATGCCGAGCAAGCCGATGGCGATCAAGCCGAAGAGCTTTGCCCGGACTGGGTCGGCGCTCCCGATATAGAAGTGGACGACACGCGCCGCAAGTTCGCTGTCAATCTCTTCCATTACAACCTGCAATACGTGGCAGGCGGTCTTAAAGGCTTCGGGCAGGGCGCTCACGACGACTGGTTCGATTATGATGAAATCGAAACCGAAGACATGATTATCACCAGAGGCTTCGATCCCATAGTTGCCATCTACGAAGAACACCCGCAGTGGCACGCCACATTTGAGATGCAGGGCTTGATGATAGACGCCATTCGCGAGCGTCATTCAGAACTGCACCAACGCCTGCGCGATCTTGTGGAAGCCGGAACCATAGAAATCCAGAGCTGGCATTATTCGGATCAGCTCTTCCTGGCCTACCCCGCCTCAAATCAGGAATGGTCCATTCGCATAAACGACCGTGCTTGGCAGACAGCCTGCATCCCGCGCGGCCAAGGTGTCTTTACCCAGGAAGGCCAGTTCGGCGAGGGTATGATTCCCATGATGCAGCGTGACGACTGGGCCTTGGGTGCCTACGACTACGGTCTTTATGCCATCAACATGTTCAACACCTTCTGCGGCGAGCATCTGCCCTCCCTGCCGTGGTACAACTGGCGCGACATGACGATTTTTATCGCCGGACGCGACGTTGACGACGAGGCCAGCGGAATCTCCACGCGCTGGACTTACTTTGACGACGGTGAGCTTTTGGCCACCGGTTACGCAAACCCGTATCTGGGCGATTACTTCAAGGTGTCCGAGTCCTCCATCGCCAAGTATGTCGAGGAAATGGAAGAACTCGAAGCTGAAGGCTACGCCCACTTGACCCTGCGCGAATACAAGGCTCATTTGGAAGCCATAAACGTAGACAAGCCCGACATCCCCGCTATTTTGGACGGCTCATGGCAGGCGCACGAGACCGGCGACTTTTTCCGCTGGATGGGCGACAGAGGCACCACCGCCGCCATCGAATACGACAACGGTGTTTTGACCAAGAACTACCGCACCCAAAACCAGATTAACGCCGCCGAGCTTGCCCTTGTATACTACGAAGAAGACAAAGGCCAACAGCAGGAAATGCGCGACAAGCTGGATTTTGCCAAGCGTGAACTGCTTTTAGCACAGGTTTCTGATTCCACCGGCTGGAATCCGTGGAAGGGCGAGATCGAGTACTCGCTGAATCACGCCGAGGAAGCTTTGATTGAATCCGCCAGCGTAATAGATGGCATCATCGAGGGGCTGGGCTGGGAACACATTCGCGTGGAATTGAAATCGGGCGAAGTCTCAAAAGACATGATTATGGCCGAAGCTCCCGAGCCAACAGATGCGCCTTTCGAGCTTGAGATTGTGGCCGAGAACCGTGATGTCACGACGGAATGGTTCAAGTTGGGCGAGAAAAGCAAGCAGGTCCGGATCACTTTTGGAAAAACATCCGTTGCGGAGGAAAGCGGCATGACCCCGGTTTCCGTGGCTTTCCCCTTCGAAAGCGATGTCATCAGCTATTCCCCGGCCTTAAGCGAAGAAGAAGTCGTCAGCTATCCGCGTTCACAGTTCCCGCAGGTAGTGGAAGAAGGCGCTGACAAAACCACATATGCCCGCGACTTCATGCATCTGCCGCTTGCAAACGGACTTTTGAAAGTCGGCGAGGACAAGTGGCTCATCAAAAACATGTTCCAGATCCACCTGGCTCCGCGCATCCCCATGAACACTAAAGCCGAAGGTTCCGACAAGGTGGTCTATATGGACAACACCATGCGTGATACCGACAGCGTGACGTGGTTGTTCTATTGCTACGAAGGCAGCCAGGAAGAAGCGCTGGCTTTTGCTAACGGCGTCAATACTTTCGCCACATACCAGAAATAAGAAAATGGCAGGAAAGAAAAAAAACGAAATCAGGATAATCAGATCCAAGCAATCAGATGCCGCCGCCTCCATGACGGACACTCTCAAGCGCTTTTTGTGGCTGGGGCTTACTGCAGCCGCAGCCATTTACAGCACGTCGGTCTGGGGCGTTGAAATGCGTGAAGCTCTCGGCGATTTATGGTCGTGGATAGGAAGCGCTATCTCCGGCTGAATCGCTCTGGGGCTTTTTGACTGAGATTGCACTTGCTTTATATCGTGGCATTCGGTATCTTTCCATAATCGCTATTAATTTCATGTGCTAAGGAAGGTTAAGGAGGGAAAAGATGGCAGCATTTAGCCTCATCCTTCAGTCGGGAGGAAGCGAACCTAAGGAATTGCAGTTTGACAAAGCGGAAATCAGCGTCGGGCGTCTGCCGTCTGACGATATTACGCTGACTCAAAGCAACGTCTCCAAGCAACACGCCCGCATTGTGCTGCGTGAAGGCAAGTACTTCATCATCGACCGCAAATCCACCAATGGAACTTTTGTCAATGGAGACAGAATCAGCGCTCCGGTATCTCTTAAATCCAGCGACAAAATCTACATCGGCGATTTCGTGATGACCTTCCTTTTGTCCGAAGACAAAGGTCCGATAAAATCGGCGGATAAACCGGCGGCACCTCCTGTGCCCCCACCCCTGCCTGCACAGCAGCAGACCGCCAAGGAAGCCATAGAAGACGCCGGTTTCGATCTTGCCGATGACCTCGGTTTAGACGAAGCAATTGAAGAGCCTGCACCAGAGCCAGCACCGGAACCGGAACCGGAAATGGAACCGGAGATGGAAGAAGAGGAAGAGGAAGAAGGGCTTGGAATGAACGGCGAAGAAGTACTTACGTGGCGTGATGAAGTTTACGAAGGCTCACTGGACTTCGATGAATTCGAAGACTTTGAGCAATTGATTGAATACCATCTCGACGACGCCGAGTTCACATCGACTATTTCGGGCAAGCTGTCCGAGATGATCGACAGGCTTCTGCCCGAGGAAGTTCCGGTAGATCTCAAGAAGAGCATTCATGCTGTAGTTCTGGAAGAACTGCTAGGTTACGGACCGCTGGAAAAATATCTGTTCGACGAAGATGTCGAAGAAATCAGCATCAACGGCCCCGGACTGGTTTTCATTCGCAGTAGCGGAAGCAAATTCCAGGTTCCTGAATGCTTCACCTCCGAACGCTCGCTCTTCAACATTCTGGCCCGCCTGGTGATCGCATCCGGCCTGCCCTTCGATGGCGACGAGCCTTTCATTGAGCTTAATCTGCCCGAAGGCATCAAGCTTTCCGCCGTGATGTATCCCTATAGTGCATATGGCACCAGCATTCAGATTCTTAAGCCGTCTTCGCAAGAAGTTTCTGAAGACGCCATGATCGCAGAGGAAGTTCTGACCGACGAAATGACCGGCACTCTGAGAGCTGCAATCGCCGACAAGAAAAACATCATGGTCATCGCCTCGGATGAGCGCGACAGCCTTGAGGTTCTGGAACTTCTGACCGAATACATCCCAGACGACGACCGTCTGATGTTGATTAACACCGGTCTTGAAGTCGCCATGGACAAGCCCGACACGGTGCTGATCGACACCGAGGTTGCCGACGTGCTTGAATCCGAGTGGGACATTTCTGCAGGCGGTATGATTCGCAACGCCTACAAAATGCGCCCCGACCGCCTGATCGTACATGGCCTGGACGAAGACAGCGCCTTGGAGCTTTTGTACTCGATCCAGACCGAGTTCCGTGGATCGCTCTTCACACTCAGGGCATCTTCGCTGGAAGACGCACTGCGCAACATGGAAATCATGGCGACCTTCGCCGAGGGCGAATCCGGACGCGCCGCCGCCGTGGAGCTTATGGGCTGCGTGGTCAACACCGTGGTGCAGATCAAGCGCTTTGAAGACGGCAGTCGCCGCATGACGAACATCGCCGAAGTATCCGAGACCGACGACGGTTTTGAGATCAACTCCATCCATTACTACGACGAAGAAAAAGGCGAGTTCACCAAGCCCTAGCGCAAAACAAAAGACTCTGTAAAAAGCTCCCGTGTCATTGGATACGGGAGCTTTTTTTATGAAGGCAGTTTGACGGATACATTCTTGTTAATACTGAATTTTTGAAAATGGGCGGCCACAGGGGGCCGCCCCTACGGGGTATTCTCAGGGTTGGCGGTGATGCGCGAAAATTTATTACTGCTTCCAAGTTAGTTTGTCGGATGAAAGATTAATCCAACAGTTTTTAGTCAGGAATTGTCGGGTGAGGAATCACCCAGCCTACGGGAATTTACACGTTTTTTGTTAGCGCCGGATTCTTCAAAGGGTTCGTTGCCAAGCTTTCAAGTGTCGCGGGTTCCCAATTGACACGGCATTTGCAGATTATGTTTCTTTTGATTGTGCTTGTAAGGGTTGGAGCAGGCTTTAAAGCGCTGCTCCAACCTGAGAGATAGTGTCGGGCAATAAATTTGCCCGACCCACCCAATAAGTTGCCCTTGTCCAAAAGCAAATCCCGCGCCAATTCCCACCCACCCGCCCGCGACATTCGGCTTTTCGGAGTGAGGAGAAAATATTTACCCGGCCTGCGGGAAGATGGGCAAGGCAATTGCCCTACAGATACCGCTAGTGCTGAGGAAAAAAGCGAAGATTTTCGTCTCGAAGCACGGTAGCACAATAAGAATCACCCTTCGATACAGCCGCTAAAAAAGCGGATTCCTCAGGGTTTATGGGTGAAATCAAATGTTTACAAGTTCGTATCCTATAAAAATGGGGATTACTCAGAATTGATCCAGTTTCGCCCCACTCCTTTCACTTCTATAAAAAGTCGGCTTGTGATAAACTACAAAGATCGGTTTGCACCGCTTTCTGAATGGAGCGGTTTTTTTAATTTTTAGACTTATATTTTTAAGAGTGGTGCGCGAAAGAAGCAGCAGTATGAAGTATGCAGAATATATATACCTTTTCCCGGTATTGGTGTCGCTGTTTTTCAGCGGTTGCCTGATTGACTGGGGAGAAGACGAGGATTTCAATCGTGAGGTCAGCAGTTACCGCAAGGACATGCGTGATTTTGTTGTCGAGATCGGCAGCAAAGCCAAACTCGAAGACCCCGATTTCATAATCGTTCCTCAAAACGGACACGAACTTTTGAGCTTGAACGGCGCAGCCGATGGTGCCAGTGCAGGCGAGTACCTCTCGGCCATAGACGGTGTCGGACGCGAAGAGCTGTTTTACGGCTATGAAGAAGACAACCTGGAAACCTCCAACGACATCCGGGAAGAAATGCTGCCATTTCTGGAAAAAGTTACAAACGCGGGTAAAACCGTGCTGGTCACCGATTACGCCTCGGATAAAGACAAGATAGAAACCTCATGTGCGGCCAGCGAAGCGCTGGGCTTTGTGGGTTTTGCTTCACCCAGCCGCGACTTGGACGGCATTCCTGCCTTTCCCAAGACACCGCACAATGTAAATAACGACAAGATCGATTCACTTAAACAAATCAGCAATTTCCTTTACCTGATAGACCCTGCCGGATTTGAAGGAACGGATGAATATTTAGAAGCGCTGCAATCTACGGATTTCGATCTTCTGATAATCGATGCCTTCGGTCCCGATGGCGAAGCATTGACATTGGAGCAGGTCGAAAGCCTGAAGATCAAATCTTCTTCGGGGGCAAAAAGGATGGTTCTGGCCTACATGAGCATAGGTGAGGCCGAAAGCTACCGCTGGTATTTCGATGAAGAATGGAAAACCGATCCGCCCGCTTTCCTGCATGAGGAGAATCTCGACTGGGCAGGAAACTACAAAGTCGAGTACTGGAACGAAGATTGGAAATCCATCATTTATTCGGGTGAAGATTCCTACCTGCAATATCTGCTCGATGCCGGATTCGACGGCGCGTACCTGGATATAATAGACGCCTACGAATATTTCGAGGAACAGGACAATTCGTCCAGCGAAGACAGCGAAGACAACGAAATCATCAGTAAATCCTGGTGAAGCATCCAATCGGCTCATGTTGGACAGTTGCCATGTACCATTGCCACTTGCCGCCACCGTTAAGGCTGAGGAAAAAACCGCAGGTTTTTGTCTCGAAGCCTGTGCTTGATTTGGAATAAGAAAGTAGTAAAGGTAGCCGAAAAACACCTTTCGAAACAGCTCCTGCGGGGCTTCATTTGTCATTAGGCATTAGCCATTTGACATTGGCCACACAAGGTTATCCCTTCCCCTGAAATCATGATTTAGACTTGACCTCAATACTAATTGGAATATACTGAGTCCACAATTTTAGGTCCAACTAAAAAAATGGAGGCAGCTATGTTGTCGGCATCTATCCAGGAGTACCTCAAAGCCATTTACGATTTTGAGCAAGTAGAGGGCGCGGCGCGCACTTCGCTTTTAGCCAACAGGTTGGGCATTGCGCCGGCATCGGTGACAGGTATGCTCAAGCGCCTGTCCGCAGAAGACCCGGCCTTGATAGAGTACAGCAAGCACCGCGCAGTGCGCCTGACACTGGAAGGCCGCGTTGCCGCCGAAAGGCTTGTGCGTCGCCAGCAACTGGCCGAGAACTTCTTGTCCCAGGTTTTAGAGATGGACGGCGACGAATTGGAGCCGGAAGCGCAGCGCCTCGGCCACATCATATCCGACAGACTCGAAAGACGCCTGAGCGAGTTTATGGAGGACGGCTCATACTATGGCCGTCCCATGCACGATAGCGAAATAGCGGCGGGAGTCCCGGAGCTTGAGGGCTTCGACGACCTGCAGGATGTGGATGTGACACCAGCAAAAATCGAACAGGCGGATACGGAAGATGCCTTGTCCGAAGACATGCTTTTAGCCGAGGCCGAACTGGACGTGCCGCTGGCATTCAAAGGTTTCAAGGAAAAAGACAGTGAACTTGAAGAAGCCCTTGTGGATTTCGGCATAGGCGAAAACAGCAGACTGCATATCCTCCAAAAATACCCCTTCGACGGTCCGCTGTCCGTGCGCGTCATAAATGGCGTCATAGGCCAGACACACACCATAGACCACGATCTGGCCATAAAGCTCTGCGTAAAGCCTTTGGGCTAGCGGCTGTATCTGTGTGCGCGACGTAGGACGGGCAATTGTCTTGCCCGTTTTTTTTATGTGCCGGGCAACAAACCTGTTGGAACATGGCACCCATCCATCCCGTGTCTGCGCACCCGCTCATCTTGAGACGGGTAGGTCGGATAACTTGTTATCCGACACCGATTATAAATTGTCGGGTGAGGAATCACCCGAGCTACAACTATTCTGTTCCCAACAAAACGCTTAGATCCTTGAGCGCCTCAACAGCAAAATGGCCATCAGTAGCAATAGCCCGCTGATCCCGCCAGTTGATTGGCAACTACCGTCATTATCTGAAACGATTTCAGCTTCGGATTCTTTCTCTGCTTCTGCGTCGGCATCTATAGCATCATCTGTCTCATGAGTATCGATTCGGTCTTTGTCCAGATCCCTATCTCCGTCCGGTACGTCAAAGTCATTCTCCAGATGGGTAGGTCGGATAACTTGTTATCCGACAATTCCTGATTAGTGTCGGGCAAGAAATTTGCCCGACCTACGTTTGCTATTCATAATAATACATCCTTCCGATGCTGCGCCCTTTGGAGATGCCGCAGACTACCTCTAAGAGCGGCGGCTTCTTATCCGTGTCAGCAGGAACAGGATTGCAAACACAAGCAAAAGCGCCGCTGGTGCGGGCTTGTCGCTCGATGCGCAGCCCTCATCCGAGTCGTCTGCGTTTTTGATGACGGGAGCCTGTGCCTCTTTGTCGGCTGCTTCCTCATCCAGATCGCCGTCGGCGCTATCGGCTGCTTCCGCTTGATCGTCATCGACTTCGATTTCCGCCTCCATGTCGCCGTCGGACTCCGATTCGTTTTCGGTCTCGGGCTCGGGGAAGTCCGGCACTGCCAAAGCACAGCCTGTATTGTCATCGGGCGGATCGAGCGGGCTCTGGAGGTCCGGCTTCTCGCAATATCCCCAGGCGCTCAGATCGGCGATCAGGTCGAAGGGCGGCTGCGAATCATCGGGGATTTCCAGATCGAGTGTCAAAACCAGCGCCGCTTCAGGACCGTCTTTCAAGTAGTAATGCCAGCCGCCTTCGCGGTTGTCCAAAAGCACGCGTAAAATAGTTTCTTCACCTTCTGTGGCCGTTTCTGCAAAAGCGCATTGGCCTTCAAACTGCATGGTTTCAGGATCAAGCAGGCAAAGCGCTTCTTCGCCCAGTGTCTCTCCCTCACGGTTGCGGTAGGCGTTTGTAAGGCGCAGGCGGGCTTTGCCGTGGAAGCCTGCAAGGTCGAATTTGATGCTGGCCATGTACCAGGGAAAGACCAGCTCGTTACCGGAGTTTATTTCCTGCGGGCCGATGTCGAAGGCCAGCTCGGTTTTTGCGAAGCTGCCGGGAGCGCCGGGAACGAGGCTTATTTGTTTGCCTTCGTATTCAAGCTTGTCCGGCCAAGCCGACATGCGCGGGCGGTAGTTGAAACCGAACTGCATGAAGCGGGCCTTGTCAACGGGCGAGAGCCTCGATTGCAGCACGGTGCCTATCATGTGCGGGTTTTCGAACAGGCGCGTCACCACGTCGTTGATACTGAAATCGAGTACCTCGTTGATTATCTCCGGCATACTGCGCCCGTATGTGAAGTCGCGCTCATCAACGCCGTAGAGGTGCTTTTCCGAAAGTCCGGTCTCGGGATTTATGCCGAAGACGGCCTTGTCGTCCAGGCGGTTGTCGCCGGACTGAAACTCACCGGCGATTTTGTTCATCCACTTGGTGACTTCCTCGCGGTCAACGACGATGTCGTCACTGCTGTCGTCTGCGGGTTTTAGGTAGCTGTCCCACTGGGCCAGCCCCGAAACCGAGCCGTAGCTGATCTGGCAGGCTATCGGGTAGCCGTAGCCCTCGTCGCATTCCATGCGCTGGGCGTAATCCGTGCCGCACTCTAAGGCCACCGAATCTTCCTCGACGATTATGGGAAAGCTGGCCCCGATGGAGTCGTAGTCGTCAAGGCCGTACAGCTTTGCCAGTATGCCTTCAGAAGCCGAGCCCAAAGAGGCGCGGTCGCTCATGGCGCTCACCGATTCGCCTTTAAGCCCGGTGTATTCCTCATCTAAAATCCCGTACCAGCGCAGCTCGCGTTTATCGTCTGAGTCTATGCGCACTGATGCTCCGGCCCCGGCAATGCGCGTGCCTTCTGTGCTGTCGGCGTTTGCGTCGCTTAAAAAGCCGCCGCCGACATAGCCGAAGATGTGCTTGTCCATGGTGTATTCGGTCGGGTAGCCGTACAAGCCCTCGACGTTGAAGACCAGCGCGGCTCCGGCGCTGTCTATCAGGGTGTGCCTGTTGTACAAGCTGCCCGATGGATTGACCCAGTCGGGAATGATGTATTCCATATGACCGCGCCAGTCCTCCACCGCATGTGCGCCGTAACCGAAGGCCCAGCTTGTAGCCTCAAGGCTGTCTGCGTTTACCAGCAGGTGACGGGTGTAGGCGAAATAGCGGTCCGGGTCGTTGTAGCGCCCCCAGCACTCGTTGGAGATCCTGCCGTCGTCGCCGCCGCAGGCGATGGGGCATAAAAGCCCCATGAAGCTGTCCGAGAGTATGTACCAGACATCCGGTCCCCAGGAGCCGTAGATCAGCAGCCCGCGATCCAGCGAATCCTTGAAGCGCGCGGACATGCGCTCGTGGGCGTGAGCCGTCAGGGTCGAATGCACGCCCGCACCCCAGGCGAAAGCCTTTGAGGGCGCGGCTGTCAGCAGTATCAAGGACAGAATGACAGATACCAGCGCGATATTGATTGTCGTGTGTTTCATGTTCACTCTCTTATCAAAGGGGTAGACGCAACTCTTGATTAATGAACCGGCAACTCTTACGTAGTTGTCATGCTGAACTGGTTTCAGCATCTTTCTCAATGATACATAGACCCTTAAAAAAGTTCAGGGTGACAAGGCCGCCGATAAATAATTGCCAAGTGAATGATTTATTATTCTACAATAAATCTGGATCGAAGTGTGCAAAAACAAGCGTGTTTACTAGTTTTTCACACGGGAAAAATTGACGGATAAAAAATTTATCCAAGCTGGCGGGATTCATAGCTCATCATTCAGAGTGCGAAGTAACATTTGCAAAGTATAATTATGTTTGCTAATATCGCCTCATTCCAAAGAACGAGACTGTAGAGAAGAAAGCGGCATAAGTATGAAAGTATCGACTTCTTTCTTATTGGCATTCATGCTGGGCGGACTATTGTATGTTTCTCCTGTTGCAGCGGAAGAACAAAGTGCAACAGAAGACGATGGTATTGTGCAGTCTGAAAAAGATCCTGCTACAAAAACCGTCGAGGTTGAAATCGCCGCCGATCCCACCGCCGACAAAAGTATCGACGAAGAAAAGCAGGCCAACGAGACAAAACCGGAAGACGAGACACAGGCGCAGGCAGAAGAAGTATCTCCCACCGGAAAAGTCGATAAAAGCTCGCCTGAAGCCGAACTCAAAATCTGTCCCGACTGTCCTGTCGGTTGCGTGCCTGTGGGGTGGGTGGAAAGCTACAGGGATGGTATCTCCCCGACAGAAGGCACTTGTCCTGGCGATTGCGTCGAAGTCAGCATCGTGTTGGCTTTCTTGAAAGAACCACTTTGTCGCATGAAGGATCCAGAAGAAAACGATGAAACGGAAGAGGAATCTCCAGACGATGGCAAATGGGAACATACCTTGAATCGAATAGTGGCATCCAAGACCGCTATACCTCCTTCCAAAGGAAGTTTCACGGCCACGGGTTACGGTTTTGGAATATGGGAATTGACAGGCTCGGTGACGGACAATCTGCAACTGGGGCTGGTAACAATGGTTCCGGTTGGTTATGAGATGTTCATTCCCAAGATTTCTTACAGTGGAGAAATAGCAGAGGAGCTTTATCTCGGTACGGGAATATTCGGGGGAGCTTTCTTCTCTTTTATGGATAACGATACTCTTGGTACACCGTTGGGCCTTCACTTTGCTTTCACAAAGGTCTGGAACGACAAACACGTTCTAAATCTGTTTTTAGCCAATGCGATTGGCTGGGGCAAGAACGATAATGGACAAATGGAGTTCTCCGATCTGATGCTCCTTCAACCCGCAATAGGATATCAGTTGCGCTTTAGATCCTCGTGGACCTTCAATATCGACATTCAGATTCCCGTAATTCTGGATTTAGAAAACCACGAACATACAAGTTCGGATAATTTGACTGTTCTTGTTTTCTATGGTTTCCGAGGTCATTCTGAGCTTCTGTTCGGCGATATCGGGTTCATCATGCCGCTTTCTAAAAGGTTCATCAGATCTACATTGAAGTACGCCCCGCTCGGTTTGCCGTATTTTTCACTGGGTTTTGAGATATAAAGGAATTCCGCTACGCAAAATCAATCGCCATGAGTAAGTTCTTAACTCGGCAAGCCTGAACCATCCCCGTCATTTTTATACGCAGCTTCCAAGAAGTCTGTTAGAATATTTACGATATGAAATAGAACCTGTAAAAAGGGGATATGCGATGCCTCATTCGAGATCATTTGCTGCATTGGCGGTTTGTATCTTTCTCATGGTTTTTGCATCTTCGTGCAGTTCTTCTGTAGGCACGGAAAGCAGCGGCGGCGATGCGGATTTTGCCGTGGAAGTCGATACCGAAATCGTTTTGGAAGAGCCCGCCTGTCCTGCCGGCACCTCCGGCTGTGTCTGTCTGCCGGGCAATGCCTGCGCCGCCGGTCTTGAATGTGAAGGCGGCATTTGCCGGGAACTTACCTGCCCCGAGGGCAGCGAGGGTTGCCCCTGTTACCGCAACGGCAGTTGCGACGACGGGCTTTTTTGCAATGCCAAGTCGATTTGCGAAGAAGTGATAATCGTCGAAGATGGCGATGAAGAACTCGATCCGGACCCGGATCCCGAGCCGGAAATCATCCCCGAAGAAGAAGCCGAAGCCATTGTGGAAGAAGAGCAGGAAGCGCCGAACGAGATCAACTGCGAAGTGCAGGTAAATATAGACGGCGGCGAGCCTTCGGATTTTCTGCCCAACTCCCTGCCTGAAGAGGAGGATGTCTTTTCCTTAGGTGTCATGGCCGGTTCAATGGAGAAAAGCGCTGTTATATTGTGGAGCTTTACCGAGGATGCACTTTCCAAGACATTGCGCGTCTGGCGCGAAGATCCTGATGGCGCGGGCTTGATGCTGGTGCGTGACAAAGAGGTCGAGCCAGTCGAGGGATTTTTCAAAGAAACGGTCATCGGCCTTTCTCCTAAAACCACTTACAACTACGCCTTTTTCTCCAAAGACGAATCCGGCCTGATCGGGCGTTCCATAATCGGTCGCTTCACAACGGCCTTTCCCGACAACTGCCTGGCCCCGGTAACTTTCGGCGGTACGCACGGCACCAACCCGGATTTCGTGGACGACACGCAGCAGACCTTTAAAGATCTGGAAATGTTGTCCTCGATGGATATGGACTTTTTCCTGCATCTGGGAGACATGAGTTATTCTGATTCAAAGGCCGGTTTGATCTGCTATGAAAAAGAAGAATTTTTAGACCGCTGGCGGCATACCCTGACACGTCATGGTTATAAAGAGCTTTTGGCTTCGACCGGGCTTTACAATGTCATAGACGACCACGAAGTGGCCAACGACGACATCATTGAGTTTGAAAACGAAGACGCAGGCTACACGCCCGAGATCGTGGAGATAGGCCACGACGCCTTTTACCAGATGACGCCCATAGAAAAACAGGCCAACGGCAAGTACTACCGCAGCTACAAGTGGGGTAAAAGCCTTGAGTTGTTCGCGCTGGACTGCCGCAGCGAACGCCAGCCGGACACGCGCGACAGCGACGACCCCATATACATCAGCAAGGAGCAGATGGCCTGGTTGAAGCAGGCGCTCTCAAACAGTCAGGCACACTTTAAGGTGATCTTGAATTCCGTTCCCATATCCATCTTCGGGCCGGTGCTGGTGGCCCAGAACGACCGCTGGGAAGGTTACTGGAATCAGCGCGAGGAAATCCTGAACTACATCACCGACAACAATATCCAGAACATCTGGTGGCTGACGGGCGATTTCCATCTGGGCATAGTGGGCCGCATAGAGATGAATCTGCCCCGCAGCAATATGTGGGAAATAATGATGGGCCCGAGCTACAGCTACAATAACCCGCTGGCGGCGCTGGTGCATAACGGCACACTCGACCAATCGACGGTCTTCCCTTTCCCGCAGTTCAACTTTTTCCGTTCGTCCCCGGCCACCTGTCGTCTGAGCTTCAACCCCATAAAAGACGAAGTCGAAGTGGAATTCATCAGCGTCGAGACACAGCACACGGTCTACAAAGACACGCTGCGCTACGGCTTTCCGCAGTAGGGCGCCGGGCGATTTGTAAGGGAATTAGAGGACGACACTATCAGGTTTTTATCAGTTCCTGGACTTTCTCTAAAAGCGCGTCTTCGATCTCGTCCTGTGGTACTGTCTTGACTTTCTTACCCAGCACGTAAATCAGACCGCTGTTTTTTCCGCAGACAGCGGCTATGTCGGCGTCGCGGGCTTCACCCGGTCCGTTGACGGCACAACCCATTACAGCCACGGTCAAGTCAGCGGAAATACCTGCAAGCCGCGCCTCGACACGCTCGGCGATTTCGAACATGTTGGAAACCTGACAGCGTCCGCAGGTCGGACAGGAAACCACACGCACTCCGGCTTTTCGCAGACCAAGCGAAGACAAAAGAGTTCTGGCAGCGCGGACTTCCTCGACCGGATCAGCAGAAAGCGAGATCCGCAAAGTGTCGCCTATGCCCTCGGAGAGCAAAATGGCCAGTGCCGCAGAAGAACGCACCGCACCTGAGACAAGCGGCCCGGCTTCGGTCACGCCGAGGTGTAAAGGAATATCGCTCTGGTTTGAGAAGAGGCGGTTGGCCTCTATGGTCGTCAAGGGGTCGGATGCTTTTAGAGATACTTTGATATCGTGGAAGTCGAGGTCTTCTAGTATGCGCACATGGCGCATGGCCGATTCGAGCATTCCCTCGGGGCTGGCCGTGCCGTATTTCTCGACGATGGAATCCTCCAGCGATCCGCCGTTGACACCGATGCGGATGGGAATGCCTTTTTCGGCAGCGGCTTCGACCACGGCTTTGATTCGATCTTTGTCACCGATGTTGCCGGGATTGATGCGCAGGCAGTCTATGCCTTGGGCGATGGAGGTCAAGGCCAGTCGGTAATCGAAATGTATATCGGCTACCAGCGGCAGACAACCGAGTTTCTTGATCTCGGACAGCGCCTCGGCGTCGTCCTTGTCCAGCACCGAGACACGTATGATTTCGCAACCGGCGGCTGCCAGTCTGCGAACCTGCCCGACGGTGGCCTCGATATCCGCAGTGCGCGTGGTGCACATGGACTGTATGGATATGGGGGCTCCGGCTCCGACCTGTATGCCGCCTAAATTTATACTTCTGGTTTGTTTTCTTGCTTTCATCATGCAGCGAATTTATTCCTTAGTTCAAAGGCTGTCAAGTGCCTGTGAGGCTGATTTCAAGCAATTTTCTTTTTCATGGAAGTTACAATTGACAAGAATAAGCCTCCGCACCCCTCCGCTCATCCCTTGAGTGCCAAAGCGTGTACCTCCGCTCATCCCGAGTGCCGACCGTAAGGGCGGTGTATTGAGGGAGGGATGCTTCGATACAATTTCGCTTTGCGAAATCACTCAGCATGAGCGGTTTTTCCCCGTGTTTCGAGACAGAAAAAATTGAGCCTTTTTTCCTATGAATCGTCGGAAGAGATAGCTTTTCATAAAACTGGGGACAGCTCAGGAGGCTGATTCCCCCTTCTTATGCCAAAAGCTTTTTTGAAGGCGGCTTTTATGGTATATATTCAAAATTCGTGTGTGCGTCAAAACACTTGAGGAGGTTGCGCAATGAAAGTACATTGTGACAATTGCAATGCAGCTTATGATGTTGATGAGAGTAGAATTCCCGCATCCGGGATGGCTGTTAAATGTGCTAAATGTCAGCAATTATTCGTAGTCAAACCGTCTGTAAAAGCGGAACCGGAAATCGTTGAACCGGTAGCTTTGACTCCCGAAGAAGAAGAATGGCCCGAGCCGGAGAAGCCGCGCGGGTTCATTCTGCGCCGTCCCGACGGTAAGACCTATCCCTTCGAGGAAATGGCCGTACTGCAACGCTGGGTAGTCGAGCGCAAGGCTTTGAAGCGTGACGAGTTGTCCGATGATGGCGGTCAGAATTGGCGCAAGCTGGATCAGGTTTCCGAGCTTGAGTCGTTTTTCGCCGTGGTGGAAAGCTCCATGTCGTCTGCCAATATCCCTGCGCAGCAGGAAAACAAGCAGGAGCAACCCAAAGAAGAACGCCCGCGCATGACCATGCAGATGTGGGCTCAGCCCGCAGCTCCGGCAAATCCCCCCAGTGAGCAACGCGCTACACAGGAAATCGTAGCATCCGAAGGAATCGAGACGACGCAGGAATCCAAACCTGCCATGCCCAAGGCCATTCCTGAAGATCCAAAGCCCGAACAAAAAGAGACTCTGCCCAGCGATGAAGATTTCGAAGATACCCGCATTACATCGCTGCCCGAGAAACCGCAGCCTGTAGAAGAAAAGCCGACACCGACACCGGCCCCGGCCCTTCAGCCTGAAGAACAAACGGCACAGGAACAAAATCTCTCCGCTGCGCCTCCGACCCCGGCCACTCCGACACCTTCTACCCAGGCCGTAATGAGCGCCAATCGCGATAATACCTGGAAAACCGACGAGTTCGACGCGGCCCAGTGGGACACTCTGGCCGACGATGATACTGACATAGGCGGCGGGAAAAAGAAGCTGGTAATCGGTATAGTGCTGGCACTGCTGATAGCGGCGGCTGCCGTTGTGATGTTTGTGCCGCAAGTCAAAGACGCCGTGTTCGGTAAAGAGGTATCGCCCGAAACTTTGGCGTCTATAGAGCAGACGCGAGCCGTCATGGGCCTTTATAGCGATCAGGCTTTGGAAGAAGCGGTGGTCAAGGTCAAGGCTCTTGTGGAAGCCAACCCGGAAATATCCGAGGTTTTCGCCCTGGCAAGTGAGGTTTACACCAGTCAGGCCGACTTGTGGGGTTATCGTCTGAACGCCGCCGAGAAGATCCAGCAGGCAAAGCATAAAATTCTGCAGGAATTGAAAAAGAAATACGAAAAATCCGAGAAGAAAAAAGAAAAAGACGAGATTCTGGCACAGATGGAAGAGGTCAATAAAACTCTTCTGGAAGCCAATAAAAACGTGGCCGGTGCCGCATCAAAGATCAACGGTCCCATAGGTCAGGCAGAACCGCTTGTCACAAGAGCATTCGAGCTTGATCCAGAATCCGCCATCGTCAACCGCGCCATCGCAGATTTTTATCGCATCGGCACCAAGCCGGGCAAAGCCAACGAGCATGTGGAAAAAGCTTTGAAGCTTGATCCCGAGAACGCCAACGCCCACTACATCAAAGGAGCGCTTTTAGCATCCGACCCGGCGCTTTTGGCCGAAGCCCTGCAATCCTTGAAGACCGCCATAGAAAAAGACGAAGGTCTCTTAAAAGCCCGTTTCCGCATGGCTGATCTGCACATCAATAACAATCAGGCCGAAGAAGGCCGTAAGATACTCGAAAGCATTCTGGCTGCAAACGTCGATCACAAGCTGGCTAAAGAAATGCTGAATCGCCTTAAACCGGCGCAGCCCGAGGTAAAAGAAGAGCAGGCCAAAGTCGAAGAAAAGCCCAAGGTACATAAGCCTGCCACCTACGAAGAATTCATGAGGCGCGGCGATTCTCTGCGCAACTCGGACAATCCCAAGGCTGCCCTGGGCAGTTACAAAAGCGCCTGGAAAATGAAAGAAACCGTAGAGGCCGCCAACGGGCTGGGCTTCTGCTACTACGATCTTTTCAACTTCAAAAAATCCGCCACTTATTTCAAAAAGGCCGTAGCCAAAAGCTCACGCAATCAGGCGGCTGTCATCGGCATGGCCATGACCTACGACAAGCTCAAGAAAAAATCCAAGGCCGTCGAATATTACAAGATCTACCTGCGCTATCACCCCAAGGGCCAAGATGCGCCTTTTGCCCGCAACGCCTTGGAGCGCCTGCAATAGCGACCTGAAAAAAGCAACATGACCGGTGAGTTTTGCAACCCGAGATCCCGGCGGCATATCGAGGAAAAAGATGAAAGAAAAGGTAAGTCTGGAAGAGACCCGCAAAGTGGCAAAGCTTGCCAAGCTTGAATTTAGCGACGAAGAGTTGGCCCGCTACGCCGAGAATATGAACCGCATCTTAGAATACATGGACAAGCTGGGTGAATTGGACACCGAAGGCATTGAAGCCACCATTCACGCCGTAGAGCTTGAGACACCCTTCCGCGAGGACGAACCGCATGTGTCCCTGCCCCGCGAAGAAGGCTTGAAAAACGCACCCGATACGCGCGAAGGCTTCAACAAGGTTCCGCGCATCATGGAAGAACATTAGTAAATTCCCGGTGAATAATCCGGGTTAAGGAGCATCACTATGAGCGACAAGCTTTGCAGCCTGACGCTGACCGAGGCGAAAGAGCTTTTGAAAAAGCGTGAGATTTCGTCGCTGGAGTTGACTAAATCCTATCTGAAGCGCATGGACGCTGTAGATCCGAAAATAAATTCCTATGTTTTAAAGACTCCCGAACGCGCTTTGGCCGATGCCGAAGAATCCGATCGCAGATTGGCCGCAGGCGGCGATGAAGTGCGCCCGCTTGAAGGCTGCCCCATAGCATTGAAAGACATCTTTGTCACCAAGGGCATTCGCTCCACGGCGGCATCCAAAATACTGAACAACTTCGATCCTCCTTATGAAGGCACGCCATCCGGCAAATTGCGCGAATCCGGCTCCGTGCTTTTGGGCAAGCTCAACATGGACGAATTTGCCATGGGCTCCTCCAACGAAAACAGCGCTTTCGGTCCCGTCCATAACCCCTGGGATTTGCAACGCGCACCCGGCGGTTCCTCGGGCGGTTCGGCTGCTGCTGTAGCCGCCGATTTGTGTCTGGCGGCTTTAGGCACCGATACCGGCGGTTCCATCCGTCAGCCCGCATCCTTGTGCGGCGTTGTCGGCCTGCGTCCGACCTATGGCCGCGTCAGCCGCTACGGAGTTATCGCTTTTGCCTCATCGCTGGATCAGGTCGGGCCGCTTTCTAAAAGCGTATCCGATGCCGCCTGTATGTTAAAAGCCGTAGCCGGTCACGACAAGCGCGACTCGACTTCCGCTCCTCTTCCCGTGCCGGATTACCCGGCGCTTTTGACAGGCGACATTCGCGGCAAGCGCGTCGGCGTTCCAAAAGAATATTTCATCGAAGGACTCGACCCCGAAATCGAGGCCTGCGTCAGGAAGTCCATAGCCTTGATGGAAGAGAACGGCGCCGAGGTGGTCGAAATCTCGCTGCCGCACACACAGTACGCCATCGCCTGTTATTACATCATCGCCCCTTCGGAGGCTTCCTCCAACCTGGCTCGCTACGACGGCGTGCGCTACGGCTTGAGCGTCGGTCGCGAAGATGGACTGGAGAGCATGTACGTCCGCACGCGCTCACAAGGCTTCGGGGACGAAGTCAAAAGGCGCATCATGCTCGGCACCTATTGCCTTTCCGCCGGATACTACGACGCCTATTACACCAAAGCTCAAAAGGTGCGCACCCTGATCGCTCAGGACTTCAAAGAAGCTTTCAAAAAAGTGGACGTGATCGCCACGCCGACCACTCCCGGCTCGGCCTTTAAACTGGGCGAGCTTGTGGACGATCCATTGCAGATGTACCTGTCCGACATCTACACTGTGCCTTGCAACCTTGGCATGATCTGCGGTCTCAGTTTGCCCTGCGGACTTGACTCCAAAGGACTGCCCATAGGATTGCAGCTTTTGGGCAAGCCCTTCGGCGAAGAAGAGCTTTTGCAGTTCGCCTACTCCCACGAGCAGTCAATGGGATTCGACGCCAAACCGACATTGTAAAAGGATTGCCCAAGGGGTCGACGCAAAAAAAATACTCTTGTCCGCGTTCCCGTTAATATACATGTACATGCGATGAATCCGCTCATCTCGAGTGCCGCACGCAAGGGCGGTTTATCGAGAGATGCTTCGATACAATTTGCTTCGCAAATCACTCAGCATGAGCGGGGTCTAGCGGACGTTTCCATGTCACAGCCAATCGCGATTTATGGCTATTTGTCGCAGTGGAAAAACACCAGCGCCCGATTTTGCTGAATTTTTGTTGTTACGGGATAAATTATTCTGCACCTTTCAGGCAGGCGCTCCGTCAAGTCCTGAAGTTCCGACTTCGAGAGCAGCATGGCCGCCGAGAATATCTTGTCGCTTTTCACCTGCGAAATAAAAGCCCTGTTGTCGCTTATCATACGCAGCTTGCGATATTCCTGCGGCCATTTCTCGAAGATGATCCTGCGCGGGTCGTAGTCGTTTTCAAAAAGCAGCCTGTTGTAATGCATGTGCGAACCGACAGCCTGCCAGTTATAGACGATCTTCGTGTCCTGATCCCTGTTTGAAAGATCGAACAGCCGCACGAACTCAAGCCCCGGAGTATCGCTTGATATAGACTTTACAGGAAAAGAGATAAACAAAACTGAAAGCGTCACAGCCAGTGTCAGACGCACGGCCAGTTTTCTTTTCCCACTCGAACCTCGCACCAAGGTATTTAAAGACGAGAGCGCTTTAGCTGCAGTCAGCGCCGCCCAGAAAACCAGCAGCGGAGTGAGAATTCCAAAGTAGTAAGTCCCGGACAGGCTGCTTCTGCTCCAGGTCAAAATCATGGCGGCCAAAACCGCCATAAGCGATAGAAGTGAAAACAATCCGGCATAATGACTGCGGGCGTTTTTTATCATCAGCCATAGTCCGGCCAAGAGAGGCAGAAGCATAAACCAGCTACGCCCTGAAGGAGTCTCCGACAGCATGTTCCATAAAAGCTGTAAAAATCCGCCTGCAAAATGCCCGGCGATTCTTTGTCCGCCTATAAACACTTCCACGGATTGCCAGGCCAGAAAAACAAATATCCCCGCAAGCAGCGCCGAGGTCGCCGAAAAAGATCTGGTGCGAATGTCCTTTATGATGAAGGTCAGCAAAAATGCCGCAGCCACAGGCAACATCATGTATGAAGATTTCCCGCCTGCAAAAAAAACGAGTGCCAGCGATAAAAGCGCCAGAGGTTTTTCTGTGAGTCTGTTTTCATCTGCCAGTTGCAAAATATACAGCCATGTCAGCAAAAAGAACCCGGCCAGATCCCAATCTGAAATGTCGAACAGCCCGTGCCTGCGGCGTATCTCGCAGACGAAAAACAAGACCGCCAGAACCCCCGCCAGTCTGCCGCCGCGCCGGGTGGCCACAAAAAGCAGCAGGAGCGTTTCGGCTAAAAGAAACAAAAGCGAACCCAGACGCATGATGGCGGGTTTGTATGAGAATTCGGAGAAGAAGCCGTTTATCCAGTAAGCCGGAAAAGGATGATTCCAGTCGCAAGTGGGGCAGGCGGCGGAATAGGCCACCCGCAGTATCTCGGCCCGTGTATCGAATTGCAGAAAATAAATTGGCGCGGCGGCCAGCAATACAAGCAGAAAAGCCAGCAGCAGATCAAAGGCTTTGAGGTGCTTTTGCTCAGCTTCCGATCTTGACAGCAAAAAGAAAACGACGATAAAAGCCAGCACCATTAAAAACAGGCTGTCTTTAGATAAGGGTTGCCGGTTCCAAAGCGCGGCAATTGCGCCGCTTTGTATGGCAGGCGTCACCGCCTGAGAAATTCCCTCTACCTGCAAAGGAAATCTGTCCGCTATCGAGGGCCAGTCCAGCCGGGTGAAATCGGCGCTTTGGCCTTCGAGGATTCTGGCCCGGCCTGATATCTTGCAGTTTTCATCAAGCTTTAAGGAAAGCCCCAGTAAAAAACCCTGGCCGTGTAGTGTAAGCTCGGCTTTGGTATCCAGGATCGACAGATCCCAGTCGGTGAGATTCAATTTGGCAAGGGGAGAGTCTTTATAGATATAGGCATCCAGTGCATCGCTGTCGGGCTGGGGATCGAAAACACACGCGCCCGGATGCTGGTTGTGCGAGCTCGCATTGCAGCCGGGAAAAAGAAACACAAGCACAAGCAAAAACGAAAGAGCGCAGCTTATAAAAAATACATTGGCTTTCATGGCACTTTCAGAATGTGCGCCTGCGCGGGTGTGACAAGATATTTACTACTGTTTTTCAGCAAGAGATAGACCTTGTCGGCAAGAAGCTTTATTTTTTCTTGCCTGTTTCTTTCACAATGCTTTTGTCCGGATTCTCAACTACAGGCTTAAAGAACGTTTTGCAATCGACCTTGTTCGGCTGGCGGTCTCCTCTGCCTTGCTCGCGCAGTTTGCCGTTTAAGCGCAACTGATTGCCTATGGAGATCTTGACCAGATTCGGTTTCATGGGACTGAAAAGACAGGGCATTCCGTCTATAACCACCCCCATCTTATCGTAAAATTCATTCACAAAAAGAAACTCCAGGTATTGCTCGTAAATCTTGCTTTTAGAAAAGCCGTCTTTTGTGGTTGGTATTGCCACTGTGAAAATTTCCTCAACCGGCTTGATGCATTTTTCGCCTATGCATTTTGCAAGAGCTTTAAATAAGGAGATGTTTTCGCGCTTGATTAGTCCGGCTTCTGTGAATTCTTTTTGCAGGCGCCGGGCTTGATCGAACTTGTAATCCAGAACCATGTCTTTGACGGCTTGGGCGAAAGCCGATTCTATCATTTGGGCTGCGCCTTCTTCTTCTATGCTCTGCCGCTTGATCTCGTCGATGTTCTTGAAAGGCTTGTTCATCAATCCGGCGATTTCGTCGCGTTGAAATACAATGCGGCAATCCGTCATGATTTCCTTTGCCTTAGCCCGCAGCATTTGATTTTGCAGCTTGGGCGCAAGCTTCGACAGCTCATCCGTCTTTTTTGTGCAATCGCCCGTATTGGCCTTGTCGAACAGTTCTTTCTCCGAGGGCGAGCAGGCCATAAGCAGTAGGATCAGAGACAAAACGGCGGTAAGTTTGCAGAGCTTTGAAAACGGCATGGCTTCTCCTTATAATCAATTGAAATTCAAGATATGCAAAGCCAGACGGCTAGTCAACTCTTTTCGATTGCCATAGGTGGACGCAAAGTGTAAGCTGGCCCGGATTAGAACTCTTTTTAAGGAAACACAATGTCACGCTGGGTATATGGAGTCCATCCCGTAGAAGAAACGCTTGTAGGCCGCAGAACCCGCCCCGACCTCGTACTGGTGCGCAAAGGCGGATCCGGCAAGACCATAGGCCGCTTAGAAGCTCTGGCCCGCGATCAGGGTGTAAAGGTGCGTTTCACCGACCAGGAAGAGTTCGAGCGCATCTCGGATGGCGGTAACCACCAGGGCGTGGCAGCCAGAATGCCGGATTATCAATACGCCGATTATCATGACTGGCTGGAATCATTGAAGGAGCCCATGCCCGACGTGTTGATTTTAGATGGCATTCAAGACCCGCATAATCTGGGAGCCATCATTCGCACTGCCGACTGCTTCGGCATAGGCGGCGTCGTGATAGGCAAGGACCGCTCGGCTCAGGTGACGGAAACTGCCATACGCACATCAGCGGGCGCTGCGGAACATATGCCTGTGGTACGCATTGTCAATCTGGCGCGCACCTTGAAAGACCTCAAGGATATCGGCTACTGGATCGTCGGCACCGATGTCGAGGCGGATACCACGCTCTACGATGTCAAACTGAATTTCCCGGCTGTTTTCATTATGGGCAGCGAAGAAAAAGGCATGAGACCCTTGACCGGCAAAAGCTGCGACTATCTGGTCAAACTGCCCAACCTGGGGCAGGTGCATTCGCTGAATGTCTCCGTTGCAAGCGGCGTGCTTTTGGGCGAGAACTACAGGCAGAAGAAAAAATAAACGCAATTGACCATTCACCATTGGGCATTCTTAATGCCCCAGCACCCTGACGCCCAGCTCTTTAATTTTAGCCAAAAGCTGCGGGTGGCGGTTGTCGGGTAGCTCCTGCATACTGTCCAGTTCCACCAGCATCAGACGTAAAAGCTTTTTGAAGTCATAGCGGGAGGGTCGTTTAATGCCTTCAATACAGGCTTCAAACTCAGAGCGCTCGAAATGTTTTTCCAGTAGCAGCGGCAGATAAAAGCTGTCTTTCTCCGGCAAAAAATCCTCCGGCGGCGCGGGGAAGAGAAGTTGCATGGAGCCTATGTCACGGTAGGCTCGACCACGCAGAGCACCGACCAGTCTGTTGTTGATGCGCGAGGCGATATCTCGCAATCCCGTCGAGTTTTTCGTTCTGCGCAGGACGGCAAGCTGCCCCATTTCACAGGCGCGCAAAGCCCGCTTGATATCTGCACCTGAGGGAAACAAGTCGGCGTCGCCTGTCAGTATGAACTTGCCGCGAGCCTGCTTGATTCCATGCATAAGCGCCCGGTGCTGACCTACGCCTTTTGTGCGCGTCGAACGCAAATTCTCGTGCCGGGCTTCAAGCTCTTTCAAGAGGCGCGGAGTCTCATCCGTCGAGCCGTCATCGACGATCAGAAGCTCGTAAGATATGTCTAGCCCGTCGGCTGTCATAAGCCATCGCGCGACCGTCTCAGACAAAATTTCGCTCTCGTTCAAGACGGGAATTAAAATGCTGACATCCATGATATTTTCTGCCATGATTACTCCATCACTAGAACTTAAAGGGGTTTAGGCGATATGTCAAATACACAGCAGCGGATATCCATAGGCTTGATAGGCGGCACTGCCAAGCTTTGCGCCCTGCTTAAACACCTGCAAAAAATCGGCATTCATCCGGCTTGGGCCATCCTGCAACACCCCGATCCCTCCGAGCGCGATCCGTCTTTCGAGATTACAAAAAAGATTCTAGCCGAAGAGCAGATTAGCTGGGCTGCAGGCGATGACGCGCCCATAGAAGAAATCGTCGCCTCGTTTGATAAAAAAGTCGATGTGATTTTCTGCACCGGCTGGCGCAGGCTGCTGCCCAAGTCCATATTAGAAGGGCCGCATGAAGGTTGCCTGGTAGCTCACGACTCGCTCCTTCCCGCCTTTCGCGGACGCGCCACCTTGAACTGGCAGATCATTCTCGGCCAGAGCGAAAGCGGCCTGACGCTCTTTCGCGCTGATGAGAAAGTCGATCACGGCTTGATATTCGCCCAGGAGAAAATCGAGATAGGCCCGAACGAGAGCATAGTCGAAGCAAGCGAGAAGATAAACGCACTGATAGGCCCGCTTTACGCCCGCTGGATAGAAGCCAAAATAAGCGGTCAGCTTTTATACTTTGAGCAGAAGCACGAAAAAGCCACCTACACCTGCACACGCTCGGCAAAAGACAGCCTGATAGACTGGAAGATGTCGGCGCAGGAAATTCATAATCTGGTACGAGCCCTTGCCGCTCCCTGGCCGCAGGCATATACATTCCTGAATGGACAGAGGCTTGAGATTGCCGAAAGCGAAATCTTAAAAGATGCACCGCGCTATCTAGGCCGCGTGCCGGGTCGCGTCGTGTCCGTGTCTAAAGAAGGCGCTGACCTGCTGTGTGGCGCAGACATATTGCGGGTAAAACTGCTTACGCTGCAAGACGGCAGCACACACCCTGCTCAAGAAATCGTAAAAAGCGTGCGGGATACTTTCTCGGATAAATAAAAGTATATCTACTTGAAAGAGATTTCGTCCTGTATGGGAGGAATCGTTTCGGGGCGCTCGACGGGAGTCAGCTTTATGGCCAGTTTCGTTTTTCCGCGTTTTAGTTGCGTGGGAACGGCTTGTCCCGCTTCGAGCATTTTGAGAATTTCAAACAAGCCGCGCTTGTCGCCGACGGGCTTTCCTGCTAAAGACACCAAAAGGTCGCCTGCTTTAGCCTTCGCTCTTGCAAAGGGAGAATCGGCCTTGATGTGCTTTATCAAAAGCCCTTCGCCTGCGGAGTATCCGAATTGCGAGGCGACGGCGGTGTCCATCTCGACTACTCCGGCACCCAACCAGACGGGCTTTTTCGCTTCAGCCGCATTTTCGGCGGGCGATTCTTTTTGTGCAATTTCGGCCAACTGCGGCTGCTTGTCATCCAGAACTTCTGCGGAGTCTTCATCGGCTAAAAGCTCATCTATGGCATCGGGTGTCTGATCCTGAACATCAAGCTCCGCGACGGTTTCCGGCTCCGGCTCTGCCTTTTTGATGATTTTCCTTGATATGGGAATGCCATCGGCGCTTTCGGCGTGGGCGCGGGCTATCAGGTATTGCCAGGGCCAGACGCCCATCAAACCCGATGCGTCCGCCACCGCCAGTCCGACCATGCGCCCTTTTTCATCCAGCGCCAAAGCACCCGATAGAGCCGGGGCAGCGGCAAAAGATGTCAATAGCGGCGCGGATTCGGGATTGTCGAAACTGCCCGAATGCGCCACGCGGGTCTCGATGGCCAGCGGTCCGCCTTTGGGCGTCGCAGCCAGAAGCACCAGCACATCGCCCAATTCCGGGTCGATGTTCTGCTTCAATGGTTTTTTTGTGAATGTCGAAAGCGATTTGTAGACGCCGAAAGATGTATGAGCACTGTATGAGCCAAGTTGCAGGTTCTGCGATTGCCCGCCGATAGCAGCGCGGATATTTTTGATGGCGCCTTGGGGCATGTGCAAAAGGGCGGTGCCGCTTGAGGGCTCGACCACGACGCCCTTGGCTATTGTCGCGTCATTTGATTCTTGCAGGACCAGATATGGCTCGGCCAGTTGTGCCAATTCCTGCAAACGCGATTTTTCCAAAAGGCCGCTGGCGGTCTTTTTAGGGGCGCTTTTATCTTTTTGTTTTTCGCTTCTCGCCTTGGACGGCGCGATGTCTTCCCAGACCGCTTTCAAGTCGCGGACTTGCTTGCAGGCGGACAGAGACAAAACAAGCGTTGTCAAGGCCAGCAGTACAAGCAGGTTTAAGCGGCGTGCGGAAGAGGGCAAACTCAGTTGTCTTTCTTTTCTTCGGGCTGTTGTTTGTGGGCCGCCTCGCGTTTGGATATCTCGACGAACTTCAGGCGCAGGTCTGTCAGCAGGTTGCGGGTCAAAAGCTCTTCGTTCTCGTTCAGATTGCCCTTGGTTTTATCCTGCAACAGACCGATGATATCGATGGTCTGGCGAGCCAGCGCCAAATCGATTTCAATACATTTCTTTTCGGGATGGCTGACTTCTCCCAGATGGCAGAGAGCCTGTGTCGCCAGCGAGAATACAAAGGTCGAATAATCTATGCCGGGCAAAGTTTGCGTTCCGCAGCTCTGCGGTTTTTCTTCCGGTTTTTCTTCCGGCTTGTCTTCGGTCTTTGCTTCCTGGCGCAACTCGCCGTTTTCATCAAGCTTGCGTTTGTCCACAACCTTGATTTCCGGCTGGTCTACGTTGTCTTCGTTGGTTTTATCGTTTTCGCTCATTTTATTGCCTTTCAAGCGCTAAAAGCAGATCGGAACGGAATCCGACCCTGCCTTACAATTTAAAATTCCTATCAAGCACCAAAAAGTTAAGTCTATCGAGCGCTTGTGTCAAGTTTTCGCTGCGGCAGTTATGCCGAAGCTGGTCTGTCGCCAGTTTTTCATGAATTTAATTTGAATTGAAATAACTCATTTCCCCGCTCAACTTTAGTGCGCGACAGCGCGTATCGAGAAACGAGCATCTTGGGAATTACTCCGGCATATAGATTTCCACAGAATCGAGCGCTCCGGCCTGTTCGTTCCAGCCGCCGACCAATGCCACCGTGCCGTCCGGCATCAAGGCTGCCGCATGATATGCGCGGGGGTGGGCCATTTCAATTATCGCGTAGGCTTTGATATCGATATCTTCGCCGACTTTAAAAATCTCGCAGTCTCCGATGGCCAGCCCTTCTGCGTCCACGCCACCGCAGACGACTAGTTTGTCGTATTCGGCCAGCGTGACGGAATGTCCTTTGCGGGGAGTCTTCAAGAAATCATCGATTAAGTGCAGAGCCTCACAATCGGAGTTCATGCAGCTTTCGCGGAAGATAACCGCCGAAGCCGTCAGCTGGCCATCTATATTCCCGCCGACTATGATGGCGCGACGATCCGACAAAGTGGCCGCAGCGTGGCCCGTGCGGATTTCATCGTCCTGCAACTGGAGCGCGATACTCTTGCCGGCATCGGCAGCCCACCATTCGGCGGGTTGGGATGCATCGCTGTTGCCGCCATAGATCAGCACGCCGACGAACTCGGCCAGTTCATCTATGACGACGCTTTGTGTGTGATCGTGGCGCGCGGACTTTAAGGTCAACAGCTTTTCCGTCTTGCGGTCACCGGCAGTGTATATTCCGGCGTCGTCGAGAATATTGCCGGATGCGTCAAGACCGCCGGAGATAAAGACCTGAGCAGCGCCGGGTATCTTGCTGGCGGCATGACCTATGCGTTCGGTATCGAAATCGCCTGCAACGGTTTCCTGTACAAGGTCGGTTTCTGAGGCCGATATGACGAGCGGCTCGGGCATGTATGTAAGCTGCTCGCCGATTTTGGAATAACCGCCCAAGACCAGCACGTTGAAGGCGTCAAGCGCCGTGACGCTGTGATGTATCAGTCCTTCTTCCAGCTTGAAAGGCTCCTCTTCGACTTCAAGTTCTTCTACCTTATAGAAAAGCGCCGAGAAGTTTTCGACCTGGGCTATGCTGTCGAGGACTTCACCCTCCATGTTGGCACCCGCTCCGCCGATGATAAGCGCGTCGTTTTCGCCCGGAACCGCGACTTTTGCGCCTAAGCGCGGATGTACGAGATTGACCGGCGGCATGGATAATTGTCCAATGGGTGCAAAATAAACAGAGAACTCCTGCTCGGATTCGCTCAATGAGTCGATTACACTGCTTCTGCCACGGGACACAAGCCGCTCCTCTGCGTCTTCGCCCAGGATCTCAACCGTGAAATGCTCGAAGCGGTCGAGGTCTTTCAACTCGAAGGAAAGATCCGCAAAGCCGTCTGCCGGTTTGAAGGGATAGACGCTGGTGCGGTCTTCGTTGGTGAAATCAGTGACGATGATTTTAAGCCGCGCCACTCCCTCGAAGGCGTCCTTATCCACAGGCGTTACGATTTCCATGGCAAGCGGCAGGGTATCGGTGTCGGTGCAGGAATATGCACCTGCAAGTGCCAGCAGCGTTAACAGAATTGCAATGAGTTTATGCATGATTATCTCCGGTTTACGTCCAGCGTCATGGTTTCGTTTTTGTGCGTGCCGTACTTGAGACCTATAACCACGCCGGAAACGGCGGCCACTCCTATAATAGTCCAGAAGATCCAGTGCTTGTAAAAAGGCGTGTCCTCGTCTGCCGTCAATGGGTCTTCTTTGGAGGGTGAATAATCCACATTGAAGCGCTCGTCCTTTTGTTCGCCCTTGTTGAAGATCTGATCGATGACGTTATCGGTATCGCTTTTGCCCTTGGTCTGTTTACGCTTGCGGCGGCTTTTGATCTTCAGGTTGTCCTTGAGGCGCTTGGCCTCCTCCGGTGTCAATTTGCCCGGCTGCGTCTTGCGAGCTTCGCCTTCGCCGTTGGGGACATCTTTTGCCGGGTTTTTTAAAGATTCGCTTTTCGTAGATTCGGCAGCAGCGCTTTCTTCGTCCGGCTTTTCTTCAGGTTCAGCCTCGATTGCCTGCTTGTCTTCACTAGGCTGATCGGCTTGCGTTTTTGGGGGCTGCGGTGGATCTTCGGGCGGTTGCTCTTGAGCGCTCTCATCTGCTGCCGCCTGTTCTTCAGCCAGCGCTGCAACGGGCACAGCCAGACTGGCGCTCCATATAAAGGTCGCCATTACCACATAGACGACAATGTTTCTGACAAAACTCGGCATTCCCTGCTCCGGATTATTGCAATACGAAAAGCAATCATAGCCGCACCGAGGTGCTTGCGGCAAGCGGGCGTTACAAAATTATGAAAAGAGTTTAAATATTCCAATCAATAACACAATAAAGCCCCGCTCATGCTGAGTGATTTCGCATAGCGAAATTGTATCGAAGCATTCCTCCCTCGATACACCTCCCTACAGTCGGCACTCGGGATGAGCGGTGGGTATACGCCTGTGTTTACTTGAGATGAGCGTGGGATATGCTACCCGACACATAAAAAAGACGGGCAAGACAATTGCCCGTCCTACGCGCTGAAGTTAAAAAATATCTGGAGCAGGCTGGGAAGCCATGCTCCAACAGGAGAAGTCATGCTCCAACAGGAGGATCATAGCTGTCATGCTGAACTCGTTTCAGCATCTTCCCCAATGAAATAAAGACCCTGAAACAAGTTCAGGGTGACAATGGAAGCATGAACGGGGGAGCGAATGATTAATTAGGAATTAGAATCAGGAATTGTCGGGTAGCAAGTTTCCCGAACTGAGAGAGGTTATCGAAAGCATTTCGTTGACAGCCTGCTGTGATGCGGCTATCTTTTGTCAAATTGATTTTTATTGTCAGGGGTTAACATGCGCGAAGAGAAACGCAGTCAAGCCGGTTTGAGGCCTGTTGAAATTATAACCAATTATCAGGAATACCCCGACGGTTCGGCGTTGATAATCTGGGGAAAAACCAAAGTCATCTGTGCCGCTCATTTAGAGGAGCGCGTACCGGCGTTTTTAAAAGGCAGTGGTAAGGGCTGGGTCACAGCCGAATACTCCATGCTGCCCGGCGCAACCCAGGGACGCGCCAGACGCGAGCGCACGCCCGGCGGACGCTCCAGCGAGATCCAGCGCCTGATCGGTCGTTCCTTGCGGGCCGTCTGCGATCTGGACCGCTTGAGAGAACTCAGCATAACGGTAGATTGCGACGTACTGCAGGCCGACGGCGGCACACGCTGTGCCTCCATCACCGGAGCTTTTGTCGCACTGTCTCTGGCTTTTCATAAATTGATGGGCATGGGAATTGTCGCCCGTCCCGTTATTATGGAACAAGTCGCTGCCGTTTCTGCCGGAATCGTGATGGGCGACACCATTCTCGATCTCGATTATCAGGAAGATTCTTCGGCGGCGGTGGACGCCAATTTTGTGATGACACCGGATAACAAGCTGGTCGAAGTTCAGGGCACAGCCGAAGGTCGTCCCTTCAGCGAAAAACAGCTTCTGGAACTTTTAGGCTTGGCTAAATCCGGCTGCGGAGAATTGTTCGAGTTACAGAAACAGGCGCTTGGAGATATTTTCAATGAAGTTATTATTGGCCACTAGCAACCTCGGCAAAGCCCGCGACATGCGCGCTTTGCTGGCGGATGCCGATATAGAAATACTGACACTGCACGACTTTGCGGATTTGCCGGAAGTCGAAGAAGACGGTGCGACCTTCCGCGAGAATGCCCACAAAAAAGCCAGCGAAATAAGCGCTTTGACGGGCCTGCCGACTTTGGCCGACGATTCCGGTCTGGTGGTGGATGCTTTGGGCGGCGAGCCGGGCGTGTATTCGGCCCGTTATGCCGGAGAACCCAAAAGCGACCGGGCCAACAACGAAAAGCTGCTTGAAAACTTAAAAGACATTCCCGAGCCAGAGAAACGCCGGGCGCGTTTTGTCTGCAATATCGCTTTTATTCCCGAAGCGGGTAGTCTGCATGAGAGCGATGGCAAATGCGAGGGCTACATAGGCAGCGCTCCACGTGGCGAAAACGGTTTCGGTTACGATCCTATTTTTGAAAGTCTCGACTTTCCCGGAAAAACCATGGCCCAGTTGACGCAGGATGAAAAGAACTCCATCAGCCACCGTGGAAACGCCATGCGGGAGATAAGTTCTGTATTGCGGGAATGGATAAAAGAATCCGCTTGAAGATGTGCGGCTGCGGACTTGATTCGGGCTTTTTGTTGGGCTTGGGAGCGTTTTT
>CAYTHG010000006.1:31120-35765 GCA_964437525.1 uncultured Myxococcales bacterium | reverse complement strand
TCACTGCGTAACGTAATGGGTGGGTTGGACCTGGACGAAACCTTCACCTCACGCGAGACCGTCAACGCCAAATTGCGTATGGTGCTGGATGAAGCCACCGACAAATGGGGCATCAAGGTCAACCGTGTCGAAATCAAAAACATCGACCCGCCCAAGGAAATCGAAGACGCCATGGCCAAGCAGATGAAGGCCGAACGTGAGCGCCGCGCCGTTGTTACACAGGCCGAGGGCGAAAAACGTTCCGCCATTTTGAAGGCCGAAGGTGAACGCGACGCTGCCATTGCCGAGGCCGAGGGCGAAAAGCGTTCACTCGTGCTGCGCGCCGAAGGTGAAGCCGAAGCCATCGTCAAAGTTGCCGAAGCCAAGGGCGAAGGCATCAAGGTCTATTTCACAGGAATCCGCGAAGGCCAGCCGACCAAGGCTGTGCTTGCCATCAAGTACATGGAAGCTTTGGAAAAAATGTCCGAGGGCCGTTCCTCCAAAATGTTCATCCCTTACGAAGCTTCCGGCATTCTCGGTTCGGTAGCCGTCATCGGCGAGATGTTCAAGGATCAACAGAAGAACGAGTAATTTGATAAACTTTAGACGACATAAAAGGACGCGGTTCACGCCGCGTCCTTTCTTTTGTGCGCTTGCGCTCATATGCCTCTTTTTGTGCGCACCTCTTGAGGCTGGTTACATAGATCACTTCACCCGCCCGGACGATGTGGGGCGCTACAAAGTACCGCGTTTGGGTGAGTCGCGTGTGCTGGTAATTCCCGTCAATGTGCAGACAAGCACGCGCCCGCGACTCGACATGAAAAAGCTGCGCGCGTTTTTCGCCGACCAGCTTAAAGGCTTCACATTCACACATTACTGGCATTCGCAATCGGGCGGCAGGCTGCGTGTTCATGCGGATGTGATAGATCCCATTGAATACCGCAACTGCCCCTTTCCCGATCCCGACGGCAAATGCACACCGGCTCGACGCAACCCTGCCGCCTTTGCCTACGCCATACCGCTCATAAAAGACATCTTCCGCCGCGCTAAATCAGAACGCGGCCTTGACTTCTCCCGCTACGATATCAACGGACCTAAAGGCAAACCAGACGGCTGGTCAGACGGCGTTATAATCATCGTCAACTTCGGATGGTTCGGCGTGGCCTTGCCCTTCGGTCTGGTACACGACGCCCTGATCGAAGAACATGACGGCGTCAAGATCCCCGTGGTTGCCATCTCCGGCGGCAGGCGCGGCATATACATGTCGCTGCACGAATACGGGCACCTTTTGGGATTTGCGGATCTGTACGACGAATGGCGCCAGACCTACGGCCTGCAATTTTCGCCCATGGGAAGTTGGCACTACGACCGACAGGTGCCTGCACTGGACGCCCTTTCACGTTACCTGATAGGCTGGGCCGATGTTGTGCAGATCGAAGGAACGCAGGAAGTCCTTATCCCGCCTGTGGCTGAAAGCGGACGTATTTACAAACTCGGCGGCGGGCGCGAGTTCTGGCTTGTGGAAAACCGCGTCAGTTCCGGGCCGTGGGACAAGCGCTTTAAAGATCCGGGACTGGCCATCTATCACGTCTATATGGGGCGCAGGCCCAAGGGCGGCGACAATGATTTTTATCGTATCGTGCTGGATTGTCCCAACTGCCGCCGCTGGCGTCCCTTCGTGATGAACGAACAGGCCGACGCCCGTTTCGATATACAGTTTAAGGAAAAGCGGGCAGAAAAGCGCGACCTGTTTCGCAGCGGATCTGCTTTCCTGCCCAATGCTGATCGCGGCAGACTCTCTGCCGCCAATCTGTATTTCAATTCCAACTACTATCAGGGCCGCGCCTCTGAAGTAGCGGTTTACGATATCGACTCGCAAAGCTACGCGCCGAGCGTGCGCGCCACACTGAAAGCACCGCTCCTGAAAAAAGGCTCCTGCTCGGATTTGCGCTGCCCGAAGGACGCCCGCTGTGTTGAAGGCAGATGTAGAAAGCTTGAAGCGCAAAGCTACGACTGGTACGCTGTCATCGACAAAGAGCAAGAAGAAGCGCAGCGCAGATCATCTTTAAACAACATTGCATCCGCCTTGGATTCCATATATTATGCGCTTAAGGACAGGCAGGACAAGGGTGATAGCAATAACGACACTAAACAGGAAAACAAACTCATGGACGCATTCTTCGATATAGATTTCGACTGGCGTATATTGATCTTGATAACATTTGTGGCTTGGCTGATTGTCAGGAAACGAGTCAGAGCGCATCTTGAAAAGCGCGACGAAGAAAAAGACAAGCAGGATTCCTAGCGCACTATCTCCACCACCTGCTGCAAAAATGCTTTTCGCTTTTCGTCATCGGATTCGGAATAGCTGGAAGCCAGCTTTATTGCTACTCGGGCCGCCTGCGCCGGAGAGACACCATCTTTTCTTAAAAGCATAATTATTTTAGCAGCCAACTCATCGCGCAGCTTGGCATCAGTACTTGATGCAACAATGCCAGCCATTGTGTCGGCCTTGATATAGCTATCCTTGAGCGCAAACGCCAGCGCTATAGAGCGTGGCGGATCTATATCGGCAAAGGCCAGGGCGACGGCGGATGGCATCTCATCGCCTGGACATGCTCCAACATCTTTTAGTGCCACTGTAAGCCATTTTATCGCCTGCCGGTTTTGATTCTTCGCTGCATACAGCCGCGCCGTCTCCATGTATAACTCGACGCGCAGCACAGGCTCCGAGACCTTTTCGATTTCGATCGCCATCTCCAGACGACCCTGACCCAACCAGTAAGAAAGGACAGTCGCCAAAGCGCGAGTCTTATATAGCGGGATGGTCAAGAGCGTGTAATACTCGTTCGCCTTTTGCGGATGCTTGTCTATCAGCTCCACTATGGCCCGCAACCAGAAGCGCTCGCGCAGGTCTTTTTCTTCACGCGGAATTATTCGCCTGGTCTCGTCCTTGTCCGGTATCAGTCGGACATTACGCTCGAAGGCTTGCAGATGCTTGATGTAACCCGCCTTGATGAAAGCAAAATGCAGAGCGGCCGCCAGTGAGGGATATTCCGGCGGCAGGAGCTTCAAGATCTCTTCCGACTTTTGCGGCCAGAAATCCAGCATCAACTCTGCGGAGTTGACAGCATCGAAGCCGCGACTCGGGTTGGGAATACCGGGGAAGTTTTCGCCCAAATATATTTTTGCGCGGGCGTCCGGCTCGTCGCCTGCTTCATATTGCTTATGTAAAAATGAGGTCAGCGCCCAAAAGCGCACCCAGGGCTTTTTAAATTTTGGCACCTGCGCAAGAACCGTGTCCGCAGCCTTTTGTCTCTCATCAACGCCCAGCTCTTTATATACTAGGCCGAGAGCCAGAACTCTGAAATACGAATTATCAAGCCGCGACGATGTGTACTCAAGCGCCAATTCGCCATCGTGCCCTCCAAGTTGCTCTATGACAGCGCTCTTGCCGCAGCTTTTGGCATAGACCGAGCTGTTGAATTCCTCGACGATATCAAAGACTGACTCCAGGCGTTCATAGCCCCACAAGCCCTGTTGCAAACCGGCGAAGAACAGTTCGCGCTCGACCCAGGGCTGCTTGATGTCTTCCAGCATGACCTTGACATCCTGAAAGCGCTCTTTGCGCTCACCCTTGCTGGTTAATGCTTCAAGCTCGTTGGCTAAAGGATCGAGTTGCGAGCGCGTCGTCTCCTGCAACTCCCGCAATAGTTTTTCAGATTGCAGCAATACCTCGCCAGCAGTATCGGGCGAGGACTTATAAAGTTCCTCAGACAGCATAATCAAGGCCCAGGCGCGTTCACCCAGGTCGTCGCGCTGGTCTATATCTTCGCACAGCAAGGCGATGCCGTCTTCTTCGCGGCTGTCTTTCTTGTCGTCCTGCGCAAAAGACAGAATCGTCAGAGCCAGCAATATCAGCACAAGGAAGATTGATATCGTCAACCTGCTTTTCATGATCGCCCCCCTTGCTGATCTTCACGTCCCTTGCGTGACTTCAACAAAGCGGCAATCGCCACGCCTAAAAAAGCCAGCAGATACAGTGAGAAGACGCCATAGAAGGCGCGCCTGGAAAAGCGGTCTTCGTAGTTCATGGCTGCATTATAAGAGGGGGTCAGGTCGTCGCGTATGGCTTTGGCCGGCTCGCGGAAACCCATGCGAGAGCGTACAGGCTGACGCAGCAATACCTCGAAGCGACTCTGCGCCTGCTGCAATTCGTCGCGCCAGATGGAGGTATCCACGCTTTGCGCTTCCAGTTCTTCGAGTTTTTCATGCATGGATATAAAGGCGAATTCGTCGGTGAAGCGCGACAGATGTGTAAGCTGCTTAAAGCCGCAATACTTCATGTGCAGGCGCGAATAATTGTCCAGGCTGTGGCGTTCCAGCATGTAACCCGAACGCATTCCAGGATGGCAGGCCAGACAATTGTTATCCATGCGCACGGTGTTGTAGCGGCTGATCTCGTAGGCTTGCACGCCTGCGGGGATCGACATCACAACCAGTAATATTAAGGTCTGCCAGAAAGTCTTCATATGTAGAACCCCCAGACCGTCAGCAGCAGCATCAGAATTATCACGATCAGCGACCCTAAAAACAGCTTTCTTCTGAGGCGTATTTTCCCCGGTCCGCTACGATCCAGCCAAGGCAAAAACCAGAAAGCCAGAGT
>CAYTHG010000006.1:0-31110 GCA_964437525.1 uncultured Myxococcales bacterium | reverse complement strand
CGCTAAAAGCATCAATATCAGGCCGCCCGAACGCCCCGGCACCAAACGCAGAATCTCGTAGGAAGCCGTGAAAAGCCACTCGGGCTTGACGGCGGCGGGTGTCAGCAGCGGGTTTGCCGCCGGGCTTTGCGACACAAAGGGCTCGGGCCAGAAGAAGACGAATGCCAGCGCCAGCCATGATGCGAAAATACCCGCAAGCGAAGCTTTGCCCCAGTCGCGCGGCCAGTTCTTGATTTGCGGTTTTTTCAAAAAATGAACGCCGAGTGTAAACATGACAAGCGTCGGAGCACCGACATGAAAGGCCAGCAGCCTGCGCAAAGCCGGAGCTCCAAGCTGGCCAGTGCCACCGCCCAGCATCTCGCCCATCCACGAACCGAAGATCGGCAGCGATTCGAAGCCGCGTACCACTATGGTGTAGCCCCAGTATGCCCTTTGCGACCACGGCAGGCAATAACCGGAGAAGGCCACGCCTATCAGTAAAAAGAGCGCAACAGCGCCTGAAAGCCAGTGAACGCGCCGCCTGCCCACATAAAGGCGTTTGTAGAATACTTTGAGAAGATGCGCGATGCTCCAGGCAACCAACATGCTCGACGAAACCCCGTGCAGATTGCGCAGGAACCAGCCACCGGAAACATGGCTCTGAATATGACGCACCGAAGCCCAGGCCCGCGCCGGGTCTGGCTCGTAATGAAACATCAAAAGCATTCCGGTCACTATCTGCAAGCCGAAGAAAAACAGCGCCAACCCACCGGAGGCATCAAGTAAATAGCGCCCACCGTATAAGGCTTTGCTTGCCGGGCTTGTATGTTTATCCGGCTTTTCAGACATTGTCTTGCGACTCCCCGACAATCAACTTGTCGCCTTTGATGCTCAAGGGCAGACGCCTTAAAGGCAGGCGCGGCGGATCGCTCAAGACTTCGCCGGAATCGGAGAACGCTCCGCCATGACAGGGGCATTCGTATTTACGTTTGTCTTTTTTCCATTCAACGATGCAACCTAAGTGCGTGCATTCAAGGCTCATGGCTACAGGCTTGCCGCCTTCGTAAAAAAGGTGCGCGGGCTTGCCATCATAGACGATGCGCTTTCGCCCTTCTTTGGATAAGCTTTCGATAGCGATGATGACAGGCGCTCCTTTTTCCTTTTTAGAATACCCCATCAAATCGAGTAAGCCCAACCAGAATGGCACAACCAGCGCAGCAAGAGATGCGCCCACGGCCACGCCCAGAAAGCGTCTGCGCGTGTTGTCAAGCTTGTCGTTCTTTTTACTATCTTTCATTTGCATCTCAATATTCTTCCGGCGCGACCGAATGCCAGACGCGGATAAAGCCCGGCGAGTAACCGGGATCTTGCAGTTCGGGGTATACGGGTTTTACGCCTACATAGTTGTGGCAGCGGTTGCAGGCCACATCCGGTTCGTGGCAGATTAAGCAACGCTTTTCGGTATAGAGTCCATCTTCTAAAAAACGCTTGTGCGTTACGCGCCACTCGGAGATGGGTGTATGAAATGGAGGAACATCTATCATGTAAGGCGTGCAGGCGTCCTTGATAACCCAGTCGCCTTCGTAAACCGGCTTTTCCTCGTAGTCGCAGCCGGACGCTGCAAGCAGGAGCCACAGCGACAGCAACGACAAAAGAACGATATTGAAGCCGCGCGCCGTCATGCCGCACCGCCTTTGCGTCTATCGGATATGTAAAACTTCACGATGGCAAAGGCCGTCAGCGTGATCGACAAAAGCACGACGTGCAGCGAGAAGAGCGGGTAGGCAGGCAGGTCTTCGATTCGCAGAAAAACCAGCCCGAGCGTGTATGCCTTTATCTCAAGCAACTCCGCGCCCGACAGGTAATGAAAACACAGGCCGCTTACAACAAGAGCTGTTAGAAGCAGGTTGAAAAACATGTCCAGACTGCCGCTTAAAGCAATGCCGGAATCCCTCAGACTGCGTAGTGAAAATTCTGCCAGGAGCAGCAGGGGCAGCAACTGCAAGGCTAAAAGCGTAACATCATCGGATGCGATCAGGAATTGCGGCACGGGATAAAGCAGGTAACGCAGATAGCGCAGGCCCGCCAGCATGACACTTATTCGCAGCAGAAGCCTTACCGCCCACAACAGCTTGTCTTTTTTAAAAATGTGGCTGTCGCCCAGCCACAGCAAAGCCTTAAGGGCAATCTTTAACTTCCCGAGCTTCTCCTGCATGTGCGATACACGCCAGATAAAACCTGTGGCAAAAACCAACGCAGCACCGTATATCAGCATGGCAAGCGCTATGGCGTTGAAGTCCTGCATTAACTCTCCGTCCTATATTTCGCCCCATTCCGATGGCTGCGGGCCCATCTGGAATTCCAGCGTTCCACCGGCGGCGATCTGTTCGTGCTCGATCTTCGCCTCGGTCAATTCCACGTCGTTCAATTTAACCCACTGCACATAAACGTTCTCCGCTCCGGCGTCATGGGCTATGACCTTCAGTTCCTTATCGCCAATCTTGATAGTGGCTTCCTCGAAGATCGGACTGCCGATCAGATATTTTGTTGTGCCGGCGATGGGATAGAAGCCCATTGCGGAAAACACGTACCAGGCAGCCAGTGTGCCGCAGTCGTCGTTGCCCTGAATGCCGTCGGGAGCCGAGTCGTAAAGGGCATCCATGATCCAGCGCACCCATTCCTGAGTCTTTGAAGGATGACCGACATCGGAGTAAATATAGGCCGAATGCAGGTCGGGTTCGTTTCCGTGCCAGTAATACTGCGGCGTACCGAGCGCGTCCAATACGCTGCCCTCTGCTATGCGCTGCTGGCGGTCTTTCTCACCCTGGAAGAAAACTTCAAGTTCATCGAACATCTGCTGGCGACCGCCGAACAGCTCGGCCAATCCCGCAGCGTCGTGCGGTACAAAGAAACGATACTGCCAGGCGGTGCCTTCGGTGTAGTAATCCAGCCAGGATTCGTCGTTAAATCCCTCGACCCACGAGCCGTCCTCGTTTTTACCACGGAAGAATTTCGATTCTGGATGCCAGAGAGTCGGATAGCTTAAAGCCCGTTGTTTAAAGACTTCCGCATCTGCGTCCTTGCCGAGTGCCTTGGCAAAATTATGCAGCGCCCAGTCGTCGCAGTAATATTCCTGCGACTGAGAGACCGAATCGCCGTGCTTGTCGTCGGCCACGTAACCGAGCGCCACGTAGTCAAGCACAGCAGAGCCGCGTCCGGCATAATCGACGCCATCGGGTGGAGGAGCGGTGGCGGTGGCATAAAGTCCCGTATAAGCTTTTTCAGCATCGAAGTCGGTCAGCCCCTTGATATAAGATTCCGACACGACGATATCCGCGCTGGTGCCGACCATGCAGCCGGTATAGCCTATGCCCGAAGGCCATTTGGGGAAACCGCCGCCCTGCTCGTACATCTTGATGAGCGACTTGACCATGTCGAGCTGGCGTTCGGGCTGTATCATTATCAAAAGCGGATGCAGCGTGCGGTAGGTGTCCCACATGGAGAAATCGGTATAGTATGTAAAGCCCTCAGCGTCGTGGACTTCTTTGTCGAAACCGCGATACTTGCCGTTGACATCGGTAAACAGTGTCGGCATCTGGAAGGCGTGATACATGGAGGAATAGAATATTTCCAGTGTGCGCTGGTCAGCGCCGCGAGCGTTTATCAGCGAGAGTTCCTCTTCCCACATGGCCTCGGTCTCAGACAAAAGCGATTCCATATCGAATTCGGCCCATTCCTCTTCGAGGTTCAATGCAGCCTGCTCAAGATCCACGTAAGAAACTCCCACCTGAAACTCAACCGGCTCCTCCGGCGTGCTTGCAAATTGCACATAAGCGCCGCAGTCTTTGCCCTGTTGGGTTTCTTCCGCCGGGAACAACTGCCAGTCTTTCCAAGTACCCCATTCGCCGAAGTCTTCTTCGAAGCGCGCCACGAAATAAATCTTCAATCCACCGAAACGTCCGGTCAGGTTGCCTTCATGATGCACCCAGCCTTTGATCTCGCGGGCTTTAGCATCGACGAAGATCTCGGCGTCTTTTACGAAGTCTTTGACAGAACCGTGGCTCAGGTCAATCAGCACGTAGGCATCGTCGCCGGTTCCTTCAGGATAGGCGTAGCGGTGGTAGGCCGTATGCTCGGAGGCGGCCAACTCGACGTTGACGTCCGAATCGAGCCTGACGGTATAGTAACCGGGAGAGGCCGCTTCGCTCTCCTTGGCATATGTACTTCTGTAATTCTTTTCCTTGCTGCTTTCCTGATCCATTCCCACAAGTGGCATAAACATGATATTGCCATAATCCGGCACGCCTATGCCGTGCATGTGGATATGCGAGAAGCCGCGAATGTATACATCGTCGTAAGCGTAACCGGCGCAGTGAGAATAACCGGGCGTGGTACCGGTTTCTCCGGCTGAATCCGGGCCGACCTTGACCATTCCGAATGGCGCGGTAGCCGCAGGCGTGGCACTGCCGACGCCGAAGCCCTGACCTCCTGTACCGACGAAGGGATTCACGTAGTCTATCAATTTTCTCTCAATGACTTCTTCAGCTTCCTGCTCCAGATCGCCATCGGCTTCTTCCGAGGATTCGCTGGCATCGCCGTCTTCTGCCACATCTCCGTCTCCGTCGCCGTCACCATCCGCTGGCAGACCGTCATCATCGGAATCATTGCTACCGCAGGCTGCCATCAAGAGAATAAATAAAAGCGCCGCTATTGCCAGTACCTTTTTGCCATTCATACTTAACTCCTAAAACTCCAGCTTTTCCACTGTCCACTCTTTTGAGGGAAGTTGGAAAGTAAAGAAAGCATCCTGGAACTTGCGTCCGGTCTGCGGTTTATTGAATTTCAGGTTGTTGCTGTTGCCGATGGTATCAAACCACAGCACTTCTTCTATGCGGCCCGTTTTAGCGTCAACGAACAGGTACAGAATCTCGAACTGCGCGTTTCTTTGATGAGGAATCGCTTCTATCACCTCACGCGAACCGGCGTCGATCAGGTCTTCTACTCGTTTGGCTTTCAAAAGCCTCAAACCGTAATCGGCTGAAAGATCGCCGGATCCCCAGAAAAACGCCATGGAGCGCTCGACATAAGAGCTTTTGAATTTTTCGTAAGTCTTGACTTCCTTCTTGTCGTAAAGCGCGTACCAGGCTTTTTTGCCGTCGGTAATCAAGGCCGTCTTCTGCGGTTGCTCATATTCCCAGCGCATTTTCGAGGGCTTGGAGAAATGCACCTTGCCGGTGGACTTTTTCTCGCGGCGAGTCATCTTGGAAATATAGATCTGCTCGAAATCAGCCGAGAAGTCTCCGGCTTCCACGTAATAATTCTGAACCTTATCCATAATCGATTTCAATTCAGGATTGACAGGCTTTTTGCCCTCCGGCTCCGCAAAAGCAGAACTGGCGAAGATAAACACAGCCAAAACCACAAGCAGTTTAAGCCCAAGCGAAGCACCTGCCCTCGCCGGGCTGCTAAAACCTGTCAACATGGACAATATCCTTCCTGAGAGCGTGAAAAACACATCAATTGCAACTGGAACATTCAGTCCTACATATATAAAGTAGATTACCACAAGCACAAAAGCATCTCAAGCAGGCAAAACGCTTGCTCCGACGAGAGTTCCCCGATCTTGCTGGAAAACCAATGGCAATAAAAAAGCCGGGTATTAAACCCGGCTTTTTATATATCTTGGATTGTCCACTGTTCTCAGCAGTTTTCCTCGAGTGCCAGCTTGTCTTCCATCTTGTCTTCTATTTCGATGGGGTATTTGCCGTTGAAACAGGCAGTGCAATATCCTTCGGGATGATTTACGCAGGCCAAAAGACCATCGAGGCTTTGATAGGCGAGCGAATCTGCTTCTAAGAACTTGGCGATTTCATCGACGCTTTTATTGGCGGCGATCAACTCGCCCTTGGTCGGGAAATCTATACCGAAATAGCAGGGATGGCGGGTCGGCGGACAACTGATGCGCAGATGAACTTCTTTGGCTCCGGCCTTACGCAGAAGTTTTATGCGGGTTTTGGAGGTGGTGCCGCGAATCAGCGAGTCATCGACCACCACCACGCGCTTGCCCTGTACCACTTCCTTGACGACGTTCAGTTTGACATCGACGGAGAAATCGCGCCCGGATTGTGTGGGCATGATGAATGTACGGCCTATGTAGTGATTGCGGATAAAGCCGTGGTCGAGGGGAATGCCGGATTCCTGAGAATAACCCAGAGCGGCGGAATTGCCGGAGTCGGGAACGGAAATGACCACATCGGCATCTACGGGATTGTCTTTTGCCAGGCGGCGACCTAAATCCATGCGTACATGGTGAACATTATGATCGAAGATGTTCGAGTCCGGGCGTGCGAAATATATATGTTCGAAAATGCAATGGGCATGGGCGTTGCCCTGAGCGAAAAATTCACTGTGTATACCGCTTTCGTTGACGGTAATTACCTCGCCCGGTTCCACGTCGCGGATATATTCGGCATCGAGTATGTCTAAAGCGCAGGTCTCGGAAGCGAATATTATCGCGTCGCCAAGTTTTCCCATGCACAAGGGGCGGAAGCCCTGCGGGTCGCGGGCGGCGACCAGCTCGTTTTTGGTCATCAGAACGAACGAGAAAGCTCCCTTGAGCATTCCAAGTGCCGATGCGTAATGATCGCTGCGGTTGCGGCGGCAGGGATCTGCCAGAAGATGCGCTACGATCTCGGAGTCGGTGGAGGTCTGGAAGATGGAACCGCGTTCCTGGTAGGCTCGACGCAGTGTGCGGGCATTGACCAGGTTGCCGTTATGGGCGACGACTATCATGCCGTCCATATGTTCGATGATGAGCGGCTGGATATTCTGAACACGACCTGAGCCGGTGGTGGAATAACGCACGTGACCGACGGAAATGTGACCGGGCAGAGTCTTCAGGCTGCCGTCGGAGAATACGTCGGTCAAGAGCCCCAGACCTTTTTTGCTCTGGATGCGCTTGCCGTCTGAGGAGACGATACCGGCGCTTTCCTGGCCTCGGTGCTGCAAGGTGTAAAGTGCGTGATAAACATGCATGGCGGCGTTGGGATCACCATAGATACCGACTACGCCACAACTATCTCTGCCTTTATCCTCGTCTATCAACTTCATTCTCCTTCTATCGTAACGATAGTTTTTCCACGTTTTTCAATTTGCCTTGATTTGTAAATGCAGGTCACGAGGTATCAAGAAGGCCTATTGTACAGATAGAGCCCGCTAGTGCAAGTTCAAAGAAGGAAATAAACCTATATGACAAAATGTCTAATAACTACAAGTCTTTACAGTTATAGGTCATCGGCCGAAATGATCGAATCCCCCAGTATCCAGTTTGCTTTTCTCTCCCTTGTCGTCAAGTAGCCACAAGCCGGATTCATTAACTACCCGTCCCACAATAAGGGGTGGGTTGTTGCCGGCAGGCCAGCCGAAAAGCAGTTTTTCATATTTTTCGGCGCTTGTTGTAAAACACAAGGCGTAGTCTTCGCCGCCGTAAAGTTGATACTCCAAAGGCTCGCATTTACGCAGTTTGCAGAACTCGGAAAGCTCATCGCTGATCGGCAGAAGCGCTTTTTCTATGGCTATTCCGCAGTTTGATTCTTCAGCTATATGAGCGGCGTCGCCTGCCAGACCGTCAGAGACATCTATCATGGCGTGAACCAGCCCGCTTTCACCCAGATAAATGCCGATATCTGTCAGTGCCTGTGGTCTGCGATGGGCCATGCGCAGACGATAGGCCAACTCATCCGGCAGACCTTCGTCGTTCAAGATCGCCTCCAGACCCGCCCGCGAAAGCCCAAGATCGCCCATAACGGCTATTATGTCGCCGACTTTGGCGCCCGAACGCATGATGGGTGCGCCAGCTTCGGGAGCCTGTCCTATAATGGTGACGGAGATGGTGATTTTGCCCGTGCTTTTTGAGAAATCGCCCCCGGCTAAAACCACGGCATGATTCTTACAGCATTCTTCGAAACCCTGCATAAAGCGTGTCAGCCAGTCTTGACAGACATATTTAGGCAAGGCTAAACTTAAGAAAATCCAGCGCGGAACACCGCCCATGGCGGCGATATCCGAGATGTTGACAGCGGCGGACTTGTGGCCGATATCGCGGGCCGGATAGCTCGAGCGCGTAAAATGCACGTCTTCTGCCAAAAGGTCGGATGAAACCAGAAGTTCCCTTGAGCCTTTTGGAGCAAGCACGGCGGCATCGTCGCCTATGCCCTGCGGCATATCCGGCAGACTTTGCGGCCAGCGCGAGCGAATAGCCGCAATACGCGAGAATTCACCAGCTTTCTGTTTTTTGTCAGATTCCGTCATTTCCGTATTTCATAGCCATTTTCAACGGCCTTAAAAAGCTCACTGGCAGCAAGTGCGACATCTTTTTGTCCGAACACCGCCGAGACTACAGCTATTCCATCGGCTCCGGAGGCGATGACATCGGCGGCGTTTTCTACACTTATGCCCGCTGTGGCCACAATGGGTATATCGCTTGCCGCTCGCGCCTTCTTTATACCTTCAAGACCGATTACCGGCGAGTGATCGGGCTTGGTCGATGTGGGATAGATGGCACCCAGGCCGATATAATCGGCTCCGTCTTTTTGAGCCTGCAATACTTCCTCGGGAGTCGAGGCCGTCGCGCCTATGATGAAATCTTTACCGAAGATTCTGCGGGCCTCGTCCACTGGCAGGTCGTCGCGCCCCAGATGAACACCGTCGGCACCGAGTGCCAAGGCCACATCGGCGCGGTCATTGATGATGAGCGGGATATCCAAAGGGCGCAGGATTTTCAGCAATTCGCGCCCCAATACCAGTGTTTCTCGCGGGGTTGAGTCTTTGTCGCGCAACTGAACGCAGCTTGCGCCGCCTGCTATCGCCTGAGACACAAGCTTTTCAAGCGAGCGTCGGTCTGCCAGCTTGCGGTCGGTTATGACATACAACTTGAGAATCTCGCGCCGCATGGCTTTTCCTTTACTCGCTAAAAGTGCGCGAGAAAATATAGTCCACGTTTTTGAGCTGCTCATCCAGATTGAAGCAACCCTTTATGCCGTCTTCGCCCAGAAGCTTCACCACTTCGGCATCGGCTAAAAGCTCTTCTTTTAAGTGTTTTGATTTGTCGTTCCAGACGGCCATGGCGTTTCGCTGCACCATAACATAAGCGCCCTGGCGCGGCGCTCCGGCATTTACCATTGCCAGCAAAACAGCCTGCGAGAAGACCAGCCCGCGCGTGATTCCCATGTTGGCCATCATGTTTTCAGGATAAACCGTCAGCTTGTCAAGTATTTTGGTTAAGCGGCGCATGATGTAATCCGACAATATGGTCGAGTCGGGGCCGATGACGCGCTCCACCGACGAATGACTGATGTCGCGCTCGTGCCACAAGGCCACGTTCTCCATGGCTGTAAGGGAATTGGAGCGAATCAGGCGCGCCAGTCCCGAGATGTTTTCGGAGCCTATCGGATTGCGCTTGTGAGGCATGGCCGACGAGCCTTTTTGTCCGCCCGAGAAATATTCCTCGGCCTCGCGCACTTCGGTGCGCTGGAAATGGCGGATCTGGATGGCGATTTTTTCTATGGTCGAGGCAATCTGGGCCAGCACCGTAAAATAATGTGCGTGGCGGTCGCGCTGTATGACCTGATTGGAGACGGGTTCGGGAACCAGTCCCAGCTTTTTGCAGGCGCGTTCTTCCACATCCGGCGGCAGATGGGCGAAGCTGCCGACCGCTCCCGAGATCATGCCGCAACGCACGGACTCGACCGCCTCCACAAAGCGCTTACGCTGGCGGATCAATTCGGCGTACCAGATGGCCAGCACCAGCCCGAAGGTGATCGGCTCGGCGTGAATGCCGTGCGAGCGTCCGACCATGGGCGTCATTTTATGCTCGTATGCGCGGCGTTTTACGACCGCTGTCAGATTGTCTATGTCTTCAAGCAGAATCTTGGACGCCTTTTGCAGTTGCAGGGCAAAGGCTGTATCGAGTACGTCCGAGCTTGTCATTCCGAAATGCACCCAGCGTCCGGCCTCGCCGATCTGTTCTTCGACGTGGGTCAAAAAGGCAATAATGTCGTGCTTGGTGACGGCTTCGATTTCGTCTATGCGCTCGGGATTCAATTCCACTTTGGCTTCAAGCACCTTGCGCGCTTCATCTTTGGGAACGATATCCAATTCGGCCATTGCCTCAAGCGCTGCCAGTTCGACTTCGTACCAGGCTTCGTATTTGGCCTTGTCGGTCCATATCGCGCCCATTTCCGGGTTGGTATAGCGCGGTATCATGCTTTTCCTCCATCAAAATATTCGGGTTAAAGATATTCTATCTGATAATTTTCGCGCTCGCGTATAAGCTTGCGCAATAAAAGTGCGTTCAATCCATGTCCGGCTTTATGTGCCACGTAGCGCCCGGCGATGCGGAATCCCAGAAGCGAGAGGTCGCCCAAAGCGTCAAGCGCCTTGTGGCGGACGGGTTCATCCACATAGCGCATTTCAGGTGCGGGAGATTTTGCATCTGAAAACAAAAGCGTGTTTTCCGCCGATGTCCCCAAGGCCAACCCTAAAGAGTGCAGCTTGTGTTCGTCTTCTAAAAAACCGAAGGTTCGCGCGGAAACGAAATCTTCGTTTCTGCATTCTTCACCCACTCGCGCTGAAAAGCTCTGCCTGCCTATCTTTGGATGATCGTAATCTATGGACACTTCCAATTCAAAATCAAGGGAAGGTTCCAGCCGTGCGAAGCTGTCGCCGCGTCGGGCTGTGACACTGCGCATGATGCGCAGGCATAAGGCGTGCTTCTCAAGCGGACTCCTGCCTGCTTCTTTTAAAAGCTCCACATAAGGTCGGGCCGAGCCGTCCAGAATGGGAACCTCGGAGCCTTTGATTTCTATGTCTGCATCGGTGATGCCGCACAAATAAAAAGCCGCCAGCAGGTGTTCGACGGTGGATATTTCAAAGTCGTTCAAGCGCAGGGTGTTGGAATAGTCGGTATCTGCCAGAAAATCCAGACGGGCCGGAAGTTCGCTTGTGCCCTGTATGAAACGCAGACCGTTGCTGCCGGGCAGAATCGAAAGATGGCTCATCAGTCCTGAATGCACTCCTATCCCGCTGATCGATACGGGACGTTTGAGGGTGCAGCAGGTGCCGATCATTTTATTTGTCTTTGTCGTTTTTAGACGAGTTGAACAGGCTGGCCTGAGTGTCCGCCTTGTCCGATCCGTGCTTTATTCCCAGATGGGCATAAGCCGCAGCAGTGGCGATGCGACCTTTTGGTGTGCGTTGCAGATAACCCTGCTGAATCAGGTAGGGCTCGTAAACGTCTTCTAAAGTCTCGCGCTCTATGCTCAAAGAAGCACACAGCGTATTCAAACCGACGGGACCGCCGGAGAATTTTTCGACTATAATGGAGAGAATACGGCGATCTACCTGATCGAAGCCGACATTGTCGATTTCCAGCCTCGACAGCGCATCGCGGGCGATATCAAGCGATATCTCGCCCTTGCCCATGACTTCGGCAAAATCGCGCACACGCCGCAGCAATCGGTTGGCAATGCGGGGTGTGCCGCGTGAACGGCGGGCCAGCTCCCAGGCACCCTCTTCGGTCAGGGGCGTTTTCAGAATTTTTGCCGAACGTCTGACGATCTCGGCCAATTCCTCGGCACTGTAGTATTCGAGATTGAAATTGATTCCGAAGCGGTTGCGCATCGGGCCTGTCAACATACCGGTGCGGGTGGTGGCTCCGATAAGCGTAAAAGGTTGCAGCGGCATTTTGATACTGCGCGCCGACGGGCCTTCGCCTATCACGAAGTCGAAAAAGAAATCCTCCATGGCCGGGTAGAGGTTTTCCTCGATAACCGGCGTCAGTCTGTGGATTTCATCGATAAAGAGGATGTCGCCGCGCTTGAGGTTGGTCAGCATCCCGGCCAGATCGCCTTTTTTTTCTATGGCCGGTCCCGATGTCGAGACCAGATCCGAGCCCATCTCGCTGGAGATAATATGCGCCAGGGTTGTTTTTCCCAGTCCGGGCGGAGACCAGAATATAATGTGGTCGAGCGCTTCGCCGCGATTTTTAGCGGCTTTGATGAAGACTTCGAGGTTATCGACTACCTTGTGCTGGCCGACGTAATCCACCAAATGCTTAGGACGCAGGCTGACTTCGGCTGAGATTTCGCCGTCGGCGCGACGGGTTTCTATGTCACCTCTGTTTGTATCGTTCATCTTCTCTGCAACTCCGACAGTGCGTCACGTAAAAGGATTTCAAGCTTCGTATCCGCCGAGTGAGTTTTTTCCATCTCGGCCACGACCAGATCCACTGCCCTGGGTTTATAGCCAAGATTCAAAAGCGCCGAATACAGTTCGGCTGAATTGGAAAGCCTCAGTCTCGCCACCGAATCGCCGGGCATGATCTCCAGCCACTTGGCCAGCTTGTCCTGCAACTCCACCACGATGCGTTCGGCGGTTTTTTTGCCTATGCCGGGAATGGATTTCAGGCGGATCAGATCGGCCTTGACTATGATGCTGGCCAGATCTTGCGGCGGCATGACCGACAGCATTCCCAAAGCCACACGCGGACCTATGCCCGAGACTCCGATCAGGATTTTGAAAAGATGTTTTTCGTGCAGGTTGGAAAAGCCGAACAGCGATATTTCGCCTTCGCGCATGTGGGTGTAGACCATTATTTCAGCCTCTTCGCCCACCGGCGGCAGAGATGCCAGCGTCGTCAGCGAGGCAAGGCACTCATAGCGCACACCGCCCACATCTATCACCAGCCCGTGCTCGTCCTTTTCAAAAACGTATCCACTCAACCCGGCAATCATTTGTACATTCTCCCCACTTAAAGGTTCCCTCTGGAGTGTATGTGGCAGATGGCCGCCGCCAGCGCGTCGCTGGCGTTTTCTTCAGGCACTTCAGGCAAGCCCAGTATCAGCTTGACCATATGCTGGACCTGCTGCTTTTCGGCATTTCCGCTGCCTACTACGGCCTGCTTGATCTTGCGCGGCGTGTATTCGTATATATCGAGATCGGCCTGGGCTAAAGCGACCACCGCCGCCCCGCGAGCCTGCCCCAATTTCAAGGCGCTTTGCACGTTGTGAGAAACGAATATCTCTTCGACGCTGGCCTGCTCCGGAGAATAAATCTCCAGAATGCGGGCCACTTCTGCGGCTATGGTGCCTAAACGCATTAAAACCGGTAGCTTGGCATTCAAGACTATCACACCGGAATCGACATGCAGCAGGCGGCTACGGCATTGTTCTACAATTCCCCAGCCGGTAAAACGGCTGCCTGGATCGATCCCGATAACGCGCATCTTTTGAAGATTTCTTTCCGGGTCAGCCTTGGTAGATGACCGCTATTCGGCCATTAATTTTTCGGCTTCTTCATCGTCTATATCGAAGTTGGAATAGACGTTCTGAACGTCGTCGTTTTCTTCGAGCTTGTCAACCAGACGTATAGCCTGCACGGCCAGCTTGTCGGTCAACATGACCTTGCGCTGCGGCACGTATTCAAGCTTGGCGTCTTTGACTTCGAGGTCGTTTTTGATCAGTTCTTCACGTACTGCATAAAGGGCTGTCGGCTCGGTAAAGACCAGCATGTCTTCACCGGTAACTTCCAGATCGGAGAATCCGTCTACTTCGAGGCCGATCATCATTACATCGTCTTCTTCGTATTTATCGGCATCCATGATGATGACGCCCTTGCGGTCGAAGTTCCAAGATACACAGCCGTTCTCGCCCAATGCACCGTTGTTGCGGCTTAAGATGTGGCGCAACTCCGCGGTGGTGCGGTTGCGGTTGTCGGTGGCGGTTTCGACGATAACGGCGATTCCTGCGGGACCGTAGCCTTCATAGGTGATTTCTTCTATGGCGACGCCTTCCAGCTCGCCGGTGCCTTTTTTAACGGCGCGATCGATATTGTCGGCGGGCATGGAGTTGTCTTTACCGGCCTGAATGGCCTGGCGCAAGCGAGGGTTACCAGTAGGATCGCCTCCTCCGGTTCTAGCAGCCATGGTTATTTCTTTGATAAGCTTGGTAAATACTCTACCGCGCTTGGCATCGGCTGCGCCCTTTTTATGCTTGATCGAACTCCATTTATTATGTCCAGACATTCTATCGATCCTCCTGCGAAATGAGTCGTCTGTGAATATATCCAATTACAGGGATGAAATTAGCACTTGAATCCAGTATTTACAAGAAATTATCAAAGCCGGAATCATTAATCCGACCAGAGGGTAAATCTTAGCTGGAATCGAGAGCAGATGCTTGATTTTATTTGCAGAATTCCCGGATCAGTATTTGCGCTTGGGGGCGATACTTCCCAGCTTGCACCACATGTTTCTTGTTGGATACGAGAGAAGCTTTTGTTAAGGGGTGCCACGGTCTTCGATCCGTAGGATTGATGGCCGTGTGTCTTTATGCCGTTGGAGCAACGCTTCCCAGCTTACTCCACATGTTTATCCTTATCACCAATGCATGGCCATGTTTTCTGCGAAAACAAGACCGTGGCACCCCTAGTATTCCAAGCAAAGCACATGGGCAACATACCGCCGGGTATTTATGACTTGACCTGCCGAGTCTCATCCGATATGAAAGTTGCACTTCTTCCGCGGATTAATTTTTAATTGAGGAGTTCCAATGAAACGTTTGATTCCCGTCCTGGCCCTATTTGCGATTCTTTTGTTGTCAATGGCGTGCTCGGACTCGAACGATTCCAATTCCAGCGATGGCGACTTCGCGGACGGCGATACCATCGACAGCGACCTTGAGGATGGTGATAGCATCGACAGCGACCTCAGCGATGGCGACGCCGAGACAGAGCAGGAAGCCGCCTTTGAACCGCATCCCACTTTCGCCTCTCGGCCCAACGACCCAAGCGCCGAAACGGACCTTGAAAGCTGCGCCATCTATCAGCAAGAACGCTGCGAGGGCGGGGAGAAGAAGGTCTGCGCCATTTATGATACCGCCACCGACGGCTTTGTTGATGCTCCCGATGACATCTTGAATCGCGTCTATCTGTATGATCGCTGGCACGATCTCTACACCTCGCCCAACGGTCTGGCCGCCGAGCGCGTCTTTAATACGGATATCCCCGGCAGTATGCCGGAGAGCGAGTGGGGCGACGCTGCCAAGTTTGCGGGTTGGGCTGGGACTGGCGATGCCGCGATCTGGACCGGCGCAGCGCTGGTCTCCAATATTTTCCGCTACATGGTAACCGGTACGCCCGCCGACTACACACATATGACTGAGCGCTTGAAGGCGCTGTTACGCAACTTCGAGGTTACCGGCATTCCCGGTTATCTGGCGCGCCACCATTATCTGGTTCTCGACGAGGGCGGTCCCCAAAACGACCAGATCATGATTGAATACGGCCTCGACAAGCGCAACAACCGCGACAATCCCATCGAAGAGCCGGAAGCCGTCGAGGGCTTGCCGCCGATGTATTTTGACGGTGTGCCGGACGGCGAAGGCGGACTGGCAAAGGGAACGCCCTACTGGAACGGCCACCCGTCCATAGACCAGTACTCCGGTCCCATGACGGCTTTCCCGCTGATCTACAACATCCTCAAGGAAGAGGATCAGGCGCTGAAAGACAAAATCGTCCATAACATGACCTGCTACATGAAGCGCCTCAAACGAATGGAGTTGATAAACCTTCAGGACAACCCGAAGGTGCTTAAGGAAGTAACCGAGTATTTCGCCGGCGCCAATATGCACTTGGACCCGGATGATATGGATTTCAGCAAACTGGACCGTCTTGTAGTCTACTATCACGCCAACTTCAACCAGGCCAATGCCGACACCTTCGACCGCTCCTGTCCGGACACCCTCGAACTGGAGCCCTCGCGCATCATCGACGCCAGCTCCAACTTCATGCTGGATATGCTCAAACTGGCCGATGAATTCGATGGGGACTCCGACGAACCGGCCCGCGAGAAAATGATCGACCATTTCTATATCGCCAATGTTCGCGGCGGGGACGCCAGCCACCTGATGCACCTGGCGCTGATGAACTATTACTTCACCGGCGATCAGCAGTACTTGGATTTTCTTTTCGACGAGTTGATCGATGGCTTAAGCACCATTGAGGTGGCAAAGACCATGATGGCCTTCCGCCTGCCGGACTGGTGTTTCCGTTTCTATGGCGACCATATCTCTTATGGCACCCATTGGCAGATGATTACCATGCTTCCCGAGAGCGAGTTGAAAGACGAAATGTTGGAGGTGATGAAAGGCGAATTGTGGGAAAAGGCGCTGTATAACCACGAAAGCGCCAAGTTCAACACCATGTACGCCTCGGTATTTTCCGAAACGGATGAAAACCGGGCTGAGGCGATTGTCTCGGTCGTCGCACAGCTAGCCGATTTTGGCGGCAATGACGGCGTAAAGGACGCCCCGCGACGCACCTACACCCGTGACCGCCAAAGCATCATTGACGCCTTCCCGTCAAATATCAGCCTGCGTTGCCCCAGCGAAGAGGAACGCAACATCTGTGAAGACGGCGGCGATTTGTTCGGCATTCCACTGGAATCCAGCGAAATCTCTTACGAGTGCGATGGACGTCCGGGCGAATGCACGATGGAAGACGGAAAATGTATCATCGGATTGGCCAGCTCAGGCCTGCCCGCCTCCTTGCGCGCCTATTCCGATTTCATGTGGCAGCGCAGCCCCTTCGATATCGGCGACAGCCATGGCGGCATCGGTCGTGTACAATCGCCGGGACGCGATTTCACCGAAGCCTTCTGGATGGCGAGCTATTACGGATTTATCGACAACGGCGACGGCCAGTTCCTGGCCTGGAAAAACGCCGGAAGTTGTAACTAGCGACACCGCCCAAATGTATTAATGTAAAAGGCAGGATGAGCCTGAAGCTCATCCTGCCTTTTTGTTTTTACTCTCCTATGGAAATCAAGTCGGGAATTCAGGCAGCTCGGATAAATCCTTTATCCGACAATTCATAATCATTCATGGCCCGGCACACGTCATTGCTCTAATCTGGAGTAGTGTTTGAACGTAGGGGCGGCCCCCTGTGGCCGCCCATTTTGTCATTAAATCAAAGACCGGCTACCCGCCGCTTAGACCACACCACCCATCCAGAATTCAAGGCTTGTCACAGCCACCCGGCGATTCTGTCGGACTCTTAGACGGGAATCCATCTAGGCTCATTTTCTTCTGTTTTTCCACGCCTAACAAGAATCATTCCAGCTTTCTTTGGGTCGAATCCTTTGGGGAAACTGGTTTTCTCGTCATATCGCGCTTCTTGCATAATGGCAGTGTCTATCCCGATAACAGATGTGAAATTAGCACTTTGAACAGAAGCACTTTCAAATGAAGCGTCATTAATGTGGGCTTTACAAAAAGTGCAACGACTTACATCAGCTCCATTAAATTTTGCCCTAAATAGTGTTGCTCCATCGAAAGTTGCACCCCAAACTTTAGCCTTTATGAGCATAGTATCTTGCATTTTTGCATCTTTCAGATCTGCATTGGGCATCCAGAATCCTGAAAGATCTTTTCCTGATAGCTCTTGACCTGAAAGGTCAATATTGGTCCAATCGATATCTTTTGCTGACTCAAAATCTATCTTGTCAAGAACAACCGAGTGAATAGTATTCCGGAGGTTATTTGCTAACGGTGGAGCGTCTTTTCTTTTTCCAATTTCAACCAGCAAAGCTCTAAATATATTTAGAATGGGTTCTTTTAGAGACTCGTCTTTCTGTAAATGTTTGGGAAGTGATGTTTTTTCAAAATATCCTTTAAGAATGTACAACGCGGAGAGTTGAACAGCGGGTCGTTCCCAATCTGCAATTCTTTCCTGTTGAACATGAAAATCTTGTTGCCATAGTTCTTTTTCTTTCGTCTGATTGTCTTTCCATTTTGTTTCAATGTCTTGTTTTTTAGTATAATCTCGCAGATACCATAGAAAGAGAGCCCACGGAGCACCAGAAACAGCAAGGAGTGCTGTCCATGGCATTTCATTGTATTCGACACAAAGACAGTGTTTGAAAACAAGAATTAATGAAATTGCAAGTAGAAGTGATATTCCAAGAAGTGAAAATAAGGTTGACTTGTGCCACCGCTTATGAAAAAAATCAGTTTTGTTCATTTGTAATATTTTCCAAATTAATCCTTTTACATTATAACTTATTCTAAAAGATTATGCAAAATGCCGTAAAATATTGCTTTGTATTTGTTGGAATTCAGTCAGGCAGCTCGGATAAAAAATTTATCCGACCTACCGGCTAACCTACGAGGCTTACGGGGTCGTCGCCGCCGCCGCCGCTTCCCGCTCCTTGGTTTTTTGAGCCAGCACCCGCATTACCCAGGGTTTTATGGCTTTGCCTGCGATTTCGTTGCCCAGCACTGTCCAGTGGAAATCTTTTTCGTTGTGGACGGCTTCGCCTTTGTCATGCGAAGCCTGCATTTGTGAGCGCAGGATCAGCGATTCTATGCCGTTTTCCACAGCGGCCTGCATCAATAGCGCCTCGGTCTGGTACCAGTTGACTTCCAGGTCCGGGAATTTATTTCTTAGGTCGTGCTGCAAGTCGCGGCGTACCATTTCGGGTGTTGTGGCCACCACATAAAGCATGGGAATTCCGCGCTTATCCAGCAGGGTTTTCATCTTTGCCAGGATGGCCGACTCGACGCGCTTCTGTTCTTCCAAAAGTGGCATTTTCTCTGCCAGATAGATATCGGCCAAGTAGCCGGACGGGTCGTGCTGCCATGATTTCTTGACATCGTTTACCAGGTGATAGGCGATGCGGAAGAGGTAGGAGCGCGAATAATAGCGCATCCATTTTCCGGTATGACGCATGAAAAGCCGCTCGGAAAAATCGCCCGAGGGATTTTTTATCGGCTGTCCTTTTATCTGGAGTTGGCCTTTTTCATCCAGAGAAAAAGCGGGTCGCGGATAGATTTCGTACTGGGGATCGTCGGCGATGTTGTCGTATAAGTCGTTGCCGGGATAGGCCAGCACCACCACGGCGTCGGGTTCGTATTCCAGCACCTCGCTTTCAAGCAACAGCAGTTGCTGTCCGCGCCCGAAACCCGAGATCCCGAAGTTTATCACCTCGAAGCCATCGCCCAACTCGCGTTCCAGCACTTCGGTGTAAATCTCTTCGTTCTCCACTCCGAAGCCCCAGGTAAAGCTGTCGCCCAAAACCGCCACGCGGAAGCTATCCGCCGGTTTTTCAATGGAATATTCCATGTCGCGCAAGCCCTGCGAGTTGATCTTGACGAAGGTTTTAAACTCCCCTTCGCGGTTGAAGCTGCCGCTTGAATCCGGCTTGCCGCGCCAGCCCAGCATTTTGTCAAACTCGAAAAAAACGTACTGGTTGCCTTCGGTCAAGAACTTGTTGTCGAAGGCCCGCCGTGCCATAAATTCGGCTGCTGCCAGAATAAGAGCGAACAGAATCAGGTTGAAGGCGATTACGAAAAGCCATTTTTTGAGCTTTTTCATGGATAAGCGTCCCTGGGTCGTTTTTTCGATAAGCTTTTATTCCATTCCGGCCAGTCGCTTGAGGCGCAAAAGTCGCTTGGGTTGACCTGCTTTGATCTGCGGATCTTTGGACAATTCCTCATAAGCCGTGGCGAAATACTTTTTGGCCTGCTCGGGATTGTCGTTTACAAGGGCGATTTCTCCCAATTCTTCCAATACATAGCCATCCTTTTTGCCCGCCTCCTCAAGCTCCTGCAAGAGTGCGTACTGGATTTTATAGGCTTCGTCTATGCGTCCCAATTCGCGCAGAGCCCGCGCCACCGACCAGCGGGCTATCAGTATGGCTTCTTTGTCGCCTTTTTCCTTGCGCAGCTTCAAGGCTTTCTCAAATATCTCCAGCGCCTGCTGGTGGCGTCCGGCATCGAAATGCGTCCAGCCTATATTGTTGTAGAGCGAACCGAGCCAGTTGCGCGCCTCGGGTTCGTTGCTGCCCTCGGCGATATCAAGCGCCTTTAGATTCCACTGCATGGAGTCCTCGCCTTTGTATGCGATTCCCAGCATGTGAGCCGAATCCACGGCGTAGTAGTCGAAGCATTTCCTGCGGGACTCGTCGAAAGCTTTTTTTAAAAGCGGAATGGCTTTTTCGGTATCGCCAGCGGAATTATAAACGCGCCCGCGTTCAAGCAGGTAGCGCGTGTTTTCTTTGTACATATCCGGCTTCAGCATTTTTTCTACTTCGTCGAGTGTCTTGTGAGCCTCGACGAACTTGCGCTGCAAGCCCTCGGCGCGGGCAATCTGCGTCATCAACTCGGCTTTATAGGCGACATCGCCCAGCTCATCGGCTTCGGGTAGCAAGGCGCGGAAAGCCTGCTCGCTGGCCGCCGGGTTTCCGTAATTCCACAAAGAATCGAAGTCACGCTTTTCGGCGGTGGTGATGGGCCCGACCTCGTGCTTTGGATATGTTGCACAGGCTGCAAGCGCAAATGAAGAAAGCGATATTGCCAGAAAAGCGAAAGACAATATGGATACAAATCTGCGATCGAGAGATATTTTCATCTTTAATACCTTCTTTGAGAATCAACGAATATGGCAAAGTCTAACCGTATTTTCAAAACATATCAAGATATGGGAAACAACGAACGAAGCCCTTCCTATTGGAGCGGGTCTCCGACCGGCTCCACACGTTTCTTGCCCCCAAAATGATTGAAAACTTCGAGAAAAGCGAAAATATTACGGAGCAGGCAAAGATGCCTGTTGAGCCTATTGATAAACCTTCAATTTTAAAGACATTGACAAGCAGTAGAAAATTGTCATTCCCGCGCAGGCGGGAATCCAGTAAGGAAATCAAGCACCTGGATCCCCGCCTGCGCGGGGATGACGGAAGTTTATCTTTAGTTCAAAGTAGGATGGACATTTGTTATGCCTATAATTGCCGAGTCGCACCGAAGCAAAAAAGATGAGCAAGGCAATTGCCCATCCTACCTGCTACTAGGCTCACTAAGGATCTTTTCTTTACCTGCCCTGTTTTCTTTCAGCTCAAAACATTGATAAGTCCAGGAGCTGCAAAAATTCGGTGTTCCGTCACAGTCATCGTCCGATTGCCCGGTCAACTGGTTTCCGTCGGCGTCGTATGTGTAGGATTGGCATTCGTAATCCGGCGTTCCGTCGCAGTCATCGTCTCTTTGCTCGGTCAGCATGTTTCCGTCTGCGTCGTACGTCCAGGAGCGACAATTATTATCCGGCGTTCCGTCACAGTCAGCGTCTTTTTGCTCGGTCAGCCTGTTTCCGTCGGCATCGTATGTCCAGGAATAGCAATCCTCATCCGGCGTATCGTCGCAATCTGAGTCGTTCTGCTGGATCAGCATGTTTTCGTCGGCATCGTATGTCCAGGAATAGCAATCCTCATCCGGCGTATCGTCGCAATCTGAGTCGTTCTGCTGGATCAGCATGTTTCCGTTGGCATCGTATATCCAGGAATAGCAACCCTCATCCAGCGTGCCGTCGCAGTCAAGGTCTGGTTGCTCGGTCAGCATGTTTCCCATGGCGTCGTATGTCCAGGATATGCAATATGTATCCGGCGTGCCGTTGCAATCGAAGTCGTATTGCTCGGTCAGCGTGTTTCCGTCGGTATCGTATGTGTAAGAAATGCAGTTCTCCGGCGTGCCGTCGCAGTCATAGTCTTGTTGGTAGGTCAGCTCGTTTCCCATGGCATCGTATGTCGAGAATGGGCAATTCTCCGGCGTGCCGTCGCAATAGTGGTCCCGCTGCATGGTCAGCATGTTTCCGTCGGCATCGTATGTGTAAGAAAAGCAACCCATATCCGGCGTGCCGTTGCAATCTGAGTCGTTTTGTATGGTCAGCGTGTTTCCGTCGGCATCGTATGTCCAGGATATGCAATCATTATCCGGTGTGCCGTCGCAATCGAAGTCCTGTTGCTGGGTCAGCATATTTCCGTCGGCATCGTATGTGTAAGAAAAGCAACCCATATCCGGCGTGCCGTCGCAGCCGCTATCATGTTGCCGAGTCAGCACTTTGCATATTTGGGCTTCAACTTCGGCTTCACTTTCGGCTTCATTGCCGTCGATTTCCCCGTCGCCGTCGATTTCACCTTCACCTTCACCCTCACCTTCACCCTCGCCTTCGCCCTCACCTTCGCCTTCGCCTTCGCCCTCACCTTCACCTTCGCCCTCACCTCCATCGTCCGCATCACCCCCACCGCAGGCCACAAACAACAGACATCCACAAATCAGAACAAGCAGTATCAACGCAAAAATACGATTATTTCTCATCGTGTCGCCTTTCTCCCCTTTCACGCTACGTCGTCGCAATCTTTCTTGTGTTAATAACATACTACTATATTGTTTGTGGGTCAAAACAATAGTCGCATGAAAAATTCATCCGCTCACAGGAAAGAAATATTCAGTAAACAGCCGCTCATGCACGAGTGGTTTCTTTCGTTGGAGCATGTCGCTGACATGCTCCACACGTTTCTTGATTGCAGTATATTTTGAAATATAAGGAAGTAAGGAAGTAAGGAAGTAAGGAAGAGATTTTATTCGAGGCTACCGCCGCCGGTGCCGGTTGAAACCGAGTTGCGCTTGAGTTCTTTCAAGACCAGTTTGGCCGCCATCTTCAGAGTTTCGAAGACGCCTTCGCCGCGTGTGGCCACCGCTCCGAATTCAGGTACGCCCCAGGTATTGAGCATCTTGGAAAGCTCTGCAAAATCGACCGCCGAGGGCAGATCGCGCTTGTTGTACTGCATCACCCAGGGAATCTCGTTGATGTTGAGGCCGTATTCCTGCAGGTGATTTTTCATGTTGTCGAGGCTCTCCAGATTGGCGTCCATGCGCTCGATCTGCGAGTCGGCCACAAACACCACGCCATCTACACCTTTTAGAATCAGTTTTCTGGAGGCGTCGTAAAAGACCTGACCGGGGACTGTGTACAGGTGGAAACGCACCTCGAAACCACCCAGTTTGCCCAGAGCCAGCGGCAGAAAATCGAAAAACAGCGTTCGTTCGGTTTCGGTGGCGAGTTCTATCATACGTCCACGGGTATCCGGCGCCGTCTTCTGGAAAATGAAACGCAGGTTGGTGGTTTTACCGCCTAGGCCGGGCCCATAGTAAACCAACTTTACGTTTATTTCTCGCGATGAATAATTGATAAACGCCATAATTACCTGTTGCGCTAATCGTTGAATAAGTTGTCGATGTCTTCGTCTGTGATTTCGGTAAAGAGCGAGGGCGATTCATCGCCTGAATGCTTTTTGTCGATTTCAGCGAAGAGGTCTTCGAGCTTGCGGCTGGATTTGCGCACCAGAAGCCGCACCAGTCCCAACGAAGTGCGATGATCGAAAACCACCACCAGAATCAATCGGTCGGTGATGGTGGATAGATGAAGGTTGTCTCGCTCACCTTCGTGAAACAGAATCGAAAATTCCTTCTCGCCTATCAGCTTGGCGAGTCCCGATGTGGCGGCGATGTTTCCGGCGGCTAAAGTCGCAAGCGAAGTGGTATCCATAGCGCTCGTATCGCCGGAAGAAGCTATCAACTGGCCGTTTTTATCTACCAGGAAAACCAGCTTCGAGTTGGTTTCTTCCGCCAATTCGAAGCACAACTTTTGTATTTCCTCGAAGTCCTCTTCATAAAGGACCATCTGTCGCTCAAGCATCATTGCAATCCCCGCATCTAATCAACAGGCCGCAAATAAAATGCGACAATTATGAATTCTATCAGGAAATACCTGCCTTGGCAAATAGGAGCATTCGCTTTAGTGTGGATTGCTTGCAGGGCAGGCAAGATCAATCGGAGCTGAATATTAGCGAAAAAGATAAAAAAAGCCGGGCAAGATAACCTGCCCGGCTTGATTGGATGTTTTTTAAACTATTCTACAGGAATATCCTTCTGTTTTTTATCCGAGCCATCCGACATCTGCTCGAAGCGCTCCATCACTTCGGGTGTCGGTTGCTGCGGCGGGGTGCCTAAAATCTGCGGGTTGGCTTTTGCAAGGTCGTTGCGTCTGATGATGTGCCAGCCGAAGACGGTCTCAATGGGCTTGGAGATTTCGCCTGCCTTGAGACTCAATACGGCGCTGTCGAATTCCTCTACCATGGCGCCTTTGGTCCACGATCCCAGATCTCCGTGACTGGTTTTCGTGGTCACGTCGTCGCTGTATTTGTCGGCCATTTCCTCAAAACGCTCGGGTTTTTCCTGCAATTTGGCATAAATTTCTCCGGCGCGTTTTTTCGCTTCGGCCTTGCTGCGCATGTCGGCCATGTGTTTGCCGACCGACTGATTGTGCTGGACCAGAACATGGCTTCCGGCCAGACGCGGCGGCAATTCGACGCGCTTGAAGATATGAAAACCGAAGCCGGTTTCGATGGGCTTATCGACAATCTGACCTATTTTGAGAGCCATTACAGGCTTCTCGAAGTCCAGCGGCATCTGGCCCGCGCCTGTGGTCCAGGTCGGGAATGAAATGTGCGGATCGTCGGAATATTCCTTGGCGATTTCCTTGAACTTGGCAGGGTCTTTTTTGATCTTGGCTAAAGCTTCGAGAATTCGCTTCTGGGCTTCTTCGCGGGTACGTTTGATCTCCGGCATAAAGCGGATCGAATCTTTGTGGGACACAAACAGGTGATCGGCTGCCAACTGAATCTGAGCGATGGGTTTGTTGGCACGAATGACGTGGAAACCGAAAGGAGTTTCTATGACCTGCGGTGCCACTTGACCGGGTTTGAGGGTTTCGAGCGCCTTGTCGAACTCTGGAACCATCTGGCCCTTCTGCCACATGCCCAAGTCGCCGCCCATCTGTCCCGAGGGACAATCTGACCACTTTTTGGCCAACTCTTCAATCTTTGTGGAATCTTTCAAAGCCTCTTTGTGCAGCTTGTCGGCAATGGCTTTGGCTTCTTCTTTGGTACGCGTGACTGTCGGTCTGGCGCGCATGGCCCCTTTGTAAGCCAGTAGAACATGGGAACCCGCCATCATTTTCGCTGCGGTTTGAACCGCAGCCGGATCCGCTGCCTGACCCGGTGCATTCACATCGACTTCCATGGTTTTTGTCTGCACATCGTCTGGAGTGGGTGAGGAGATAATCTCTCCTTTGGGAGCTTCTTTTTGTTCGCAGGCTAAAAGCGCGAAAATAAGGCAGGTTGCCAGTGTAAGAAGTATTGGTATACGGACGTTTTTCATTCGTGATTTCTCCTTGAATTCGCGCCGGGTGAAAAAAGCGCTTGTTATCTTTAAACACCTTTATCGGCCAAGCAGTGCAAGTTGTCAAATTTGTTGCAACTGTGGCGGCAATTATTTTGGCTTTTCTTTTGTCGGGGCGGGTTTCCCGGCCGGCTCCGCACGTTTATGCGCCGTTGTGAGGTCAGAGACCCGACGGAAAACAGGGGAGATATTTCACTTTCAACGAACCGGACAATCCACCCCAACGTAGGGGCGCGATTCATCGCGCCCTTGCCTGGACCTATCATCGGGCGCAATGAATTGCGCCCCTACCACCATATTGTTTCTTGCATCCGCTCGTTTCTCGATACACGCTGTCGCGCACTTAAAATGAGCGGAATAATCCGCTTACTCATCCGACCGAACGGATTTATTACAGGCACTAGCTTCTTTCTTAAATAAGATTTCCATAAAACCCAATAACTGCTCCGCAAGCTCAAGTGCAATCCTTGCAATTTGCTTTCCTTTGACCTATGATTCTTTGATTGCATTGATGTGTATTGAATTGACCATTGCGCTTAGGAGGCAGGTTCCAAAATGACGCAGACCGATAAACAGAAAACAGGTCTTATGCCGCAAACCGAATTGTTCGAGGACAAAGTTGTTTTCAGCATAAGCGAAAAAACATATAAGCTGGATATCATCAAGATGACAGCTTTTATCTTTATAGATCGCTGCTACGTTCACCTGGATCGCACGGATGACAGCTTCGTAGTCACGCTGACCGGCAAAGAGCCTTTGTCTGCCAAAGAACTTGAAGCCTTGCAGGGCGAATTTTTAAACGAGCTTTTAAACCAGGCCGTCCGCAAACAGATCGGCAAGGAAAACAGCAAGATCCGCGAAATGATAGTGGCCAAGGCACTTTTGTCTGCCACCCGCGCCAATTCGGCCATTCCCGCAGGAGCAAGACCCGAACCCGAGCAGGTTCGTCCCTGGGATGATGTCAGTCAGGAAGAGCAGGACGAGCTTGACAAGCTTTTGAACGAGATAGAATCGGAGATAGAAAACGACCCGGACGGCATTGGCACATCCTGGGACGATAAATTCAAATCCGAAGAAAAACCTGAAGACAAAAAACCGGAAGACAAAAAGAAATAGGCCGTTTGAGCCATTTAGGTTTTTGAAAGTTTCTGGACAATGAAAAAAAATGTGGCCATAGCGGTGATAATCCTGCTGGTGGCAGCCTTGGGTGCTGTTATCTGGCAGTCCATCAAATTGGGCGAGAAAGCCGAGAAGCCCGAGATTTCTCTGGAAGAAGCTGTAAAGAAGCTGACCGAGGAAAAACTGGCCGGTCAGGAGCAGCCGCCGCTTGAGAACATCGACCCTAAAAAAAGCGCCAGAGATACCAGAGTTTATTTCTGCAAACGCGCCATAGATCGCATTCTAGCAAAAGGATTGGATCTGCAATCCCGCGAGGTTCGCAGCGCCGCCACCCTGATAAACCGCGAGAAGCTGCGCCAGTACTACACCTGCAAGGCGGTCAAGGAAACCGATTCCTCCTGGTGTGGAAAACTGAAGGCGCTGCCTTTGGACAAAGAAGAAAATCAGACACCATATGCAGAATGCATGGTCCAGTATCAGGCCATGACGGTGGCCTATTATTACAGGAAACTGGGATCAAATCGCAGCGTAGATGAGCTGGAAAAGATTCTCGATGCAAAAAACTCCGCCTTGAAAGACGAAATCATGGCCATGGCGGAAGCAGCTTTCAGCAAAGACCCCGGCGACTGCGACAAGTTCGAGAACATGCAGGAAAAAATGCCCTGCCTGCTTTTGAAACCCGGTCAGGACCCACCCGCCCCACCGGCAACCCAGCCGGAGGCGTTGAATTTTTATTACACATTCATGGCCTACAAGCACAACGATCCGTCATATCTGGAGCGCACCAAGGACTTCGACAAGTTCGTTCTTTTGGGAACTTTCACGGATGAAGCCTATTGCGATGCGGCTTTCAGGCAGGCGGCAGGCATGTTCTGCACGGCTGAGAAATAGCGGTTAAAGATGGCAAACCTGGGATATATACAGCTTTCACGTATCTGCAATCAGAAGTGCATCTTCTGTTCCAACCCCGACAATGGCCGCATCCTGTCAATGGAAGAGGCCAAGGCGCACGTTGACGATTTTGTCGCACGCGACTATGAAGGCATCATTTTGACAGGCGGCGAGCCGACGCTGTTTGAAGGCCTGCCTGAACTGGTGCGTTATGCCAACGAAAAAGGCATACACTCGCGCATGATAACCAATGGCCAGCGCACCAGCGACATGGAATTTTTGAAGCCCATAGTCGAGGCCGGACTGACGCACCTGCATATCTCCACGCATAGCCACAAGCCGGAAGTTCACGACTGGCTGACCCAGCATCCCGGCTCTCTGGAACATCAGATCGCCAGCATAGACAACGCCACCGAACTTGGCATTGCCATAAATCTGAACATCGTCATCAATCATTACAATGCCGATCATTTGGATGGGTTGGTAGGCTGGATAACCGAGCGTTTCCCGGCGGTCAATCACATAGTATTCAATTGCCTCGATCCTTTAATGCGCCGCACCGGAGCCGAAGACAAGGTTATTCCCAAGCTGTGGGAATTCGAAGTCTCGCTTGCAAAAGCACTCAACCATCTGTCTCACTGCGATCTGACCTTCAGAGTCGAGCGCCTGCCCTTGTGCTACATGGCCGACTGGGCGCATTGCTCCACCGAGACGCGCAAGATAGTCAAAGAAGAAGAGCGCCTGATACATTTTCTGGACCAGAAGGAAACCTTCCACCAGACGACTTTTTATCACGAAAAAGGCGAGGTCTGTAAATCCTGCACTCTAGACCCGATCTGCGCCGGTTTGTACCAGATGAACAATTTCTATTCCGAGTCCGAACTCTCGCCGCTCTTCATAGACCCGCGACCCATCGTGGAATATTGCCTGGAACGCAAATTGGACGATAAAGAATACGAAAAGTTGATGTCGCGCATCAATGCCAAAAAAAACAACCGCCAGCCCGGAATGCCTTAGGGTAAGCCATGCGCAACGGACTGCTTGAATACATCATCTTTATCCCCATCATTTATCTGGGGATTATCACCAGCATACAGGACATAAAAAGCGGCAAGATCTACAACCGCCACGTTCTTCTAGGAATAGGCGTCGGCTTGAGTTGGTACGCCATGCTCGCTTTTTACTACGGAATACTGGCAGGAGACACCAGCTTTTTCAGCGAGGATATACCGCGCGTGCTGCTTGCGACACTGATAGCCTTGGCTATCAGCTTCGGCATGTGGTACTTCAACGTCTGGTCGGCGGCGGATGCCAAGCTTTACACGGTCTTCTCGTTTTTAATGCCGCTTTCTGTATACAACGAACCCGACGATCCATCCGCGCCCGTCATACTTTTAGTCAATTCCTACGCCTTCGCCTTTGCCTTCATCAGCGGAGACTTTGCAATCAGGCTCACTCGGGGCGCATGGAAGCTGTGGCAGTCCTTCCGCGCCAAGGTGGGCAGCGAGCGCCTTGAATCGCTCGGCAAAATCGGCTTGATGGTGCGCGAAAACTGGCTCTCGGTCGTCAAGACATTCCTCGGTATCGCCTTTATCCTGCTGCTGGTTCGCATTGCTCGCGGACTGGTTCAGGACGAATTGAAGCTGATAATCGATATCAAGGACTCGCTTTTGTTCCTGATGCTGTTCTTGGTCTTCCGCCCTCTGCACCTTTTATTCCAGATCCGCGCCGTGGCCATTGTAGTAGTCATCGCTCTGGTGGTATATTTAGCCTACCTCCTGCAACTGGACCCGACCGGCGGCAAGCTGTTTGAGACCGCCGATGTCGGTATCTACGCCCTGGCGCTGATTACCTTCCGCCAGATATATTCGAGCTGGTCCGAGATGGTCGAGGTGCGCCACATCTCGCTTGAAGAGCTGCACCCGCGCATGATAATTACCGACGAACTCAAGCGCCACATGGTCCAGAACGAGCTTCTGACCGTGGAGGAAGCCAAAGAAATCGGCGTCGAAGGCTTGAGCGAAGAGCTTGTCATCCGCTTCAAAGAGCTGTACAAAGACCCCGAACAACCCGGATTCATAGAAGTCGAAAACACCATCCCCTTCGCACCCTTTATCTTCGCCGGAATGCTGGTGACGGCCATAGTCGGCGGCGTGCTTATCAAGTTGGGCGGATAGGGGGAACGGTTCTTGCCACAAGAGTATGATGGGCAATTGCCTTGCCCGTCATTGCTGTTACTACCAACTCGGCAATTAGTAGGTATCTTTTATTGTCACCCTGAACTTGTTTCAGGGTTTTGTATTATTAAGGAAGATGCTGAAACTAGAAGTAGGTCGAGCAGGTAGGTCGGATAAATTCTTTATCCGACAATTCATGATTTGTGTCGGGCAATAAATTTGCCCGACCTTGCCAGCTGCAATACTTCACTGTCATCCTGAGCGTAGCGAAGGATCTGTTTCTATTGCAAAAGATCTTTCGCAGGAGCGGGTCTCCGACCGGCTCCGCACGTTCATCTTGGATAATTTCTTCACCCGACAATTCCCGATTCGTGTCGGGCAATAAATTTGCCCGACCTACCCGCTGCACTTGTGATTTATAACGATGCGCACTATAATGCCACAAAAGTACAGGTGAAAAGGGAGGCGAGCCATGGATAAGTTTGGCAAAAAAGATTTTGGTAGAGTCTGCAAGATAAGCTTGATGGTTGTTCTTGGAGTTCTCTTCGTGTGTAGCTTTCGCGTGCTTTGGACCGAATTTGGTTTGATAGATATGGGAAAAAACCCTTGGAGTCTTATAACCGGCCTTGCTGCCGCACCGGCACTTTTGTTGACTTGGTACTGGAGAGACCAAGCCAAACGCAAGGATATAGAGCAAAAGGATAAAGATATCGAAATCGCGCAGGAATCCCAATTAACAGAGCGTTTCGCCACTGCCGTCAAGCTTTTGGGCGATGACAAGAGGTCTATTTGCCTGGGCGGTATCTACGCCCTTGAGCGTCTGGCAAAAGATTCTATAAACGATCACTGGTCGATAATGGAAACCCTATCGGCTTTTATACGTGATAATGCGTCCTGGCCGCCTGCCGAAAACGAAGATGAAACGGAAGAGGCCAAGGATACGACTGAAAGCAGCACACCCGCTCCAAAGAAAGATAGCGAAACTAAAACTTCCCGAATAACGATACAAGCTGCATTGTCAGTGATAGGCAGACGCTCCAAGGAAGGCATAGAATATGAAGAAGAGCATTCGTACCAAATAGATCTCAGCAAATCCGATCTGAATGGATTGAATTTAAGAAAAGCCCACCTTGAGGGAGCGAATCTCAGTGGAGCCCACCTTGATGGAGCGAATCTCTATGGAGCCAACCTTAAGAAAGCGCATCTCATTAAAGCCCACCTTGATGGAGCGTTTCTCAGGGAAGCCCACCTTGAGGGAGCGAATCTTATGAGAGCCCACCTTGAGGGAGCGTTTCTCAGGGAAGCCCACCTTGAGGGAGCGAATCTTATAGGAGCCCACCTTGAGGGAGCGAATCTCTATGAAGCCCACCTTGAGGGAGCGGATCTCAGGGAAGCCCACCTTGAGGGAGCGGATCTTGAAGGAGCAAAATATAATTCCAAAGTTATTGGCGAAGGTGAATTTTCAATCTTCCCCACAATCTTCCCCACAATCTTCCCCACAATCTTCCCCGAAGGTTTTAAAGCAGAAGAACATCCAGAAATGATAGACACAAGCGAGCAGACAAACAAAAAACAGTGAACCTGCGCAGCCAAATTGAAGTTTTATCAAACTCACTGACAAAGGCTTATAAGGCTGAATAAGTTTATAAGTCTGAGAAATTATCTTTAGTTCAAAGTAGGATGGGCAATTGCTTTGCCCATCTTTTCGTTAAAAGACATTGTCGGATAACGAGTTATCCGACCTACCCGCTGCTGAGCCTATTGATAAATATATACTTTAAAGATAATTTCTAAGCTTTATCAACTTATTCAGCTTTATCAAC
>CAYTHG010000005.1:0-36090 GCA_964437525.1 uncultured Myxococcales bacterium | reverse complement strand
TGGCCTGGGCTGTGGGAATTTTCGATCTGGCGGGAACCTTCTTTTTTCTGGCGGCAATGCGTTTTTGGCTGGAAGACAAACGCCTGGTCTCGGCATTGTTTCTGTTGCTGGCGCTGGGCTTCAAGGAATCCCCAGTTGTCCTGCCTTTTATATTGCTGGCTCATGGATTGCTTTTGGGAAAAGGCGACAGCATAAGGCAAAGAGCGAGAGATACTTTTTACAGCTTGGGTTGGCAATTTCTGGTGTTGGCGATATTCATCGTTTACAGGCTCAGCTTCGGGTCTTTAGCAGCCCTGCCGCAAGATCATCCATACGTCATGCGCTTTTTCGGTCTGCATTTGCTGGTGAACGGACTGCGCTACCTGACGTGGAGTTGGCAGGGACTGTTGCCGTTCTTGAATACCCTCCTGCCTGAGACGCGCCATGCGGTCTTCCCCGCTCTGGCATTGATCCTTCTGGTGCTGGCCTGGATATTGATGCTGCGCCTGAAAAAACGCTCGCTTTACAGCGGCTCTAACGAATTGAAGATTCTTGCGTTTTGCTATGTCTGGGTTCTGCTTGGTCTGGCGCCTGTGATTTTCTTTCCCAATCACAGTTATCGCTACTACCTCTACATCTCGCTTCCGGCCATCGTAGCCTCGACCGTCTACCTGATCTGCATTACATTATCAAGGCGCACTAAAGCCATACCTCTGATTCTGACCATCATCGTATCTGTGCATTTCTCGGCAGCCGTCCTGGATAGCTGGCGCAGTTCCAGTAGCGCCTGCCGCACACAGACCGGGCTTGTCGAGGTGCTGGCCTGTTCCGCCGATGCAGTAGAACACGCCCGCCGGAGCATATCCGAAGATAAGGCAGAACTTTCAAAAGACTCCGCCGTTGTCGTTTTCGAGAATTATCCGATCTGGACATTCAACAGGAACTCGGGACCGCGAATGTGGACAGGCAACAGACAACTGCAAGTTTATACCATGGACGAACTGCGCATAGGTCAGAGCGGAGAGATAGAAGCATTCAACTGGAGCGAGAATCTGTCGGAGGCTTTTTACATTGGCCCCAAAGAACACAGTAAAATCTTGAATAAAGAAAATATAGTCTTTTATCACAGCATCGAAAACGAAGTTTCGCCATCGACCCGCCCTGATTTCAACCGCGACCTGCTAGTGAAGAAAATCGAACGCGCCCCCAGGGAAATGCTTATCAGATTGCTTGAGGAAAAAGCGAAGCGTTGAAATATAGCTGAACAGCCGATAAGAGTTTGATCTATCTGTCTTCTAAGAAGAAATGACAAACCCGTTCGGCGTTTCTTACCCAAGCTCCTTATCCAGCTTGTATTCCTGGATGCGTTCCATCATGTCGGCGGCGACGCGCTTGGGGTCCAGCCTCAGGTACTTGGCATAGGCGGTCAAAAAGCCACGCACATAGACGGGCGCGGGCAGAAGAGCCCAGTTCTCGGATTCTAAAAGCTTGATGGTTCCCGGAGATATTTTCGTGACCTTGGCGATATCGGCCAATTCAACGCCCATTTGTTCGCGCAGAGAACGCAGCTCGGCGCCGGAGAACTTGAGTTCCTCTGGAATCTCGGGCGTGTCCTGACCGGACTCGGTAACGATGGGCGCGCGTTCTTTCATGGCGGGCGGATCCGCCGATTCTTCCATCTCGTCGTCTTCGCCATCCTGCTCGTCTTCATTCATCTTACGAGGCGAAGCATAGGCGGACTTATCCGATGTGGACGAATGCAGTCTGACCTTGGTCCTGGTCTTCTTTTTGTCCGGCCCCGAAAGCAGCCCGGCGTTGTATTCCTTACGTTTCTCCGGTGTTATCAGTACTACAAAAGCTTCTTCTATTTGCTCGGATAACTTTTGCAGTTCACTTTCCGAATACAGACCGTAAGCGGCCAGCGAATCGGAAGAATAGAGCTGCTTGGCGACGTTGTATGCTCGGCGAATTTCATCCTCGTCGGCTGTGATTCCGACATCGAGCAACTCGTAATAATTCGGCACCAGAATTTTTTTCAGTTTTCCGTCCGGCATACCTATCCTTTTTTCGTAGAGTTTCTACGGGAGATCATGCGGTGGGCAATACGTTCTATGTCTTTTGCCGCCTGCGCTTCCGGGTGCAGAACGTGCAGGGGCTGACGCCTGCGAACGGAGTCAGCCACGACACCTTCATATTCAACCGGTCCCAGATAATCCATCTCTAGACCGAAATAGTTGTTGCATAAAGAGCAGATGCCGTTACCCCACAGGTTCTCGGCATTGGAACGAACCTGATTCAGAACCAGTTGCAGGCGCATTTGTTTCATATACTCGGAAAGCATCTCGCCCTTTTTAGGCTCGAAGAAAGAGATGGTCTCCATAAGATTTTTAGGGGTCTTGACACCCAGCTTACGGCTTTCGAGCATAACTTTATCGACCAGCCCGTCGAATCCAAGCTCATGCTCGCCATTGCGCAGCAGTCGATAATACAAACTCTTCAAAAACTCGTAGGTGCGCTCCATTGCAGTCGGCTCGGGCACGGTGACGATAACAGGCATTGAGGAAGCCAGAACGTGATCGAGGAGCGAGAAAGAAATATATCCGCCCATATCTATCAGGCAGTATTCGCAATCAAGTTTGTTTAAATCTTCGAACAAGGCAGGCGCAGCTCCCTCGTTTTTCAAACGGGATTTTTCCTCAAGACCGCAAACCAGTTTTAAATGGTCATAGGGAGTATCGGTTAAAAGATCGGCAAAATTTGAGACCTCGCCGTCTTCAAGGCTGGTTACGTCGCGCTCGGGGCGCGGCATACCTATCAGAGTATGCAAGTTGTATCCCCAGCGCAGGGCATCTACCAGCACCACTTCGTGGCCGAGACGGGACATCAAGACACCCAGGTTGGCCGCCACAAAAGATTTGCCGACTCCGCCCTTGCCGCCGGTGAAAACCACGGTTGCGGGTTGGCCGTTCTGCTTTTTCATAATCTTCTTTCCGCCGCCTTTTGACGAGGATGATTCTCTGTTGCTCATCGGAACTCCAGCCTTGTAGTAAAATCTTCTCCAATATTACCCAGATAGACGCTGAGCTTGCAACCATTTTCACAAAATTTCAATATTCTGAATATACTCGGCTCGCTTGGGCCCATCTCAGGCCGAGCTTTCTTGACAATATTATCCGTATGGAATAGAAATTCATACAAGTACCGTTTTGTGAATTATTTCAACTTCGTATAAGCAAACCGGATGCAGACGGACTGGTTCCGCCTGGAATTGCTTCATCTAAGGATGCAAGATGATTGAAACCGTGCTGTTTTATATATTTTCGACAGGAGCGCTTGTCGGCGCTTTTTTGATGCTGTTCCGCAAAAGCCCGGTATCGGCTGCCATGTCGCTGCTTTTATCCGCTTTTTGCTGTGCTGCTGTCATGGTCCTTTTAAAAGCCGGATTTCTGGCGGTTGCGCTTCTTTTTGTCTTCGGTTCTATTGTAGCGGTGCTTTTCATCTTCGCCCTGATGCTTTTGAACGTCCAGCGTGAAGAATGGGGGCAGCGTCGTCACACGCTTACCAAAGCGCTTTCAATCGCCCTGGTTTCCCTTCTTGGAATAGGGCTGGCGGTCTACAGTTTCGGTTCGCAAATCAAAGGGCCGGAATTATCGCAGGATTTCGGCAGCGTCGAGCGCCTGGGAAGCTTGCTTTTCTCACGCGGCTTGCTGCCCTTTGAGTTAACGGCCTTCCTCATATTGTCGGCGGTCATCGGCGTAGTTGTCGTTGCCGGTCGCAAGGTGTAGGTAAAAGATGCAAAATTTTCTGCAAATCGGAATTCAGCATTACGTCGCCTTGGGAATTCTTTTGTTTTTCATAGGTCTTCTGGGCGTAATGATACGCAAGAACGCCTTGATCGTCCTGACTTCCATGGAGTTGATGTTTTTGGGCGCAATAGTGGTGCTTGCCGCCTTTTCAAAGGAAATCGGCAACGAGCTGGGACAGTTGATTGCCTTGTTCGGCCTTTTGGTCGCAACAGCTTACGCTGCTTTTGGCCTGGCGATACTGGTCGCTTTGCGGCGCAACAAACCGACGGTTTACATTCAGGATGTCAACGACCTGAAACACTGACTAGAAAGCGGCTTTTAATGGACGCTTTGAAAGCATATATACAATCGAAAAAAATACACCCGGCAACAGGTGCAGGCTGGAGCTATGCGGTTTTCGCCCTGGGCTTTCTGCTGGTTCTGGCTACACCACTCATCAGGATCTTGCAGGGAAATTTACTGCCTTATGAAAACTGGCCCGGACTTCTGGTAATTTTGCCATTGGCAGCCGTTTTGATCCTGACGATTTTCGGGCGCATACTCAACAGGCGCTTGGTTCAGCTTGTGTCGCTGGCGGCAAGCTTCTTTTCGGCGCTTTTGGCCTTTGTTCTATCAGCCATAGTACGCTTTATGCCGGATGCACAGATTCTCAAAACCTATTACACCTGGGCGAATGTAGGAGAACTGCAGGTCGATATAGCTCTGGCTTTCGATCCTCTCACCGCCGTCTTCGCCTTGACCATCGCCGTATTGGGTCTGGCTTTGTGCATTTTCTGCATAGCCTTTATAAAAGAAGACTCTCGCCTTACACCGGCTCTGGCTTACCTTTTGTTTTTCCAGACTGCGGCCATGACAGCCGTACTTGCCGCTTCTCTGCCCCTGTTGTTTACGGGATTGGCGCTGTTGTCCATTGCCGCCTACTTGATGACCGGGATGCTCAAAAGCGGACGCGAGTTACGCCGAAGCTCTTTATATGTGCTTTTCCCTAATCTGACCGGAGACATGTTGTTTTTGTGCGGGGCGCTGATGATAATGGCGCAACTGGGCAACATGCCCTTTGGTGAGCTTTCAGGCTGGGCTACATCCGTTCCCGTCGGCTGGCTGGTATCCGGTTCTGTCCTGATGGTTCTGGGATTGTCTGCCAAGGCAGCGATGCTGCCTTTCGGGATATTTCTGCCGCGCACATCCATGAGTATCAGCCCGGCCACAGCAGCGTTAGCCTCTACCGGCAGCCTGCCGGTGGCGGTTTATGCGCTTCTGCGTCTGAACCTGATTGTTATCCACGCCGAACCCGCCATGCTCTTGGCCGCAGTGCTGGGAGTCTTTAGCGCTTTTGCAGCGGCAATGATTGCTGCCAACCAGCGCGATGTGACAAAAGTTCTGTCGTGGGCGGCGGTTTCTCAATCGGGACTGGCCGTAGCCGGTTTCGGCTTCGGGGCTTTTTCGTCCGCAGCCTTGCAGGTTTTGACTTTCTCGGCAGCCATCGCCTGCCTGATAATGACCGTAGGCGCTTTTAGCAAAGCAGCCGGAGGCGAACGCGACATCTACCGCCTGGGTAATCGCGGTATCGGGACTCATCGCCTGCGCTTTGCCCTGCTGGCAGGCTGTCTGTTCTGGGCGGTATCCTTGCCTCTCGGATTATACAGCGTCCGCTCGGCCATATTGACAGCAGGCCTGACGCTTCATCCGGGATTGCCGGACGTGATTGCATGGCTGCTGTCGCTATTGCTGATCGTGGCGCTTCTGGTCAACTCATATGCGGCGGCGAGACTTTATTACGCATTGAGCGCGCCTTTAGCCAAAGACGACCAGCCGCCCTTGAAGCCCATCAGAAAAGGTGTTTTGGTCGCCGTTGCTCTTCCGGCGCTATTGTGCCTGGCAGGCTTGTTTTCAAGTATGTCCACCGGCACTATAAAGGGTGTATTCGCTACTTATCTTTCAGGGGCATTGAACGACCCGCCCAAGCTCGAAGCCTTTTCGACTTACGCTGCCGTCTGTCTTGTGTTGACTCTGGCAGTTTCTGTCATGGGTTGGTTGCTGGCATATAAGCGCTACGGCAAAATCAGGCACCACGCTCTACCGCGCCCTGAAAGCTCGGATCTGGAGCAATTGTTCGAAAAAGAACTGCTGCTCGATAAAGCGCTTTCGACGGCTTTTATTAAGCCGCCTGTGGAATTTGGAAGGTTACTCGGCAATGTTGCCGACAACTGGATCACCGAGAGTCTGTTTGTACGCTCGGCTGCCTGGCTGACACGCTCGGCTGGCCTGGGCCTGCGCTTTTTGCAGAGCGGAAACGCTCAGACTTACCTGCTTTACATACTTTGCGGACTTGTTCTGCTTTTGGCCTGCCTGTGGCGCGGCTGGCTGGTTTAGGTGGAGGCGATGATGGAACTTGAGAGCCTACATCTCTTATCTTTGATGATATTCCTGCCCCTGGCCGGTGCGCTGATGATCGGCATCCTGCCCGCCCGTGAATACGCGCTGGCGCGAGGATTCGGGCTGGCCTGGAGCGGCGCGGTGTTCATTTTAGGAATCCTTTTGTGGCTGGGTTTCGACCCAAACACTCCCGGATTGCAATTCGTCGAAAAAGCGTCGTGGATTCCTTCGCTGGGCATAGGCTATCATCTGGCGGTGGACGGATTGTCGCTGCCCTTTATATTGCTGACGGCCTTCATCGTGCCTTTGAGTATAGTGGCCAGCATCGACGCCTTGAAGAAAGTCGCAAAAGGCTTTGTGCTGTCGGTATTGCTTTTTGAAAGCGCGGCATTGGGCGCTTTTGCTTCACAGGATCTTTTCCTGTTCTACATCTTCTCGGAATTCGCGCTGATACCGCTGTTCGTTTTCATCGCCATCTGGGGCGACCGCAACCGCAGTTACTCGGCCATAAAGTTGTTTTTGTATCCGGCTGCGGCTTCATGCCTGCTGCTGGTGGCCATGCTGTGGCTGTATTTCGAGAACGCGACGCAGTTTAAATCCTATTCGACGGACCTTGCAACTTTAGCCGCAACAGCCCTGCCGCAAGGTACGCAGATGCTTCTGTTCTCTGCTTTTGCCGTGGCCTTCATGGTGCGTTCTGCCATCTTCCCCTTTCATTCGTGGCTGACAGACGCCATTGATGCCGCCCCGCCTGCGGCTACCATACTGATACCGGCGCTTTTATTGAAACTTGGCTTATACGGCATGGCGCGCGTGGCTCTGCCGCTTTTCCCTCTCGGAGCGGATTCCATGCTGACGATCGTGGCCTCCTTTGCCGTGGTCGGTTTCGTCTGGTGCGCTCTGGCGGCATTGGCTCAAAAGAGACTGCGCCGCATGGTTGCATATCTTCTGGCAAGCCAGATGGGTCTGGCGTTTTTCGGCTTGGCAGTCATGAACGTCGAAGGCGTCTCGGGCGCGTTTTATCTGGCAATCTCCCACGGCATAGCGGGCACGCTGCTGCTGATCGTCGTCGGACTCTACGAACGTGCCAACGCCGATGACCGCATAGACGCCAACCGCCATCCGCTGCGCTTTTTGCCCTGGCTGACATTCATGCTGACAATGGCTGCTCTGGGCCTGGGCGGATTGCCCGTCGCCGCCGGATTCCCCGGCGTCTTTTACGTACTCTACGGAGCCATAGGCCACAACGGGCTTTCGGGCTCTCTGCCTTTGGCGCTGATTTCGGTCTTTGGATTGCTGGTATTTGTCTGCGGTCTGGCCTGGATGGTACAGCGCATGGTGTTCGGTTCTTACACCGCGCCGGAGCGACCCTTGAGAATCAAGCTGCGCGAATACCTGCTACTGGTGCCGCTGGCTCTCCTTATTTTGCTTCTGGGACTGTTCCCGTCGTATTTCGTGCGCGGCCTTGAAAACTCCGCCACTCAACTAGTGGACGGCTACCGCGACAAGGTGGTGCTTGAAGACTCGCAAGAGGAGCCTCAGATCGCAGTCCAAAATATAACGAAGGAACGCGAGGAATAAGCATGGGTATTCATCCCGGAGCATTGGTTCAGTTGTTACCGCAGACGCTGGTGGGATTCTTCGCACTTTTGATGCTGCTTCTTGGTCTAGGTTCAAGATCGGACACTTCCCGGCGTTACCTTGGCTTGCTGGCATTACTAGGAGGCGTGGTCGCGCTGATCTTTATCTTCTGGCAGTGGTCGTGGGTAGACAAAAGCGCTTTCTTCCACGGAGCCATCGAGGTCAGTCGTTATTCATTGTTCTTCTGCGCTCTGCTGGTCTCATCTGTAATAGGCTGCACGCTTTTGGCCATAGCGTATTTCAGCGAGTACAGCTCTGAGCGCGGTGAATACTACGCGCTGATGTTCCTGTCTCTCTTAGGCGGCCTGATGGCGGTCTCTTCCGTCGATCTGATATCCATTTATGTCTCGCTGGAATTGATGCTGATTCCGGCTTACGGTATGACGGCCTACCGTCGCAGGCGTATGCGCGGCATAGAATCGGCCCTGAAGTTCTTTTTGCCCGGCGCAGTTTCCAGCGCTATGCTGCTTTTGGGAATCGCCTTGACCTATGGCGTCTTTGCCACCACCAACTTGAACGACATCGCCGGCTTTGCACCGCAATTGAGCGAAGTGCCGCATAGCTGGGCATCTTTGGGGCTGGCCTTTATGTTGGCGGGATTGCTGACGCGCATGGCTGCAACTCCTTTCCACGCCTGGCTGCCCGACACCTATGAGGGCGCGCCATCGCCGGTAGCGGCCTTCATCGACACCGCCATAAAAATAGCCGTGGCTGCCGTTCTGGTAAGGCTTTTGATCCAGCCTTTTTACGCCTTCGCCAAGGGCGGCGCGGGCTGGCGCGACTTGATGTGGCTTTTAGCCATCGTCTCCATGAGCTTCGGAAATCTGGTGGCAATCGTTCAGCAGAACCTCAAACGGATGCTGGCCTACAGCTCCATCGCCAATGCAGGTTTTATCCTTGCAGCCACCGCCACCTTGACGCAAAGCGCCGCCAGCAATGGAGCCGGAGCGCTCTTGTACTATCTGGCCTACTATGTCGTCGTATCCTGCGGACTGTTTGCCGTGGTGGTCCTTTTGGGGCGCTTCGGAAAAGACAAGCTTGAAGTGGACCGCGACCTGCAAGGCTTCGGCTATATCTCGCCTGCTTTGGGCGCGGCTTTCTCAATTCTGCTTCTGGCTCTGGCAGGAGCACCGCCCAGTATGGGTTTTTTCGCCCGCTTCCAGATCATGCGACACCTGATGGGTCACGGCATGACAGCCTTGACGCTGGTTATGCTGGCCAACATGATGGTGGCGCTGTATTACTGTCTGCGCGTGGTGGCGGTCATTTACCGCAAAGAAAAAACAGACTCGCCAACGACGCTGGCCGTGCATTATCCAGCATCGCTGGTGGCAGCCATTGCTCTATGCGCGGTACTGGCGCTTCTGTTGGGAGTCTACCCGACTCCGCTACAAGCAGTCGCAGAGGCTGCGGCGGCGTCTTTATTTTAAACTTGAGTTGATTTATTTGAACTAAGGTCCATCCACAGGCGGCGGCAAAAAGCCCGATTTTTTCCAGAAAATCGCCGATTCCGGTCCGTATAACTCAAGCAAAAACAGCCGCACGGCATCGCGCTTAGCGGTTCCTGACAATGGTATTCCATAATAGACAATAGAGAAATGCGAAGCCTTGGGCAGCATGAAGATCATCCCCAGTCGCTCGTCTGCGAACAGATCGCTACGGTATACGGCGGCGAATTCGGCTTCGCCTGCCACAAGAGCGTTCATGGCTGCACGACGATTTTTAAAAGGCTTACCTTGCTTCTTCTCTTCATTCCGATGCCAGAGCCCGACGCGCAACAGCGCTTCCTGTGCGTGCACACCGGCGATACGTTTTTCAGGATCGGCCAAAGCAATGTTTTCGGGTTGATGTTTTTTTATGTAATCGAGCGGATTGCCGGGCAGATCTTTTCGCTTTTTGATGGCCAGTAAAATCTGATTGGTGGCCAGAGAAACACCGTCGGCTGAATGGGCAAAGCCCTTTTCCACTGCGAACTTCCAGTTCTCTTTGCCAATGCTCAGCATCAGGTCGTAGTCGCCAGATTTTTTCGACAGAAGCGCCGGGTGCATCTCGTCGTCTTTGTAATCGACGAAAATCTTCGGCAGGCGCGGGTCGCTTTTTACGCGCTCTATCACTTTTTCCAGAACCGGTTTTAAGTCTGGAGAAGACAAAATGCGCAAGTCCTCGACACTCGGGGATTTGCGCTCGGCAGTTTTGTTTTTATCTATGACGGGCTCAAGGCGCAGATCGTCTTTTTTGTCGCAGGCCAAAGCCGCAACGATCAGCAGGAAAGCCAAGAAAACGATTATAGCCTTGCGCAGTATAAACATGGCCTTAGTCTATGTACATGCTGATATCGACCGCCCGCGCTCCGTAGGTCAGATCTCCGACCGAGATGTAATCCACGCCGGTTTCTGCGTAACGCCTGATGTTATCGAGCGTGATATTGCCGGAAGCCTCCAGGATGGCGCGGCCTTCGACATGTTCCACGGCGATACGGACATCGTTGGGGTTCATGTTGTCGAGCATTACGACTTCGGCTCCGGCGGCCAAAGCCTCGTCCAGTTCGGCCATGTTGGTGACTTCGACTTCAATCTTTAAAAGATGATGATTGGCGGAGCGGCAGGCCTCGACGGCTTTGGTGATGGAACCGCAGGCGCGGATATGATTTTCTTTTATGAGCACCCCGTCAAACAGTCCGAAACGGTGATTGCTGCTGCCTCCTACGCGCACGGCGTATTTTTCAAGCTGCCTCCAGCTCGGCGTCGTCTTGCGGGTATCTATCACCTTGGCATTGGTGCCTTCTATGGCCCAGGCATAGCGGGCCGCAAGCGTGGCGATGCCGGACATGCGCTGCAAAAAATTCAAAGCCACTCGCTCGGCCTGCAACAGCAGAGATGAATAGCTTATGATGGTCATTATCTCGTCACCGGGATTAAGGCGGTCACCATCGGCATGATGCAATTTGATGTCTGCCCCTTCATCAAGCGACAAAAAAACCTGTTCGGTGACTTCTATGCCGCACAGAACCAGGGATTCCTTGGCGACAATTTTTGCACCACCTTCCAGGAAGGGATCGACACAGGCCAGAGTGGTAACGTCACCCGAGCCTATGTCTTCATCTAACGCGCGGTCTATTAGGGTGATGACCTCCGACAGTTCGAGCGGTTTGATGAAGCGCTTGCCGTTTGCATCTGCTGACATCTAAGCCTCCAGTTCGGCTATATGCTTGACGATCTTATCCAGCTTGAAGTTTATATCTTCTCTGGTTTCGCGCTGCTTGGCGACAATTTCTTCCGGCGCGCGTTCGACGAAATTCTTGTTGGAGAGTTTATTGTCTATAATCGCCAGTTCTTTTTCGAGCTTGTCGCGCTTGGCAGCGGCGCGTTTGACTTCTTCTTCAACATCTATTAAGTCCGCCAGCGGAATAAAGAGCTGTACGTCGGCCAGAACGCCCGAAGCGCAGGGGCCGCTTTTTTCATAATTTTCACTGACGGCGAAACTTTCGAGCCTTGCAAGCGAGGTGGCGTATGCTTCGAAGCTGGCCAGATCTTTGCGGCGATTTTCATCGGCAGCCTGCAATACCAAGGGGATTTTGCGTCCGGCTTCAAGACCGGAATCGACGCGCAGGTTACGGGCCGAACGCACGATCTCTTTTAAGAGCGCAACTTTTTCTTCGGCATCGGCATAATCCGCAGCAAAGGCCAGATCGTCGGCCTTGGGATATGCGGCCAGCATAATGCTTTCGGCCTCTTCCTTGAGCTTCGGCAGACGCTGCCAGATTTCCTCAGTCACGAAAGGCATTAAGGGATGCAGGAGCTTTAAGGCCGTGTCGAGTGCCAGAACCAGCGTGTGCTGTGTAGCATGACGCGAGGCTTCGTCCTCGTTTTTGTAAAGCGAGAGCTTGGCCATCTCTATGTACCAGTCGCAGAACTCGTCCCAGAAGAAATGATAGATGGCCATGGCGGCGCGGTCGAAGTGGTATTTTTCCAGGGCATCGGCAACGGTGGCGACCGTCTCGCGCAGACGGTGCAGTATCCAGCGCTCGGCCAGTCCGTATTTTTCTTTATCAACAGGTTTCTTCGCATCGAAGTCTTCGAGGTTCATCATGGCAAAGCGGCTGGCGTTCCAGATTTTGTTGGCGAAGAAGCGGTAACCTTCGACGCGGCGGATATCAAGCTTAATATCGCGCCCCTGTCCAGCCATGGATACCAGCGTAAAGCGCAGGGCATCGGCACCGGTGGCGGAGATTCCCTCGGGATAAAGCTTTTTGGTGGCCTTGACTATTTTTTTGGCTTCGCGTTCTGCGACACCGAGTGCCAGTGCGTCGGCGTTGCGTTTTTCAAGCAGATCATCTACGCCGATTCCGTAGATCACGTCCAGAGGGTCGATGACGTTGCCTAAAGATTTTGACATCTTGCGGCCTTCGTGGTCGCGTACCATGGCGTGCAGGAAAACTTCCTTGAAGGGTACCTCGTCCATGAAGTGCATACCCATCATTATCATGCGGGCCACCCAGAAGAAGATGATATCGAAGCCGGTTTCCATCAGGGCGGTCGGGTAGAAGCGCTTGACATCGGCGCAGTCATCGGGCCAGCCCAATGTCGAGAAGGGCCACAGGGCCGAGGAGAACCAGGTGTCGAGCACATCCTCGTCCTGATGCAGATTTACAGACGAGCATTTAGGGCAGCTTTGCGGCGCCTCGCGGGAAACGATAATTTCGCCGCAGTCGTCGCAGTACCAGGCCGGGATACGGTGTCCCCACCAGATCTGACGCGAGATGCACCAGTCGCGGATGTTGTACATCCACTCATAGTAAGTCTTGACCCAATGAGAAGGAATGAATTTGATTTCGCCTTCTTCGACCACGCGGATAGCTTCATCGGCCAAGGGCTTGATTTTTACAAACCACTGCTTGGAGATATAAGGTTCGACAACCGTATTGCAACGCTGGCAGTGGCCTATGCTCATTTCGTGATCCTTGCGACCACGGAAGAGTCCTTTTTCCGTCAAAGCGGCTTTGACCTTCTCGCGGGCTTCGGTCATGTTCAATCCGGCATAAGGACCGCAATGTTCGTTCAAGGTGCCGTCTTCGTTCATTATATTTATGAATTCGAGTTTGTTGCGCATACCGCACTCGAAGTCGTTGGGATCATGAGCCGGGGTGATTTTCACTGCACCCGTTCCGAACTCAGGATCGACCAGCACATCGTCGGCCACAATGGGGAACTCGTATCCCAGAAGCGGGTGGCGGATCTTGGTGCCTATCAAGTGCTTGTAGCGTTCATCATCGGGATGAACCGCAACGGCGGTATCGCCCAGCATGGTTTCCGGACGCGTGGTGGCCACCACTATCTCGCCTTTGCCGTCCGACAAAGGATATGCAAAAGACCACATCTCGCCGGCGACGCCTTCGTCATGCTCTACTTCCAGATCGGACAAAGCCGTATGACAGCGCGGACACCAGTTGATGAGGCGATTGTCGCGGTAAATCAGACCTTCTTCCCACAAGCGCACGAAGACTTCGCGCACGGACTTTGAAAGTCCTTCGTCCATGGTGAAGCGCTCGCGCGACCAGTCTAAGGAACATCCCAGAACCTTGAGTTGCTCGGTGATGCGTCCGCCCTTGGCTTCTTTCCATTTCCAGATACGCTTGATGAATTCCTCGCGGCCAATGTCGTGACGGCTTTTGCCTTCGTTGACGCGCAGGTCGCGTTCTACCACCATCTGAGTGGCGATTCCTGCGTGGTCGGTGCCGGGCAGCCACAAAGTCTCGAAACCGGACATGCGCTTCCAGCGCGTGACGGTATCCTGAATGGCCATGGTCAGAGCGTGGCCCATGTGCAGAGTACCTGTCACATTGGGAGGGGGAATCACTATGCAATAAGGAGGACGCCCGTCAGCATCGCTTTCGGCGTCGGCCTTGAAATATCCTTTATCCATCCACTCCTTATACAGGCGCGGCTCGACTTCGGAAGGATCGTATCCCTTGGGCAGTATTTCACTCATAATGTAAACTCCGGTTCATGCTGCGAAAAACGAAAACGGAACAACATTATTTAATGCCTTCCGTACAAAGAGTCAAATGCAAAATGCCGCCTGTTTAAAGGCGGTCATTCTGCGTGATAATATATATGATATTGGCGAGTTAGCAGATCAAACCCGTCTCAGCCGTTTTTGACCAGACGTTCGCTTTCCTGCTTGATTAGAATCTGCGCCAATTCCGGCACCACTTCCCATGCCACAGCCTGAGCCGTATCGCCGATCTGGTTTCCGATTTCCATCTGTATCGCCTTGCGAACCACGGCGGCCATGGTCTTCAGGTCGATCTCCGGCGCGGCGGGTGCCTGTACCGTTTTCGGCATGGCTTCGGCGATGGCGTCTTTTATCATCTGCGGATCTATGCTCGTTTCCACTTTGGGCTTGGGCAACTGCTGTACGGCGGAGCGAATCTCCAGACCCATCTCAGTTCTTAAAGCCTGCTTGATTTCTCCCAAAGACGGTGGCGTCGGTATTTTTGTAAGAGCCCGCTCCACTTCGGCACAGACCGTTTCTTTGATAAGCCCTTTAAGTTCGGGCAGAATCACCTCGCGCATCATCTCGGCGGAGATGACAGGCGGCTTGGGTTGCGATGCTTCGGGTTGCGATGCTTCGAGTTGCGAAAGCTCTTCGCGTATGGCGCGACGGAAAAGCTGTACTATATCGTCGGCGCTTTCCTCGACGCTGACATCTTCTGCTAAAGCGGCGATTTCTTCAATTGGAGTTCTCTCTTTAACTTCTTCTGTGACCATCATGGAGTTGAGATCGAACTCTTCGCCTGCCAGCAGCACGGCTTCGGGCAATTCTTCTTCAGCTTGCTGTATGTCTGCCATTTCTTCAATGGCATCAAGTTGGTCCGCCTCTGCTGGTTCAAGGTCTATATGGAATTCTTCGCCCAGAGAATCTTCATCAGACATATCCTCCGAGATCCAGTCGTCGATATCGTCGATGGGCTCCAGTTCGTCTTCTGCTTCGGGCAATTCTTTTTCAAGCGGAGTCTCTTCCGACAAGCCAAAGATGTCTTGACTTTCAACGGCTGCGGGCTCTTCTTTTTTCTCGACTTCAATAGGAGCAGGACTGTCGCCGCCCACCTCGGACAAAAGCTGGTGGCGCATTTCTTCGAGTTCCTGCAACTCTTTTTCTGCCGGTGAAAGGATTTTTTCTTCCCGAACTTCTTCAAGCTCTTCGGATATCCCGAATTCTCCCTCTATACCTAAATCATCTTCGACTTCCAACATGTCGTCGATATCGAAGCCTTCATCGAACACCTCAACCTCGTCGCTTGCCGCTTCGATTTCGATATGGTCGATTATTTCTTCTTCATCTTCATCATCATCGAAGGGCTCCAGGAACTGCGCGGCCTCGGCAGCGGAGATGGAGACGGGCTGTTCTGCCGCGCTTTCGGCGACAATATCGTCCGTGGTGATGATCTCGGCATCTTCGCCTTCGACTTCGATGACTTCTTCCAAATCGACCATCTCGATTTCTTCTTCGTCATCGGCGGCGGCCAACTTGTCTTCCAGAATCATCTGAGCCTGGTCGAGCAGGTCTTGGGTATCAAATGGTTTTGGGAAAAACCCCAACGCCCCGACTTTTTTAGACTGGGCCTTGTCGGAGGATTCTCCCAGGTGATTCAGCAAAAGAACCGGCACAGCGGCCATGCCGGGTACTTCTTTGATCTTAGCGCATAGACGGTAACCGTCTATATCGGGCAGGCGCAAATCAGCCAGCACTAGATCGGGTTTGAAAACCTCCAGAAGCTCAATCCCTGCCTGGCCGGAAGCGGCGCTTTTGAGAGAAAACGGAGTATTTTCAAAGGTCATACGCATAGCTTCGCGTATGGTCTTGCTGTCATCCACCAACAGGATTTTAGGAGCCATTCCTATTCTCCATATGAAAAATTCATTATACTAATCTAGGATCGACCGCCGGGCGGTTTTAAATTTCGCCTATATTAACACAGAATTAGGCAATTGTCCACAAAGGGAGGCAGGGAATTGAATGTATTTGCGAGGGAGTGAATCTGGCTGGATTGCTCAATATCAGCAAGCTTATGCCTGTTTGGGTTGGGGTTTATTCTGGATTTCTTCTATAAGTCTGTAAACAGTACTTCCATTACCCTGCGGCCATTTCTCGCAGGGTGGGTTATCTTTAGTTTTTGCTCGTTCGACTGCCTTGTCAATATCTCTAAGCAAATCTTTTTTCACTTTGTTGAGACACTTATCGTAATCAGGAATATATTTATTCAAACGTTCCGTACAATCTTTTGACGATTTGACTTTTTTGCCATCCTCAAAATGCAGCAAAAGCCAGAACTCGAATTTCGGATTGCTCAGGGCAAAACCGTAATTTCCTTTTTTCTTTGACCAATTACAAAGTTCTTCAAGTTGATCATTTGTCCACTTATCCTTATCGACAACGAGCCAAGCTTGGTCGCGTTTTCTGAAGTTCGCTTCGGAAAGACGTTTTTTCATTCTTTTCAATACTTGTTTCGGAGAACTCTTGCCCTTTTTTCTTAAACATTCAATTTTAATATAAGCTTCTTTAATGTTGAACATTTCAAAATATTCAGGCTCTGTCTTTTCACCTTCTGTTGAAATAATGAATATGCAGCGATAATTTTTGGTGCCGACATTGGGTCTTGAAAAACGCCTCTTGGACATCTTTTATTTCTCCGATTTATGACAGCAATCAGAAGAATCTTGTAGCGAATTCCCGAGCAGAATGCGTGGAATACCGCCAAAACGCCCTTGCAGGTAGCTCTTCCTTATGTCTTTGTCGTTACGAATATCTTTGTACTCGGCAAATGAGATAAGGTTGGATGTGAACTCTGAATTTTTTTCGGCAACCCACATTTCATCTCTTCGCAATAAATTCTGATCCATCAAAAGAACGTCGTGCGTGGTAAAGATAAGCTGGGAACGGCTTTCCGGATTGCAGCTTAAAAGATAAGCTTCTAGCAACTCTCTCAGTAAAATGGTGTGCAAACTGCGATCCAGTTCGTCGATGATGTAAACTTTGTTTGAATCTGGTCTTGCAAGGCTGACAAAGGCCGGAAGAAGATCTACAACTCTTTTCGATCCATCGGAAACTTGATCCATATCAAAAGGAATTTCAGATCCATCTTGTTTGGGATGGTACGCTATCAATCTTTTAGCTTTGAGGTCTCCGTCTTCAATTTGAAAAATAATTCGTTCTTTTTCGTTTGTTAACTCTGCTAAATGCTTTTCGTCTAAATCTTCCCGAATGTCTTTCAATAAACTTTCTGGGAAGTTTTCAAGGTTGATATCTTGTGTGCCTAATCGGTTAATCCCCGTATCTATATGCGACAATACTTGATTAACTGGGTCTGATATTGGGCTGTTTTTATTAGTAAGCAACTCGAAATTGGCGAATCTCGAAGTGGGTTCTATTGTAACAAGTTGATCTTTGAACCAGTCATATACAGACCTGAAGTTTTCAACCTTCTGGCTCACGGAATTGGTCAAGAACAACTGGTTGTGATCGGTACCTCTGAAGGCGAATTTCAAGAAATCGTCTTTTTCCAGGGAACGATCCCACTTAATCTTGTCTCCTGTGCGCTGGTAGAGCGTTTTCTCACTAGTGCTGCTTATTTGAACAAGCTTCTCTTCAATTACGGATTTACGAGTGACGGAAAAACCGAATTCATATACATTGCCATCGATCAACAACGTGAATTTAAATGAGCAAGGCTTACCGGTGCTATCCTCGTCGAGAATAAAAGGTTCACATGGGATCGGTTTGTCCAACCCCGTTCCATCGACAATCAATTTTTGTGCGAAACGTATAGCTTTCACAAAATTCGATTTGCCGGAAGCGTTTCCTCCGTAGATGGCTGAGATCGGCAACAGGCGCATCTGATGTTTCTTTATCTTAGGCACACGTTCATTATGTTGTCTTTCCCTGCTGGCTATCATGGAGAAAGAAACCTCATCCTTAAACGACATCCAGTTTTCTACGGTAAAATCAATAATCATTTTTGTTCCCCAAGAGACAATATCTCTTTATATTTCGCACACAAGGCCTAAAATGCTTAAATTGCAGCTTCTTAAGAGAAAATATCTCTTAAGAAGTCGAATGTCAACCGCTAAAACCTTGTTTTGGCGTAAGAAGGCTTAAAACATATCCACTCTTCTGTTTGCCTCCAGCTTTTTTCCACAACATCTTAATAAGGGGGATTGACTGTATATATATGAAATGCTATACATTCTTCGCAAAGTAAGACGATTTCGCAGTAGCATGGATATTGCTCTGGTATGGACCCTCTAACCGCTTTATGGGTAGCCGATGAAGTATTTGATACTCGTATATAGTGCCTTTTGCATCTTCCTTGGCGGCTGTATAGCCGAAAGCGCCTGTTTTTCAGACGACGATTGCACCTCTCCCGAATTCTGTGACTTGGACAGCGGAAAATGCACGGTCGAATGCAGCGACGATTCGGACTGCGAAGGTATTAACTACATCTGCCGCGATAACATCTGCGTTCTCTCCGCTTCCGGAGACGGCGACGAAGAAGTCGAACTCCTGCAGTGCCCCGATGAAATGGTCCCGGTCGAAAACCTGTTCTGCATCGACATTTATGAGGCCTCGCGTGCCGATGCCGCCGAGACTTTCCCCGGCACCGACAACGATTCGCCGCCGCAATCCGTGCCCGGCGTCATGCCCTGGCTCGGTATCTCGCAGGCCGACGCGCAGGCCGCTTGCGAAAAAGCGGGCAAGCGCCTGTGTACGCCCGACGAGTGGTACCAATCCTGCCGTGGTCCGGACGGAACCACATACAGCTACGGCGCATCATACAATCCGGCCACCTGCAACGGCATAGACACCTTCTGCGACGGCGGCGCGGTCACCGGTTGTGGGAACGAAGAAGCGTACAGCCACACATACAATTTCAAGCTGACTCCCACCGGACAGTTTTCGGGCTGCACCAACGAATACGGTGTACTCGATATCAACGGCAACGTCTGGGAGTGGGATTCCGATCCTTCCGGGCGCGGACGTGGCGGAGCCTATAATTGCTCGGACTCCGAGCTTCTGCACCGCTGCGATTTCCTCAAGGTGGACGCCGGTCCCAATCCGTCATCGAATATCGGCTTCAGGTGTTGCAAATGAAAAAAGCCCTGCTGACAATCTCGCTGCTTTTGGCGTTGACCCTTGTGGCAGGTTGTTCTTCTGACGATGAAACTGTAGACGGTGACCGGGATTCGGATTCTTTCGAGAACGAACTTGAAGCGGAAGCCGAGACGGAGTTTGAATTTGCCGACGGAGACGCCGGTTGCATAGAATCAGACGGCGATGCCGAGCTTGATATTGAAAGCGCTGGAGAGTTGGAGCTTTTTGAACAGGATATAGATTATGGCGAAGCCGAGCCGCTTGAATGCCCGCCCGACTCCGGCATGGTACCCATAGAAAATCGCTTCTGCATGGATCGCTTCGAGGCTTCGCGGGCCGATGCTACGGATATGTATTCCGGCTACGACGACGACTCAGCGCCGCGCTCGGTATCCGGCGTTATTCCCTGGACCAGGATTTCCCGTGCCGATGCGATATTGGCCTGTGAAAAAGCCGGTAAGCGCTTGTGCTCTCCTGAAGAATGGGGCGCGGTCTGCGGCGGTCCGAGCAACAGCATCTATTGTTATGGCGAGGAATACGAGGCGGCCACCTGCAACGGTATAGACGCTTTTTGTGATGAACCTTATTACAAATGTGCTTTTGAAGAAGATCAGTACGGCGTCTGGCATATGTCGCTGACGGGAGCTTTTGCCGACTGTACCAATGCCTACGGCATATACGATATCAATGGTAATGTCTGGGAATGGGATACGCACCAGGAAGGGCACAGTCGCGGCGGAGCATATAACTGCTCAGACTCCATGATGCTGCACCGCTGCGATTACGTCCGCTCGGGCTACATTAGTGCAGCCAGCAACGTCGGTTTCCGCTGCTGCTGGGATAAAGGAGATAAAAAATGAAAAGATTTGTTCTGTTGTCGGCGGTTTTGCTGGCGTTCTCGCTGATGTCCTGTCTGGAACTCGAAATGAAAGAAATGCCGCCATCTCCCGGTTCTGTCGATGGCGATTCCGATGTGGTTGATAGCGAAGCGGACGATGGCGCAGCTGATGGCGATACCGAAATAAGCGGGGAACTCGATCAGGAAGTAGTAACTGAATCCGAAATTGATCCCGAATCCGAAATTGAAGCTGAGCTTGATGTCGAAGAGGATAGCGACGGCGATTTAGACCCCGACTTGGAAGAAGAAATCGAGCCCGAGATGGAACCGGAACTGGAGCCGGAAGTCGAAGTCGAAGCAGAAATCGAAGTCGAAGCAGAAATCGAAGTCGAAGCTGAAGTCGAAGCAGAAATCGAAATCGAAGCGGAAGTCGAAGTTGAAGTGGAAATCGAAGCAGAAATTGAAGTCGAAGCTGAAATCGAAATCGAAGTTGAAGTTGAAGCAGAAACCGATGGACCTGAGCCCACTTGTCCGGATGATATGGTCAAAGTTGCCGATTACTGCATAGATCGCTACGAAGCCTCGCGCCCGGATGCCGATGCAGACAGCGTCGGTTCTGACGGGAGTGTAGCCACCAGTCGTGAAGGCGTCATGCCGTGGTATGTCAACCCCATGAACGCCACTCACCTTGGAAATTTCAAAAACGCCTGTACTGCCGCCGGGAAACACTTATGCACGGCTGAAGAATGGTTCCCGGCCTGTAGCGGACCGCAGGGAACGGATTATGTTTTCGGAGACACATGGACAGCCGGAGTTTCCAACGAAATCTGCAACTGTGTGGATACTTTCTGCGACGACTACTGTGAAGACAACAGCATCCCTTCGGGAAACTGCAACGTCAACACCGGTTGCGGTTACTACTGCGGAGAAACCGGAGGCGGTAGCAATCCATGTTTCAAGCCCATGCCGACAGGATCGTTTGCCGGCTGCACCAACGAGTACGGCACCTTTGATATCAACGGCAATGTCTGGGATATAGTAGACGTGCCAACGACAGTCGATGCCCGTGGATACCAGGTGCGCGGCGGCGCTTTCAACTGCGCCGGAGCATCGACTCGCTTGAAATGCGCTTATAACGCAACCTGGACAGGACTCTACGCAGGGTTCCGTTGCTGTAAATCGCTTTCCGAATAAGATTCACTAGGAGGAAGTTTTGAGTATCAAACGCTTTTGCATAAGGGTTGCAATCCTGGTGGGATTCTCGGCCCTTGTCGCTGTGACAGTAAATTTGTTGCGGCCCGAGCCTATAGCCTGGGTTGCCGAAGTGCCCTATGAAATTTATTCCGATTGTCCCGAGACGGCCAAGGAATCCATCGCCCTTGATGTAAAAGATATCGAGCGTGAGCGTGATTTTTATATAGACGCCAGAGGTATAGAAGAATACAAGGCCGGGCACGTTCCCGGAGCCATGCTTTTGACTTACGACAGCCTGTTTCCAACATCGGCAGATAAAATTAAAGAGGTCAAGCAAGCCGCCAACGGCTGGCGCATAATCGTTTACGGGCCGGGAAAAATCGGCAAGCTTTTGGCCGACGATTTGTTTTCTCAGGAAGCCGGAACGGTTTATTATCTTGAAGGCGGCCTGGATGCTTGGAAAAAGGCCGGATTGCCGCTGGAGAATTGATATGTGGATAAAAAACGAAAAAATTAAAGCAGTACTGGCCGCGCTGGCGATCCCGGCGCGTGTGTATATGGGGATAGTCTTTATCGCCGCCAGCTTGTTCAAAATCTACGAACCCTACCAGTTCGCGCTGTCGGTGGCGACCTACCAGATTCTGCCTCTGGAATTGATAAACGTGCAGACGCTGGTGCTGCCGTGGCTGGAGTTGTTTGTCGGCATACTCCTTATACTGGGTGTCTGGACCAAAGAAAATGCCTTTTTGATCTGCGGCATGATGGTCATGTTCATCGTGGCCTTGTCCATAGCGCTTTCCCACGACCTGCAAATGTCCTGCGGCTGTTTTGCCTCCCAGGAAGCCGCCGACGAAATCGGTATGCATACCGTCTTCCGCGACTTGGGCTGGCTGGCTATCGGAGCATACATATTCTTTTTCGACGATGGCCGTTTCGGACTGGATCGCTTTTTGAACAGAAAGAGAAGAGCCAATGCGTAGAACCCTGATTTCCGCCGCCCTGCTTTTGTGCCTGCTTGCCACATGCCTTTACGCACAGGAAGCGAATATCCCGTGGGATAAAATCAAAGGTCACGACGCATTGAGCGGACGTCAGAAAAAAGTGGTGGCCGAAGTCATATCCAAGGAGTTCTGCTATTACGGTTGCACAGATACCATTTTGAACTGTCTGGTTAACGAGCCGGATTCCAAAGCGGCCAAACGGATAGCGGCTTTCGTCGTCAGGCGCGCAATCTTAGGACTCGATGCCAAGGGTATCAAGTCGAACCTCAAAAACCGTGCGCTGTCGGCCTTTCCGCCTGTTGAACACAAATCCAAATTCGACGGACTAAAAGCCTACGGGGATCCCAAAGCGCTGGTAAAGGTCGTCGTCTACGCCGACTTCGAATGCCCATACTGCCGCATAGCAAGTCCTTCGTTACGGCGCATAGTCAAAAAAATGCCCGACAAAGTGGCCATGTATTTCAAAAACTTCCCCATCCGTTCCCACAAGCACGGCATCCAGTGCTCGACCGTCCTTGTCGCCGCCGACAGGCAGGGCAAGTTCTGGGAAATGCATGATCTCCTTTACGCCAACGCTCCAGACTTTGAAGAAGAGCAACTGGTCAAATACATGAAGCAGATCGGGATGGATGTAGAGAAAGCGCAGAAAGACAGAAAAGACCCGAGTCTGATAGATCGCATCCGCAAGGAAAAAGAAGAAGGGCTGGCCTTCGGCATGGAAGGCACTCCGGGAATTTTCATCAACAACAAGTTCTATCGCGGCGTGAAAATGGAGCGCGAGCTGCTCGACCGTGTGGAAGAAGAACTGGAAATAATCGAAAGCGGTGAGTAGTTTGAAGAAGATTTCTATCGCCATATTGCTCGTACTATTTTTTGCAACAGGCAATGTTTTTGCCCAGAATTTAGTCGAGCTGCAAATCCCCGACGACAACGGCGAAGTCGGCGGGCGCTGCGGATTCTTTGTCTCCGTCGGAGTCTGGCACCAGATGCAGCAGGAAAAAGAAAAAGCGCGGGAAGCTTTCAACGAAGCCATCAAAGCCGACAAGACCTGCCGTGAGGCATACCTGCATTTGGCACAAATGCTTATTCAGGAAGGCCAGCAATACCAGGCCGAGACCATGCTGCGCCGCGCCGCAAAAAACTCCCCCGGCGATATCCAATTGCATTTCAGATTGTCCGAAATCTATCTTTTGGAGGACAAAGCTGTCTGGGCCGTGCGCACACTCAACAAAATAAAAGATGCACTCAAAGGCGAGCAGCACAAAGCCCGCTGGAGCTATCTGATGGGGCTGGCCGCCATAGGACTCGAAGACTGGTCGGGAGCCTTGAAGCACCTTGACGAAGTTTCAAGTGACAGGCGTTCTGGTTTTGCCCCTTACCGTTATTATCGCGGCGTGTGTCTGGCGGCTCTGGGTCGCAACATGCAGGCCCGAGCGCAGTTCGACGATTTTTTGCAGCAGAAAAACACAGGCGAAGAATTTGCAAAGGACGCGAAATTGCGCCTCGATCAAACCTACGCCTCCGGTCCCAAACCGCCGATATTCTCCATCGGCCTTTCACTGACGCCCTTGTATGATTCCAACGTGATTCAGGAACCCGAGGATCTTGAGCTTACAAAAGACAGCCCGGCGGCTTTCGGCCTCGATCTGGCGATTGATATGAGCTTGAACCTGCTTAGAATGCCGCGCCACCTTTTGGGAGCCGATGCGCGGGTTTTTCGTTCGTTCTATTTTTCCGACACAGCCGACGACTACAACCAGACGGCATTTGCGGGCGATCCGCGTTACCGCTTTTTATTCCACGGCTTCGGCTTCGATCAGCAAATCGAAGCCGGGTATTCCTTCCGCCTGAGCCTGCTTGACGGCGGGCCACTGGTGGACGAAGAAGATATGTACGTCTACTCCGAGTCCCATGCGGGCTGGGCCAAGTGGCTCATAAAAGAGTCAGATTTCGGTGAGACCTTTTTACGCTTGAGCTTCGGGCGCTATATCTTCAGGCATCTGGCGCGCAACAACTACGGCACGCAGTTCCGCGCCGGGCAGTCGTTTTTCTTTTTGGACAGCCGCCTGAAAGTATTCGCCGAATTGGGAGCGCGCTTTGAGGACGCAGAGCGGCAAGACTACGACCGCTGGGCCATCGGACCCTTTGCAGGCCTATCCGGTCTTTTGCCCTGGGAGTTGGGCGGCGCTTTGTGGTTGCAGTACGAATACCTCGATCACTACGATTCCGACGACAGCCCGTCGTTCAAAGAACATCGCAAGGATCACGCTTTAGGCTTAGGCGCTTCTCTGTCGCGCACTTTTCTCGACTGGCTGGATCTCGGCATGAGTTACAAATACAGCCGCAATATCTCAAGCGTGGATCTCTACGACTACCAGCGCCACATCATATCCCTGACAGTGGGAGGGAGGTACGCATGGTGAAAACACGCATTGCACTCTTGACGCTTTTTGCAATCCTGCTTTTCTGCGGGCAATTGTGGGCCGTAGGAGAAGAAGAAAACCCCGGCTGGGGCGTTTTGAATATCGAAGGAAACGTCAAGTATACAAGCCCGGACGGAAAATCGGGTCCGCTCATGAAAGGCCAAGTGCTGCCTTCGGATGGCACGCAGATCGTTGTGGAAGAAGGCCACGTCAGGCTTTACAACGCAATCGGCGGCGCCATATTCATTCAATCCGATTCGCGCGTGGAGTTGGGCGAGAAGGTCATCGTTTACAGCGGCGTGGCGCACATCTACTCAGCTCGCGGACGTTCTTTCAATTTCGGAATACCGATCCTGGCACCCATCTCCGACATGCAGGGCGGCGGCGTGATAATCAATCGTCAGGCGGCCATGTTCTGCCTGCACCCGCATTCCTTCGCCAACACTTTAGCCGAAACCCAGGCTGCCATGTTTGAAGCCATGGACGAGTACGCCTGCTGGCACATGGTGGATGGCTTATGGGAACCTGTCACCCCACCGGAAGCGGTCAAGTCCGGCGGTTCGCACTTCTTCTCCGAGGCTCTATCCCGCGTGGCCATAGATTTTGAGAAACTTCCCGGACAGGCCGAAGCAGCGGAAAATTCTGACGAAGAAGAATCCGACAAGAAACTCAAGTCCGGCTCCGACTCTCAGGAATCGGCGGCAGGCGGCGGGCAGTCAATGTGTCTTGAAGGCGGTGGCGGCGGCGGCACGGCTGGCGGCATAGGCGGCGACTCAGGAGGAGTCAGCATCGAACGCGGCAAGACACGGGTCAAGCTGGAAGTGAAATGGGAGAAATAATGAAGCTGACTAAATTCTTCATGTTGATTCTGGCAGTGCTTCCGGCCTTCTGCGGCTGCATCTGCCACAGCGAGGACGCAGGCTTTGTCGAGTTGCAATTGCAAATGCCCGACACACTCACAGACAAACAGACAAAGACAATGGCGGCAGAGGAAATCTATTCCGCCGCGTATCTGCTGGACTTCGCTGTCGTGATAGACGCTGCGGACATGGACGCTCCTGTAGTGGAAGAATACAATCTCGATAAAGGCATGAGCGTTCCTGTCAGCATTACAATGGAGTTCGAGCTTGCAGCGGGATTGTCACGAGCCTTTGACGGCTTCCTGATATTGCCTGAAGCCTCGACTGTCAATTGCTACGCCAACGCCGCAAGCGTTCTGGCCGATCTGCCCGAGGGCGAAGTTGTGCCGGTTTCAATCACTTTACAGAAGATAGAAACGGCGGCGCTTGAGATAATATTGACAGGTTCGTCCGAAGACTTAAATTTGGCTTTTAAAGACTCGCAAAGCGGTCTGCTCTTGCCCGAGGTGGAATGCGTGCAGGAAGACGATGATCTTTTGTGCGTTTATCCCCATGTCCCGTCGGGACGCGAACTGATTCCTGTTTTGATTTATGCAGACGGAAGCAAAGACATTCTCGATGCGGAAGCTTTCAGCGCCGAGACGTCTTCCGAGCCTGTAACAATCGAAATCTCGCTTTGATACGACAAACCTTTTTTACCATCCAGGTATTCCGGGAGCATATACAGATGTCCAGACTTTCTAAGATCGCCGCTTGTTGCTCATTGTTTTGCGCACTCGTAATTATGTCTTCCTGTAGACACGCACCCGATCCCGCACCGGCGACGGAAAAACCTGCAGCCGAGAAGTCAGCGTCTTTATCGAGCATGGACGAGTACATGAAAATCCGCTCGGTGATGGAACCGCAGACGGCGCTTCACCCTGCCAGTAAAGAACTTGCCGATTGGGTCTACTACATAGACTGGCCCGAGGGCGTCAACCAGCTTTTCAGAAAACGCGCAGACAAACTGGAAGCCTTAACCGACGCAGTGAGTTTCCCCGAAGGCATGGACTACTACAGACTTTCCGAGTCGGGCCGCTATATCGCCATAGGCTCAGATGTCGGCGGCGACGAGCAGTTCGATATTTATCTGCTTGATCTGACCGATCCCAAGCGCGAGTTTGCGCCCGTGGATGCAGGACGTGAGGTGCGCGCCGACAATCTTCTTTTTGCAAAGGGATCGGAAAAGCCCTTCTTCGTTTACAGGTCCAATCGCCGCAACGGGCGCGACTTCGACTTCTATCGCTTCGATATCGAAACCAGAAAATCGGAGTTGCTGGCCGAGCTTGAAGGTTACAGCTATTTGAGCGACCTTGAAAAAGAGCGCCTGATATACACGCGCCATGTCGGCGGCGGCAAAAGCGATATCTATCTACTGGATATTACGAAGCAGACAGCAAGCCCGCGTATGCTTTCGCCTCAAGGACGCGAGGACGGCTATTACGGAGCGGCGTCTTTTTTTGACAAGGATTCCATCCTGTATGTGAGTGACGACAAACTGGAATATGAAAAGCTTTTCAAGATGGATATCGCATCAGGCAAAAGCGAGCTTGTAGCCGATGCGGGCTGGATGCTGGAATCTTATGCTTTGGAAGAAGGCGGTGATCACGGCGCTTATGTTTACAACGAGAACGGCTTGAGCCGTATGGTGATCTTTGACAAACGCGACGGGCGCGAGTTGTCGCGTCCCGAAATTGGCGACGGAATAATCAATCAGCTTTACTTTGCAGAAAACGCGCTTTACTACGTTTACTCCGACCCGATCAAAACCACCGACATCTACCGCCTGGACCTTACGACAATGAAGACCGAGCAGATAACGCAGACGGGCTACGGCAGCATCGATCCTTCGCGCTTCGTGCGTCCCGAACTGGTTTTCTATCCCACTTTCGACGGGCGCAAGATTCCGGCCTTTATCTACAGGCCCAAAGGTGACGAGAATAAAACGGCACCTTTCGTCATTTATGCCCACGGCGGACCGGAAGGCCAGTTCAGGCCGGGCTTCATTCGCAACGTGCAGTTTTTCGTCGAGCGCGGCATCGGCATCATGGCCCCCAACGTGCGCGGTTCATCGGGCTACGGGCGCGAGTACTTGGCACTCGATAACTGCGAGAAGCGCATGGACTCCATAAAAGACTACAAGGCCGCAGCCGACTGGCTTATCTCCAGCGGCACAGCTGATCCTGAGCGACTCGGCATAAACGGCGGCAGCTACGGCGGTTTTGTTGTTATGGCAGCCATCACCGAATACCCAGAATTGTTCAAGGCCGCCTCAAGCTCGGTGGGAATAGTCAATTTCATTACCTACTTCAAAAACACCAAGGGCTACCGCCGCAAGGTGCGTGAGAAAGAATACGGCAGTGCTAACGACGTGGAGCTCTTGAAAACAATCTCGCCCATCTTCAAGATAGATCGCGTCAAGACCCCGCTGCTTATCATCCACGGGGCCAACGACCCGCGTGTGCCGGTGGATGAAGCGCTGCAGGTCGAGAAAGCCTTGAAGGAACGCGGCAACTATGTCAAGGCACTGATATTTGCGGACGAAGGACATTCCATAGGCAAGCTGAAAAACCGCCTGAAAGCCTATCGCGCCAAGGCCGATTTCTTTATGGAGCAGTTCGGCTTGAAGAGTGCCGAAGAGACAGAAGATAGCAAAACACCGGCGGCTCCATAAGCTGCTGGGGATGAAACCGGGTGTCTTAGTTTCACCGCCGCAGACACGAAAATAACTTTGGAGCAAGCTGGGAAGCATTGTTCCAACGGAAAACAAGCATAGCCCTTCGCGTTGGAGCAGGCATCCCTGTCTGCTCCGGAATATTTCTCTTTTTTCCTGTTAATTATTAAACCGGAGACTGCTCGAATTCTTGCTCTGTATTATCCAAACTCCGATTCTTAAGGTAATCCTTGCCCTTGCCATAGCGGGTGTTGATTGCCAGCCCCTGTTTGCAGAGCGGGCAATTTTGGGGCGGGTAGCAGGCCAGTTGGCGGTCTATGGCGCTGAAAACCGGAACGCCGAACAACTCGCCGCCGTCGATACGCGTGAAGATGCTCGATATGGCAACCAGTCGCCTGTTGGCTTTCTTCAATATCTTTAATACGTCGCCTGCCTGACGCCCCTTGTTGACGATATCGTCATGAAGCAGAATCGTGCTGTCCTCGGGCGGAAGATTATTGGGATCAAAAAGAACGGCTTCGACTTGTCCGCCCTTATGCTTTTCGGCCAGACCGGACAGCATCTCGGCCAATGGCAGCGATTGCTCATTGGGAGCTATAACATAATTGAAGTTCAAACCTTTGATTTGCTCCCACAGTCTGTCGAGCAAGATTTGCAACAGGTCTAGAGATTTGTAAAGCTTGGTATCTATGATAAAGAGACTGCAATGATTGTCCGGGTTGCCATAGCCGTCGCCGATTACAAAATGATCGGGTCCGGCAATAATTCCTGCTGCACGCAGACGTATTACCAACTGCTGAGTTTCCATGGCTGGATGCTTTCTTTTCGCTTTTTGTGGAACTACCCCTAATATTGAGTATAATGCTAGCCGATTGTTAAAACTTGTCAAGTAAGATATGGAATTAATATTGGGAAACGAACACAAAAAATTATACGATCAGGAGTTCTTCAGACTGTGGGGAGCAGAGAACGAAGAGTACACGCGTTGCGCCCGTGGAGTGGCTTCGGTTATATACAAGCAGTACCGCCCCCAAAGCCTGATAGACTTCGGCTGTGGCTCGGGATTTCATGCCGCGTATTTTGCGGAACAGGGCGCACGTGTACTACCACTCGATTTCTCACCATGTCCAAAGGAATTCCGTGCGCCGGGCCTGCCCGAGATCGTACCGCTTGATTTGTCGCGCCCGCTTGCTGACAAAGATTTGGGGCGCTTCGACATGGCTTTGTGCCTCGATGTGGCAGAGCATTTGCCGCCGGAGAAGGCTCCCGTGCTGGTGGAGAACCTGACGCGATTTTCCGATTTGATAGTCTTTGCCGGAGCCCCGCCGGATCAGGGCGGCACTGGGCATTTCAACGAACAGCCGCACGGTTACTGGGTTGAACTGTTCAAAGAACAGGATTTTCGCTACTGCCGCCGCGAGTCGGGCTGGCTTGACAAGCGCGGGCTCCTGTTGCGCGACGTAATCACCCTGCGCTGGATGGTAATACAATTGCGTGTTTACAGACGCGGGGCTCGCTACCGCTACCCACCCATAGCATTGCCAGCCATCAAGCCGGACAAGTAATAAGCCGGAGATATTTTTGTCCCGTACCTTGAATTAGCTCAAAGAATCACTGATTTATTTTGACAGCAGGGGCCAGGGATTGTATATCTACTAGCCGTGAAGCGTGCATGAATATGCAAGCCGATCTTATGGGCGATTAGCTCAGTTGGATAGAGCGCTGGCCTCCGAAGCCAGAGGCCGTGGGTTCGAATCCCACATCGCCTACCAGCACTTGCCTCGCCTGTGAAACGGGCCGGGCAGAAAGCACGATGTTCTTTATAAAATGCGGGCGGTTAACTCAGTTGGTAGAGTGCTACCTTCACACGGTAGAAGGCGCTGGTTCGAGTCCAGTACCGCCCACCAATAATATCAAGGACTTAGCCTGTTGGGTTAAGTCCTTTTTTCATGCCCGGTGACAAATGGTGACAAACTTGCAGGGCAAGGGAGGCCATTTCACGGACTTCCGGGTTGCCGTGGTCGGCAAATTTCATAGCCAAAGTAACCAATCGCTCGCTCGTTTCACCCGTTCCGTTCGCCAGCTCCATCTGCCGGACTAGGTAACTGGAACTCAGGTGCCCATAAATGTCCACCGTCGTGTTGATCTGACTGTGGCCGAGGACCGCCTGGGCCACAGCCACACCGCCCGTCATCATCAGGTTCGACCCGCAGACGTGCCGCAGGTCATGGAGAGTTACCCTCTGAACTCCGGCCTGCTGGCAGGCCGTCCTCAACCGATTCGGGAAATCTTTACGATACTTTGGATAAAGGTACTCTTCACTGCTTCGGCCTTCGACAGCCGACAGGATGAATGGTAAGGCTATCTGAGGGATCGGCACTACCCTGGGCTTTCCGGTCTTCGTCTCCTTCACAATTTCTCGGCTGTCACTGCCAAAAATCTTCAGCCGTGCCCGACGGATATAAACGAGCCTCTTTTCCATGTCCACATCTTCACATCGAAGACCCATGATTTCTTCCAACCTCAATCCGCAAAATCCGGCAAGGGCCATTCCTGCACGGGAACTCGGTGAAGCAGCTTCAAAGACTCTTTTCAATTCTTCCGGTGACAAGATGACCATCGCTTTTTTACGACGTTTCTTGGACTGACTCCAGGGTGATTCTGTCAACAGCTTGGCCTTGACCGCCGCCTTGAAACAGGTGGATAGATATGACCCGACGTTCTCCTGCATGATGGGTTTGACAAAGGCGTCCAAGATAGCTCGGACATCCTCTTCCATGATCTTGTTTAGGCGTTTGCTCTTCAGCAAATCAGAGATGGCTGCCCAGTAATAAGTGTTTGCTTCCTTGGTTGATTCCGCCAATCCGGTACGATCTGAAATCCACTTGGAATGCCAGTCCTCCAAGGTTACATCCCTGGAAGACATTACCGGTAGATCATCGATATTTTTCCGAAGTAACAGAGCCCTCTCATAAGCTATTTCAAGGTCACTACCAACAACTTTACGGACAGATTTTCCATCCTTCCGATAATCGAACATAAACGACCCCGACGGTTTCACCCGAATATGAGCAGGATACAACTGCTTATTCATTGCCGTCAAACGAGCTTGTTCACGGCCTGTTAGTGGTCGGGATGCCATCGGGTTCTACCTGTACTCAATTACAGAGGAAGGTCAGGTTTGCCGGTAAGCACCCTGACAACGGAATCACGGGTGACGAATACTCGACCACCGACCAGACGCACATCGAGATCCAGTCTCTTAGAATCTTTACCATGACGTTTGTAAATATCGTTTGCTCGGATGATGCCCAGGCTCACCTCCTGTACCTGTTTTGGGTTCAATAGTGGCGGATAGCCCGCCAGCATCGTTTCCCATTCGTTTTGCACACTGTCTTGTGTCTGTTGCATTATTCATCTCCTTGCCGGTTTTGGCTTTATCGTCAATTCAACAACCCAGAAAAAAATGATTTTGAGCTTTTTTCTTCTGGGTTTTTCGTTCGGCAGTCGGATTCTCTAAAATCCAGTAGCCGAATTCGACTTACTACAGAACTCTACCCACGCCCTCGGAATCCTGTTTGAGGAAATTGACGAATTTTGGAATTATTTTGTAAAAAAGGGGGTTTCGATCCCCATTTCGATTTTCGACATGCCATTTTCAATGCGTTTTCAATGTGGCTTTGGAGGGCGGAGTCCCGCGGCCCGCAAATTTATTAAACGGTTATGACAGATCATGGTCGAAAGTTTCCTTTAAAAAGTTTCGAAAGTTTGCTTTACAAAAGTCTTAGAGTCTGGCTCTGTCGACAGGTCTAAGTACCGGCCATGGTTGTTGACATCTATAGATGCGGGAATATCTGGCTCCAAGCAAGACCGGCCTGGACTGGATAGACTTATGGCGGATGCTCAGGCTGGGAAATTGGATGTTGTTGCAGTATGTCGTTTCGATAGATTTGCCCGTAGCATTCAACACCTTTTCCTTTGCCGGAACACCCTATCAGTCAATCTGCATAATATACTTGGTATTGTGAGCGATGTTGAGTAGTTAAACGTATATTGATGAAGAGAAAGGAACATCCTATGCGTCATACAGATCTAACCCCACAAACCCTGACACAGGCTGAAATTAAGACCATATTGAATGCTACCGGAAGGGCAGAGGCCGATCTAAGGGATCATGTCATCCTGTCTATCGCTTTAGGTTGCGGGCTAAGGATATCGGAAATCACCGGCCTTAACGTTGGGGATGTCCTGAACGGAAAAGGCACCAAAGGAGTGTGGAGTCTTAGGCCCGAAACCACCAAGGGTCATAAAGGCGGAACTGTCGCCTTGCCTGATAAGCTAAGAAGGAAGGTAAGCCGATTCATCACCTACAAGCGTGAATGTGGCGAATCCTTGAAAGCGGATGCACCTTTATTACTATCGAGGGGGGGTGGGCGGTCTGGTAAGAAATCCGGTGGTAGAATCAGCATCCGTACCATCCAACATATGTTTCGGACTTGGCAAGATCGGTGCGGATTTGACCGCACCCTGAATTTCCATGCCCTTAGACATACCTTTGCTACTTCTTTATGGCGGCAGACCGGAGATCTTAGGCTTGTACAACAGGCTGTCAGGCATTCAAATCCAAGCACCACAGCAATCTATACACACCCAAGCACGGATGATATTCTATCAGCGGTGCAGGGGATCACCTGTTAATTTCCCGAACCTATATGAAAGACGCAACTCAGTCCACGCCAACGGGGTGTTTTTAACGACGTAAGTAGTTGATTCTTGGTTGACCAGTTGCGCCTTATGCCTATTGTACGCAACTCGGATAATAGCCATAACAGGGTCGGCGGCTATCCTTTAATCAGTCCCTTTACTGATGTCGGGAAACAAATGTTTGATGGCCACTCCCTAATAACTGGATGCCCCACCGACCCTACCCAAAATTTTGAGGAGGGTGTCCGAGATCAGGTTCATACTAAAAATACGAAAGTATATGGACGGTCGTCGACTTCGGCAAAATTTTGCCGGAAGGGCTCCCCTAGCTATTCCGCCGCGCCAGAATTCCGGCTGGCGATCAGGCATGACACCAAATATCCACCGCACTGGATATTTGGCGCTCTCAATCGTGTCCTCTACCATTATGTACAGACCATTATCTGACTGATCACTTTATTGGCAATCTCTCTGCCATTATCCTGAATGGCGCCAACAGCGGTGCAAACTCAACCTATTGTAGCTAAACCGTCTCTAAACCCACCCTTTAAGCCCCTTTCAAATGTCCACGAAATCTCATTATTTTCATCAATTTTTCTTCCTTGGAGAAATCTGACAACTTTTCCCCTTTGATGTATCTGAAAAATTTCAGTGTCAGTTTAATTATCCGCCACGTAAAACCCCTAAAAATTGGGAAACCTGTCCCAAAATGAAGCCATTTTGATCGGTAGAGTGCCTATAACCACCTGTTTATGTATAAATTACGCCGTAACCGGCAAGGATATGACATGAACACCGACAAGGATTATTTGCTGACAATTCGTGAACTATCGAAAACCCTTTCAATCAGTATTCGTACACTGCGGCGTATGGTGTCCCAACAGGACATTCCCGCCATACGACTAGGCATACGAACGTTGAGATTCGACCTCGATGATGTGGTCGAAGCGTTGAAAAAGAAGACTAACAATGAGAAGGAGAACCGCAATGCCTAAGAAGAAGCAACCCAAACCTGCAGAGAATCCCGCGAAAAACATCTGTCCTGTATGTGGGCACAACCACATTCAGATCAAGCTTACACACTGGGTTATGAGATGGCATGTTGAGATAACTCCCTGTTCCTGTGGAATGGAAAAGGGAGTTGCGAAGACGCAATATGAATATGCACTTGTTCAAGTCCAGGACACTGGATGGAGAATGCCGTGTGGAGGTTTCGAACGAGTACAGAGGGATGATCTCCGGTCGTACAAAAAGCCAAGCGAGACGGAATGCAAATGCTCTATTTGCAGAGACAAGCAAGCTGTTTCTGGAGAAAGTTTTGACTATGAGGTGGCAGATGAGCAAATGCACCTCACAGTTGAGTGTGTCATCTGCAATACTCCGTTTGAGGTCGGTACAGATGGAGCGCTGCTTCGTATTGACGGGAAAGCGCTCAATCCCTTGATGTGACCACCGATTTTTTTGACCGATGACACTCGGTTCAATCCGACAGCCCAAATAGTTTGGGCTGTCGGAATCAACAAACCCCTTTTAGGAGAAAACATTATGTTAAGTGAATCTTTTGAGTCCTGTATCGCTACCGCAGTCGTTCGAGCCATCAACGACGAACTGGAAAACTGGGATTTGTCCCGGGCCCATCGAAAGGATGAGTCTGATGTGGAAGCCCCACGGGATGACTCCACCGATAGCATTGAGGATGAAGTCTCTGATCCTGATATAGAGGTGGCACCGGAAAACAAAGTAGGGTCGGAACCTAAGACCGAACCGAAAACAATATCCAAACCGGAGTTCAAGCCGGGTAGTAACTCGATTGATGACATCCTGGCTGGAATCATCTAACCGATTCGAACCGTGATAGGAATGCCCTCCAGGCTGTGCCGCAGCCTGGTAGGGCAATCTATGAAAGGAACTCATGATGCCAATCTTAACTATACCCGCCGAAACAGGTTTTCCTGAGCAGGCTTCCCTCCCCGGCAATTTGATCCTGATACCGTTATTGAAGATTCCAAAGTTGGTTCACAAGATGTTTCTCTGTAGGAAACTATTAGCTGCCGATAAAGCAATCATTCGCTGTCATACGGGAAACCTTTGGTTGCTTCACAAGAAACGACTCGTTACCCCAGAGGCAGCGATATCTTTAAGTAGCCTTTATAAACCTGCTAGCCAAGTAGCTATATTAATTTGCAAGCTATTAGCCCCGTCCCCCAATGGGGAACGGGTTCCCAAGGCCATAGGGGGCTGGGTAAACGGAAGGGCTTGTTGGCAGTCGGAAGAGGCTTCGGAAACGGATACCGAAAAGATGGAAATAGAAAGTGAAATACCTATTGGAAAAATGAAGAACAGGATCGGAAAGACTTGACTGGGAACGGTTTCTCAATAGGGAGAATAAGAAGATGGATCAGAAATATTATTATAAAAACTTATTAGGGTTAGAGATCCTGCAACGGGGATCCTATACAGATCGTCTGTTGGCCTTCTACGAACTTCACGGTAGTCCAAATCCTGATTCAAGAATCACGATATGGACACCCGACGAGGTTGCCACAGTAATCGGGTTAACGGAAAATGATGGAACTCCAAAGGGAAGAAATCTATCGGCGATCCGATCCAAAGCGGTCAAGCAAGGGTTGTTGGAGAAAGTTGCATCGAACGGAATGTATTCCTATCGAGTCGTCCCATCTGGTGGTCTTCCGGATGAAGCTCTGGATGTTTTGAACAGAAAAGGACACCGAGGTATCACCTACTGTCGAAAAGACCAAATCCCCCGCTTGATGGCGATGGAAAAAATGGATGACTTGCCAACTATCTATTTGTGGTCGTTAACAGATAGAAAGGCGGTTTGGTGGCTGGATTTGCCGGAACTGATTGATTTTAACGATGCTGACTGCTGGGATTTCTGGACATCGAAAGCTATCAATGCCGTGTCAGGAAAAGACCACCCGTTAAAAAACATCGACGATCCGAACTTGCGGTTGCAAGTGGCCCTTACCGGCCTGGAAATGGGGCTGGAACGTAATTTGACGAAAAATCCAGACTGGAACCCAAGGGATCCAGTCGCGTGGGCGATACACGGCCTGACACACCTTGTAGGGCGTGAAAGAGATTGGGCACCCTTGGATTCGGATAAAGTCTCACAGCTATACGAGCGTTCGAAAGAGACCTGTTTTGGGACATTGAAAGAAACGGTGGATAAATGCTTATCGGAAATGGAGAATAGCGATACGCCCCTTGCAGAGACCAGTGATGCGGACAGTACGCAGTCCGACAAGGTCTTTAACTTTAACAATACATACCCAACGGGAACTGACGATGAATCTGGATTTATAGGATCTGATATGGATAAAAGTTCGCACCGCACGGAAGCCTTCGAACAATCTGTTTACGATTTGGTGGATGAAATAGAG
>CAYTHG010000004.1:9769-37017 GCA_964437525.1 uncultured Myxococcales bacterium | reverse complement strand
GAAGCTGAAATCGGTAATCGTTATGGCGCTGTCGAACAGGTGCCACTCCAACTCCAATTCCAATTTCGGATTAGGTTCGGAAAGGACAGCCAGAGCTTGGTTCGCAAAATTGATTATCAGGCGCGTACCGAAGCTCGAACTGAACACGAAAACCACCGCCAGGGCAAAGGCGAAGACGGAACCCAGAAACGCGACTACTATCGCTTTCGGAATCCTTCTCAGGCTTTCTTGTTTTATCCGTTTCGGCATTAATTATTCCGCTGTTATCATTGCGAATAAATACTAAACTTCACATTTTATTCGCAAGTCGCAATTTAAGCAAATTGTTGTAAATATTATGTAAATCGCTCTTCCGGGTGGTTTGCAAGCCGTGCTTAAAGGACAACCCATCTCAAGTTATTCCTCTCTGAAAATATGCTTGCTTAAAGAGAATTCTGCGGAAGTCGCAGTTGAAACTTTTTTAGCAGGGACGACGTCCCTGCTCGCTTCTCTGCTCTAATTGTTTGAAATTATTTGTTTTCTTTTTTGATTTTGTTATTCAGGCCGTCTAAGAAAATACGTTCCTGGACTCCCGAAGTACAGGGGATGGACACTTGTACCTTGGTGGATTTAGCTGGAGCTTTTTCTCCCGGCTTGAAGGGGATGATTTCCACCGCCGAGCGGCACTTTTCTCCGTGGCTGGCTTTGTATTTGAAAAGCAGATAACCGCCGTCGCGGTCTTTGTCCATAATCTCCATATCCAGATCAACCCTGACATAGCGCACCAGTGAACTCCACAGCACCTTGCCTTGGGCCTCTACTAACTTTTGCGTTTTTGCAAAAGAAGGGCTGGGAATCGAAAGGACGAATGCAACGACAATGGACAAGAACAATGCTTTACGGATCATAAAAGCCTCCCGGTTTCGTTTCCCTCAGGTTTACATTGGATTATCCATCAGCAGATTCAATCGTCAAAGCAATTTCTGGTATGGCTTGAAAGAAAGCGACGTTTTAAGCCCGAGCGGTAGGGTGGGTGGGAAGTAAGGTGTGCAAATTGCGTGACGATTGGGAAGCCGCCGGGCGCGGAAGCTTGGCAGGGACCTTTTGTGGAATTTTGCACAGACAAGAAAACATCGTAGGGGCGGCCCTCCGTGGCCGCCCATTTATAAGAATCATCTCCTGTAGTTAGCATGAAGGCCATTCCTCGCTGGGGTAAAATCCCCATGATTTAAGAAACAATATATAGTAGGGGCGCAATTTATTGCGCCCGACTGTGCTCCTAATAATAGTCAGGGCAAGGGCGCGATGAATCGCGCCCCTACGTTGGGCTACCACGGTAAAATTGGCATTTGTCAATTGGCATTTGTAATTTCTCTAGTCCCCACCCGCGCGCGCCGGGCTTAAAAATGCACGATTTTCAAGATGCCAAATAAGGATATTTCCTAAACAGATTCACTTCTCTGCTATATAATGCCAACGTTGTACATCTTTTGAGGAGGAGATACGATGCCGCAGGTAAAGGTTCTGGAAGACAGACAGCACATACAGTATCACATTGAAATATCTCGTGAATTGACCCAAGACGCCAAGATCGCCATTATTCCGGGCGCACCCGAGCGGGCCGAGCTTATCGCCAGCCAGCTTGAGAACCCCAAAAAAATCGGTTCCCATCGCGGCTTGGATTCCTGGCTGGGGCGGCTGGGCGACCTTAAAATTCTCGTCACCAATACTGGTATGGGCGGTCCGACCACCGAAATCGTCGTCAACGAGTTGATTCAACTCGGCGTCGAAAACTTCCTGCGCATCGGCACTACCGGTGCCATTCAAGATCATATTCCTGTCGGCTCACTGGTTATCACCGAGGCTGCAGTCAGACTCGAAGGCACCAGCGACCATTACGCTCCTCCCTGCTATCCGGCAGCCGCAGACATAGAAATGACTATGGCCCTGCGCGAAGTGTCGAAAGACTATGATCATAAGGTGTTCTCGGGCATCACGGCTTCCTCGGCTACCTTTTTTCCCGGACAGGAGCGCTACGATTCTGCCGGCGGTTACGTGCAGAAGTCTTTGCAGGGCAGTCTTGAAGACTGGCGCAACTTGAACGTGCTGAACTTCGAGATGGAAGCCGGATCGCTTTACACTATCTGCCGCACAATGGGTCTCAGGGCCGCTTGCATCTGCGCCGTGGTCGCCAACCGTATGCAGTCCGAGCAGGTCGTGCGCGATGAAATCCGCCGCGCCGAAGAAGCCGCAACTCAAATCGGTCTGGCGGCGCTGGCCAAGGTCTTCGGTTAAGAGATGACAGACGGCGGCGCAAAAAAAACAGTTGCTATTTATGGCGGCAGCTTTAACCCGCCGCACATCTGCCACCAGATCGCAGTTTTGTACGCCCTTGAAAGTGCTGCCTGCGACGAGGTCTGGCTGGTGCCTGTATATCGTCACGCCTTCGGCAAAGAGTCCGCGCCCTACGATGTCAGGCGCGAGTTGTGCATGTCGCTGATAGAGATCTTCCCCAAAAGGGCGCGGGTCTGCGACGTGGAAAAAGAGTTAGGCGGCACCTCGCGCACAGTGGACACGCTGGAGGAACTCAAGCGCCGTTACCCCGAAATTGATTTCAAGCTGCTGATGGGATCGGATATACGCTCGGAGGCGCACAAGTGGAAGCGCTTCGACCGCATTTGTGAGCTGGCCGAGATAATCTGGATAGGCCGGGCCGGGCAGTCGCAGGAAGCAAGCGACACCATCGTCCTGCCGGATATCTCAAGCAGCGAAATCCGCAAAAGAATCAAAGATGGCCGCTCGCTAGAAGGCTTGATCCCCGCGCGCGTGCTTGCAAAATGGCACGAGTTGGGGCGGCCTGCGTTTGGGTGATGGGGGATGGCTTTTTTAGTTTGTGACAAGTATTCCAAGGTAGGTCGGATAAATTCTTTATCCGACAATTCGCCGAAAAAAATTAGGCTGGTCGCCAAGTTTTGAATAATAATAAACCGAGGGTGCCATAGTCTCACAGCCGTAGGCTGGGAGGCTGTGAGCGGGTATCAATCGTAAGTTTGAATCGGTGAAAGTTCAATGCTGTTCGATAGGGAAACACGGCCTCCCGAACTTCGTTCGTGAGACCATGGCACCCGGTGTGATTAAGGGTGAATACTGGATTCTCCTTAAAATAGGGGTTTGAGTGGAGGTGGCATGTCTCATACTAAAAAATTGTGGTCTGTTATTAATCTGTTGATAGTGGGCTTCCTTCTTGTGCTGTCCTCCGGATGTTTTGACAACATGTTTGAAGGTTACGAGAACATCACCTTGAATCTGGACGGCGACGGGGAAGAAGTTGAAGTTTGTTTTCCCGACTGCACAGGTAAAACATGCGGAGATGATAGCTGTGGGGGGTCCTGCGGAGAATGCGACAAAGGTTTTGTCTGCAATCCTACGAGCAAGGCTTGCGATAAATTCCCTGAGATCGAAGGCTGTCCTTCCATATCAGGTCTGCAAAATGACTCGCCTTGGCCGATAGACGGTTTTTGTGGCACAAAGATCAACCGCAGTCCTTTTGCTGCTCCTGAAAAACCTGCGATCAAATGGACTTATGAAGAACGCACATATAGATTTCATGCTATCGATAGAGATGGAACAATTTATATAGGATGCTATATCGGTGGAGGAGGCGTTGGACTCTGTGCAATCAATCCAGATGGAACATTGAGATGGAGCACCGCAGGCAAAGAAATCCAATGTAATTCAATGCTAATCGGCAAAAATTCTCTGTTGTACATTTCTTCCGATCATTCTCTGTACACCATAAATGCAAAAGATGGAGAGATTATCTGGAGCTATTCATTTAAGAACCAAACGCTTTCCGGTTTGTCAATAGGTTTAGACGGTACCCTGTATACAATTGCCGATCATAACCATCTTGTTGCGATGAATCCCAAAGGAAAAATTGAATATACTCTTGATCATTATTATTTCCCGGACGTTCCATCTTTGGATTCGGAAGGAAATCTTGTTCTTGGCGCTCGTTGGGGCGGAGTCAAATATTCTGTTGAGCCACACAATAAAGGTAAGTTGCTATTTCTATCGCCCGAAGGAGAACTGCTTCGCCATCAAAACCTTCCCTGGAATCCATGTACACCTCCAAGCATCGATACAAAGAACGACAGGATTTGGTTAAGAAGCGAAGATTCAGACTATAATAGGCTTATACTTGTCTCTGGAGAAAGCGTCACTTATTTGGAAGACTTTTATCTTCCTGATTCCATAATATTTCTAGAACCAGAAACAGAAGCTACATGCGCAATAAGAAAAGACGGTTCGGCTGTGATCGTATTGACAGAGAATCAGCGCGATCAAAATGGTAAAATCACTGCGCTAAGCGGTAAAAGCGAAGTTCTCTGGCAATACGACAAGCTCCTTTACGACTACCCGTGGCCACTGCTTGTTGATGCGGACGGAAAAATCCTGGCCGGTTACGACGGTAAATTGATAGCGCTTGATTCCAATGGCAAACTGCTATGGCAAATACGACTTGCCGAAGCATCGGAATCGGGATATGTCGATTCGGTAGTACCCAAAGCCATAGGCGCGGACGGCACAATTTACGTCAAAACAGGAAGAGATCTAATCGCCATCGGTCAAGCGGATTGAGTTGCAAGGTCGGGTAAATGTTTTACCCGACACCGTAAGCACGAACACGGCCTCCCGAACTTCGTTCGTGAGACCATGGCACCCCGTCCAATCCCCCCCCCAAAAAAACTCCCCGCCCAAATTATCCACCTTAAATACTTGCCACATGCCCTTACCCTTTATAGGATGTGTTCTTCTTAATTTTATAAATTCCGGTGGAGAAGAACGTGGCGCAGCAAAAAAAAGAAGAAATCTATCTTGTGGACGCATCCGGCTATATTTTCCGGGCTTATCATGCCGTTCGCAGCCTGACAAACTCCAAGGGCGTACCAACAAACGCGGTTTACGGCTTTACCCAGATGCTTTTGAAGCTGGTCAAAGATTTCAAGCCCACTCACGTCGGGATGGTCTTCGATGTCTCCAGGCGTTCCTTCAGGACCGAGATGTTCCCCGAATACAAGGCCCACAGGCCGCCTCCTCCCGAGGATCTGGTGCCGCAGTTCGCCTTGATACGCGATGTCGTCCGGGCTTTCGGATTGCCGGTGCTTGAGCTTGAAAACTATGAGGCCGATGATGTGATAGCGACACTGGCCAAGAGATTTTCCGACGACGGCCACTCCGTGCGCGTCATCACCAGCGACAAAGACCTGATGCAGGTCGTCGGTGAGAATGTCAGGCTGGTGGATACCTGGAAAAACCGAGAAGTCGGAATTCCCGAGGTCGAAGAGCGCTTTGGCGTCGAGCCGGCGCGGGTTGCCGATGTATTGGGGCTGGCAGGCGACTCAAGCGACAACGTGCCCGGCGTGCCCGGCATAGGCGAAAAGACCGCCATGCAGCTCATTCAGCAGTTCGGCAATGTCGAGAACCTCCTGCAGCACATAGACGAGGTTGCCGGTAAAAAGCGCAAGGAAAACCTGACGAACTTCTCCGAGCAGGCGCTTTTGTCCAAAAAGCTGGTCGAGCTTGAATACAATGTGCCGATAGAGGTGAAAATCGAGGACATATCTTGGGACGGCCCCAAGGCTGACAAAGTGACGCCGCTTTTCAAGGAGCTTGAATTTCACCGGCTGCTGACAAGCCTCGGTTTGGATGAAGGCCCGGAAGCCGTTGCCGTGCTTGACCGCGACGCCTATGTTCTGGTGGACGACAGCGACAAATTCGAGTTGCTCTTAGAGCGCTTGAAAGGTGTCGATGTCGTCACCTTCGATACCGAGACCACCACCACCAAGCCACTTACTCCCGATCTTCTGGTCGGACTTTCGTTTTCTCCGCAGGAGGGTGAATCCTATTACGTGCCCGTGGCGCATACGGGCGAGAACGTTCGCCAGCTTGACAAGCAGGCTGTGTTGGATGGCTTGAGGCCGCTTTTCGAGGATGAAAGCAAAAGCTGGATCGCCCAGAACGCCAAATTCGATCTGCATGTCATGGCTTCTGAAGGCGTCGAGATTCGCGGGCGCATCGACGACACGATGTTGATGCACTACCTGCTCTACCCGACCCTGCGCGGTCACGGGCTCGACAATATGGCCTCGGATCTTTTGGGCCATCGCATGATAAGCTACAAAGAAGTCACCGCCGGAACCAAGCTCGAATTCTCCATGGTCGATACCGAATTGGCCTGCCGCTATGCCGCCGAAGACTCGGACGCCACCATGCGCGTCTACGATATTTTATCGCCCAAGCTGGACGAGCGCGAGTTGCGCGACTTTTACGAGCGCATCGAACGTCCGCTGGTGCCTGTGCTGGCGCGTATGGAACGCAACGGCATGAAGGTCGATAGAGAAAATTTAGAAGGGCTTACCAGCGCCTTCGATAAGCTTATAAACGAAAAGGTCAAAGAGGCTTATGAGATTGCGGGCGAGGAATTCAATCTGGCCTCTCCCAAGCAGCTGGGCGTGATACTGTTTGAAAAACTGAATCTGCCGCGCGGTCGCAAGACTGCCAAAGGCTATTCCACCGACTCGCTGGTGCTTGAAAAGCTTTCGGCCATGAATGATCTGCCGAAAGTGATTCTGGAATATCGTCAGGCCGCCAAGCTGAGATCGACTTACACCGACGCGCTTGTAAAACTGATAGACCCGCATACAGGGCGCATTCACACTTCTTTCAATCAGACCGTGACCTTGACAGGCCGCCTGTCGTCTTCAGATCCCAATTTGCAGAACATCCCCATCAGGACCGAAGCCGGGCGCATGATACGCAAGGCTTTCATTCCGGAAGAAGGCAAGGTGCTTGTTTCCGCGGATTACTCGCAGGTCGAGTTGCGGATTCTCGCTCATTTGTCCGGCGATCCGATTTTGATAGAGGCTTTCATGCAGGGCGAGGATATTCACTCGCGCACCGCCAGGGAAGTCTTTGGGGGGCTGACAGGAGTCACGCCCGAGATGCGCCGTTATGCCAAGGCCATCAACTTCGGTATCGTTTACGGCCAGACCGCCTACGGGCTTTCGCAGCAGTTGGGTATCGGTCCGGCAGAAGCGCAGCGCTTTATCAACAATTACTTCGCCCAGTATTCTTCATTGAAGCGCTACATGGAAAAAGAACGCGAGATGGCCCGCGTTAAAAAGGAAGTCCGCACGCTGTTTGGCAGGCGCATTGCCTTAGACGGCATAGATACAGGCTCGGTCGCGCAGCGCAAACACCAGGAACGAGTGGCCGTCAATGCTCCCATACAGGGCACTTCGGCGGATATTACCAAGCTGGCCATGATAGAATTGGACAAAGAACTTGGCAAAACCAAAAGCGCGGCTAAGATGATATTGCAGGTTCATGACGAACTGCTGTTCGAGGTGCCCGAAGGCGAGGCCGAAGAGCTTTGCGCCTTGGTAAAAGAGAAGATGGAAAACGTCGTCAAGTTGGACGTGCCGCTGTCGGTCGAGGCCAACATCGGCGGCAACTGGGACGAAGCACACTGATAAAGGTTTTTAAAGATGTCAAAGATTGCAGACGAAACTCTAAGATTTCTTTTTGAGGAAATCCTCAAAAAAATCAAAGAAGCAAAAGACGAAAAAGAACTTGAAGAGATGCGGGTCCGGATACTCGGTAAAAAGGGTATGCTGGCCGGGCAGATGAAACGGCTCGGCAAGATGGCTCCCGAAGAGCGCAAGACCTTTGGACTGCAGGTCAATCTTAGCAAGGTCGCAGTCGAGAAAGCTATCAAAGGCCGCGCCAAAGAGCTTGACGAAGCCCGCTATGCAGATCTGGAAAAACGCGAGTGGATAGATGTCACCGTTCCCGGCAAAACCGTCGGGCGTGGGCACCAGAACCCGCTTTCCAAAATTCAATACGAACTTGAAGATATTTTTACCTCGATGGGTTTTGCAGTTATTGACGGACCGCACGTCGAGGACGATTACCACAACTTCGAGGCTTTGAATATTCCCGCCGACCACCCGGCCCGCGACATGCAGGATACTTTCTGGACTGCCGATGGCAATCTTCTGCGCACACACACATCCTGTATGCAGATTCGCGCCATGGAGCATATGCAGCCTCCCTTGCGGCTGATCGGCCCTGGGCGTGTTTTCCGTTACGAAGCCACCGATGCTTCCCACGAAAACACTTTCTACCAGATGGAAGGATTGATGATCGACAGAGATATCTCGGTTGCCAATCTGATTCATTTTATGAAGGTTCTTCTGCGCGAGATATTCAAGCGCGACGTGAAGATCCGCCTGCGTCCGGGATACTTCCCCTTTGTGGAGCCGGGTTTCGAACTTGATATCAATTGCCTGATCTGCGGCGGCGAGGGTTGCCCGGTCTGCAAGTACTCCGGCTGGGTCGAGCTTTTGCCTTGCGGCTTGGTACATCCCAATGTGCTTGCAAACGTGGGAATCGACACCGACAAATTCTCGGGCTTTGCCTTCGGTCTGGGCTTGAACCGCCTGGTGATGATGCGATACGGCATAGACGATATCAGGCATTTCCTGTCCGGCGATCTGCGTTTCGTCGAGCAGTTTTAGCATAAAGAATCAATGAGAAGAATAGCGAGAGCCAAATGAAGCTGAGTCTTAACTGGATAAACGATTACGTCGATATTTCCGATATCGATCCGCATGAGTTGATGAACCGTCTGACCTTGAGCACCGCCGAGGTAGAGGAGTTGGAGGTCATCGGGCAGCATTTCGAGGAAGTTCTGATTGCCAAAGTTGAAGAAGTCAAACCGCATCCCAACGCCGACCGTATGCGCATCGCCGTCGTTTTTGATGGCAAGGATAAAATGGAAGTCGTTTGCGGCGCTCCTAATCTTGAAGTCGGGCAGATTGTGGCCTTGGCGAAAGTCGGTTGTCATCTTCCGGCTGGTGAGCTTAAGCCCGCAGTATTGCGGGGCGTGCCTTCTGAGGGAATGCTTCTGGCCGAAGACGAGTTGGGTATATCCGATGAGCATGAAGGTATTCTAGTATTGCCCGAAGACGCGCCTGTCGGCAAGCCAATTAGCGAAATTTACGGCGGCAAAGATGTCGTTTTGGAAATAGATAACAAGTCTTTGACCCATCGTCCCGACTTGTGGGGACATATCGGATTCGCCCGCGAAGTGGCCGCCATTTTAGAGCGCCCGCTGAAGGTTGAGCTTGACGAGTCGCTGCTTGAAATGAAGGGCGAAGCCGATCCATTGACGCTTGATAACCGTGCTCCGGACTTGTGCCCGCGCTATACCGGACTGGTCGTCGATGGTTTAGAGTCGCAGCCTTCGCCGTTATGGATGCAGAGACGCTTGCAGGCAGTGGACCTGCGGCCTATCAATAATCTCGTAGACGTGACCAATTATGTGATGATGGAATACGGTCAGCCCATGCACGCTTTCGACCGTCGCCTGCTGGAAGGTGATACCATCGTCATTCGTCGCGCCGAAAAAGGCGAGAAGTTCATAACGCTTGATGAAGCTGAGCATGTTTTGAGCGAGGAAAACCTTCTGATCGCCGACGAGAAAAAAGGCACGGCCTTAGCCGGTGTAATGGGTGGACTCGACAGCAGTATCAAAGACGACACAAAAAAGATCGTTCTGGAGTCTGCCAATTTTCATGCTGCCAACGTGCGCCGCACGGCCAACTCCTTTAATCTGCGTACCGATTCGGCGCAGCGTTTTGAAAAGAGTCTGGACCCGCACAACACCGTCCCGGCTATCGTTCGCGCCGTGGAATTGTTGAAGCTGACTTGCCCGCAGGCTCATGTTGTGTCCCCGCTTCTGGATTCTTGGCCCGTCAAGCCGGAAACCATGAAGGTCAAAAAAAGCCTTAAAAGAATTTCCAAACGACTCGGTCTGGAGCTTGAACCCGAACTGGTCAAGGGCATACTCTCGCGTCTGGAATTCAAGATAGAAATGTTTGACGACGACATGATGGAATTGACCGTCCCGACCTGGCGCGCTACCAAGGACATCGAAGTCGGCGCGGATATAGTGGAAGAAGTCGGGCGCATTTTCGGCTTCGACAATATCCCGCCCCGGCCTCCGCTGGTGGCAAACGACACACCGCCTGATAATCCGCAACGCAGATTCGAGCGCTTTGTAAAATCCTTGATGTGTGAGGGCTTGAGCTTCGGTGAGGTCAGAAATTATTCCATGGTGGGTGAGTCGCTGTTTGCAAAAGCAGGTATGAAAAACGACGACGCCTTGAAACTGCGCAACCAGCTTTCGGTCGAAGAAGACCGTATGCGCACCAGCATGGTGCCGCAGATCCTCAAAAACATCTCCGATAACCAGCGCTATAAAGAAGTATTTCGCCTGTTCGAGATGGGGCGCACTTATCACAAGGATGCGCCGGATGATAAAAAGCTGGCCACCGAACGCAACTGGATCGTCGGTGCCGTCTCCAATGAAGAGCGCGAGGGCTTGTTCTTAGAGGCCAAAGGCATCATGGAGGCTTTACTGCAAAGCTTGTCCTTGAAGGACTTCAGCTTCGCTCCCGAAATGTCGGGGCCGAGTTGGGCTCATCCTGGACGTGGCGCAAAAATATTAACCGACGGAAAACCTTTGGGACTGCTGGCTGAAGTTCATCCCAGAATCGCTGACGCTTTCGACTTCCGCTATCCGGTAGTGGTTTTTGAACTCGATGCCGACCTGCTTTATGACGCTCCCAAAAAAGATGATAGCTTTACGCCCCTGCGCCGCTACCCCACGAATCCTCTGGAGTTGACGGTCACTGTCGATGCCATGCAGCCGCAGGCCGAAGCGCTGGCAGTAATGCGCGAGGCGGGTGGGGAGCTTTTGATCGAAGCCTCGTACATGTACCAATACCAGGGCGAGCCGATTCCGAAAAACAAAAAAGCGGTGACTTACCATCTGCTGTTCGGTGCCGACGACCATACACTGTCTTCTGAAGAAGTGGAGTCTGTCAGAGAAGGCGTGATTGCTGCCTTGCATGAAAAGGGTATGCCCTTGCGCGGCAGGGAATAAAAGATATTAGAACCAATTAAAAAAGGCGGGAATTGCTCCCGCCTTTTTTGTGTTCTTATTCGTAAATTCGTCTCAAGGACAACAGCGCCAGCAAGCCCAGTAATATCAAGGCCGAGAACGAACTGGTTCCGGAGCAGCCTCCGTCATCGTCTTTGTCCGGTGTCGCTATGGTTTGTCGATCATCGGCGTCAGCCGCCTCCTGTAAATCTTTGTCCTCATCGCCGTCTTCGTCCGTTGCAGAAATCATGTAAGCCACAAATCCTATGGAGAAATGATCCGTCAGCCCCGTTGCAGTGCCTGCCGTGAGGTTAGCGCCGCTTATGGCCGAGAAAGAATCTTCGTTGTTTGGACGACTCCAGAAAAACTCCAATGTGCCTTCACTTGATTTGTCTTCGTCGTAAGGCAGGCGCACGGTAAGCGGCAAGGCGAAGCTGTAGCCTTTGGGGGCAAAGCTCCAGGCCGGGCCAGCCAAGGCAAAGCCGTCTGCTGCAAAATCGTCCAGCCTGTTTATGATGATGGTGACGGATTCGGAAACGGCGCCGTAAGGTATATCTATGCTCAAGCCCTCGTCAGTGACGAACCTGCCACCCTTGGGGCCGATTGTGAATTCGTAATGGCCGTCGGAAGCTTGTTCTTCGATCTCTTCTTCTTCGGCCTGCTCGATAACTTCTTCGTCTACGTCGGAGTCTTCCACTTCCATATCAAGGTCGCCGTCCACGTCGCCGTCCACCGGTTCGTCGCATACCGGCTGGCCTTCAGTCGCCAGATAGTCGAGTACGCGCTGCATGACCTGGTTTCTCAAGTCTTCTCCCACCATGCCTTCAAACGGCACGCCCAAGTATACCAAGCTGCGCTCGTCGTCATTGCGGCAAATGCCCGATCCCAAAGTCAGATCTCCATATGTGGCACAGACTTTCGCTCCGTCTAATGCTGAAATTACGTCCGGCCAGTCCACGTTGTAAGCACCGTGACTGCCATCGTCGAAGTTGCCTGATAGCCCTTCGAATATGCCGCCGTCACTTCCGAAAAATCCGTATTCCTCGGCATCGTCCTCGATGTAATCGGCGCTCAGGCTTGAGTTGTACCACTGCTGGAATTCAGATGAGCCGGAAGCTTCGAAGGCGTCCCAGCCGATTTCCGAGCCGGTGACAAACAGCGCGCCGCCCGCGTCCATAAAGCTTGTCAGCTTCTGACGCTGAGTGTCTGAGAAGGAAATGAAGTCGTCTATTTCGCCGACAATCTGCGTTTCTTCGCCGCCTATCCAGTCGATCATTTCTACTGTGGACAAGTTCAGCGCCTGCGAAGCAAAGGCTTTACTTGTTGCTGAGACGAAGTAATAATTGCCGGCTTCTTTGATGGCGTCGGCGTGTCGCACGATATATTCGCGGGTGTTGTCTTCCTCTTGAATACTGCGGTCGCGGCGCTCGAAGCCGTTGACTATCAACAGAGTTGGTTGGCCGTCGCAGTTTATGTTGGCTGCCACTGGTTCTGAGATAAATCCCTCGCCTCCGGCGTTGACGCCCGCCACGCGGAAGTAGTAGGTCTTGCCGAATTCCAGTTCGTCGAAGTCGTAGAACTTGTCGCCGGTGGTGATGCTGCCGTTGTCTGTGGCGTAGCCGTCGTTTGAAACATAGATGCGGTAATAGTCGGCTTGTCCTTCGCCGGGCCAGGTCGTCTCGGGCGTGTCTTGCCACGAAAGGCGCAGGGTGCCGGGACTTGTGACTTGCACGGCCAGATCTTCTATGCGGCGCGGATAAAGCGGTGCGGAGACTTCAAAGAAATTCAAGATCGCCTTGGTGATGGCGCGGGCCACGATGTCGCGGAAAATAGGACTTCTGATGTGAAATGCGTCTTCGGCATTGTCGTGGAAAGCCACTTCCATCAAGGCTCCCGGCGCATCGGCTAAAACGCGCAGCTCTCCGAAGTTGGCGGTGTGCAGGCCGTAGTCCGTCCAGTCCGGGTCTCGTTCGGCGCGCAGGGCTTTAACCACTTCCTGCTGCATCTGCTTGCGCAACTCAACGCTGCCCTCGGTGATTGGATAAGAGATGTTTTCGCCATTGTAGTGCCAGGTGCCGGTCCCACGGACGCTGCCGTTGCTGGCGTTGGAGTGCAGAGAAATGTAGGCGTCCACTCCTTGCCAGTTGGCGTAAAGCGGGCGCACTGTCACGTCGACATCGTTGTCTTCGTTATCGGAAGCGAATATGTCTTCGGGGGCTCCGACAAAATCCGTCCAGTAGCGGGCGGATTCTTCCCAGCGGGGCTGTCCCGAAACCGAGCCGCCGCGCTCATACGTTCCCATGCCGCCGCCGAACTTAATTGCATCGGCGATTATCACTGTCGCGCCGCCGTCGGCCGCATCCGAGTAAGTACTAAGGTAAGCGCCTTGTTCGCTGCGACCGGCATCGAAGCGGTAGCTGCCGATGTAGAGCCAGCGCGAGCCGTTTTGCGTCTGATCCACTTTGACGATGCTGTCGCCGCCTGCGTGTTTGATCGTGTAGTGCGCATCGGGGGCGCGGTTGGCTCCTGATGTGTAACGAACGTAGACGGCGTATGAATCGCTTGTGGGGAATTCCGGCAGCCAGGCGGCAAATTCTTCTTCGTCTTTGGATGTAGCTACATGCGCCCGGTATTCTCCGTTGGCGTACCCCGAAGAATAAGAGCCGCTCCACCAGTTATCACCGTCTGTATAGGCCGGTTGGCCGTCGCCTTCATCGATCAGAATTTCTTCATTGTTGAAGTCGCGCTCGCGGCAACTGAAGACGGTCGCGCCTGCGTGTTCCAAGGCAGGAATGACGTGCAGGGCGGCGATACGGGCGTTTGTCATATCTTCTATTATGCCGTTTACTTCGCCGCGTTGTGTGCTCCAGCCCACAGTCGATCCGTACCACAACCAGCCGTGACCGGGCGATACCGCGATGTCGATGCCGCTCAAGGGGCCGTTATAGGGGAAGACGGATTGCCCCCCTACAGGTTCCACGGCCTGCTTGAAATTGCGTGGTGTACTTGCTGATCTTTTGATCTCAGGTTGGAAACGCCAAAAATCGAGCAAACCCTTATCGGTGGTAATCATTATGCGCAGGTTTTCGTATTCTCCGGTCATTGCCGCCAGCCTGTGATACAGGCTTTCCGAGCATGACTCGCTACGGGCGCAGTTTATTGCTTCATCGGAAAATGTGAACACTGCCGAGGAGGAAATATTCTCTGCGTTCAAGAGCATCAAACCCGGCGGGTAGGCTAAAGGATTCTCGTCCATGTCTGACTGTATGCGTTCGGCAAGCGCGAAATCAGTATGCTCGGCGCTTTCGGCCAGCGTTGCAAAAGTCGTTATAGAAAACATCAAGATCAAAGCTATAATGCTGAATATTCTCATGGAAAACCTCTTTCATTTCAGTTGCTAATTTAGCATGATGTTGTTTTCTGGCAAGATAAATCAGGTTTCCGCGACATTGGGGATTGTCAAAAAAAGACTCATATATGCCATAAGGTTTTGGTTGCCTTTTAATATACTGTGGAGTAATTTCAGAACGTGCTTTGCAGTTTTGCACTTACCATGCACGTAATTCTCAATTGAAAGGAAGTAACTATGGGATTGCTGGACGGCAAGGTGGCGATTATTACCGGCGCGGGTGCTGGATTGGGGCGCAGTTATGCTTTTGCACTTGCTAAAGAGGGTGCCAAGATCGTCGTCAATGATATCGGTTGCGGGCTTGCTGGTGAGGGAATTGACAGCACCGTTGCTGATAAGGTTGTCGAAGAATTGAAAAATATGGGCTACGAAGCCGTGGCAAGTTATGACAGTGTGGCCGAAAGGCAGGGCGCTCAGGCTATCGTCAAGACGGCAAAAGATGCCTTTGGCGCTGTCGATATATTGATAAACAATGCGGGAATTCTGCGCGACAAGAGCTTTTTGAAGATGACGGATGAAAACTGGCAGGCGGTTGTGGACGTGCACTTGAAGGGCAGTTTCATGCTTTCGCAGGAGGCAGCGCTTGTAATGAAAGAGCAGGGCAGGGGCGGCAGGATCATAAATGTTTCTTCCCTGGCTGGCTTGATTGGCAACTTTGGGCAATCCAATTACGGCTCGGCAAAGGCCGGAATCGCCGGATTGACGCGCGTGCTGGCGGTCGAGCTGGGACGCTACGATATCACTGTCAACGCAGTCGCTCCCGTAGCGGTAACGCGCATGACGGAAAATCTGCCACACTTTCAGGGGATGGACAAATCAATACTGGCACCCGAGCTGGCTAATCCCATGTTGCTCTTTCTGGCATCGGATTTGTCGGATCACATAAGCGGACGTATAATCGGTCTTGAGGGTAATCACTATTTTGTGTACAAGATGGTCAAAACTCCTGGTGTCAAGGATTCTGAGGGCTGGAGCCCCGAGAAGATACTTGAGAGTTGGAATAAAATAGAAGAATTGAATTGAGATATAGAAGGCTGGTGTTCGCATGTTACTGGATTGCGATTTTCTTGTAATCGGTTCGGGTCTCTCAGGACTGGTCTTTGCCCTCGAAGCCGCTACATGCGGGCGCGTGATCGTTGCTACCAAGCGCTGGAAAACTGACAGCAATACCAATTATGCCCAGGGCGGTATCGCCACTGTGACCGGCGAGGACGACACTTTTGGTGAACATATAAAAGACACCCTGTATGCTGGCGACGGCCTGTGCGACGAGCAGGTGGTGCGTATGACCGTCGAGAACGGCCCGACTTTGGTCAAGCGCCTGATCGAAATGGGTGTCGAATTTTCGCGTCGCGAGGACGACTCCGGCGAATATGATCTTGGTAAAGAAGGCGGGCACACCAAAAGGCGTGTCATGCATGTGGGCGACTTCACCGGGCAGGCTTTGCAAAAAGCTTTGGTGGATCAGGTGGAAAATCACCCCAACATCGAAATCCTGGAAAACCATGTCGCCATCGACCTGATAATGATGCACAAAATCACCGGTGACAAAGCCGACCGCGTTTGCCTGGGAGCCTATGTACTCGATACAGACGAGCACGAAGTCAAGACCATCTCTTCGAGCATCACGCTTTTAGCATCCGGCGGGGCCGGGAAAGTTTACTTGTATACCAGCAATCCTGATGTAGCCACAGGCGATGGCACGGCCATGGCTCACAGGGCCGGGGCTCGTGTGGCCAATATGGAGTTTTACCAGTTCCATCCCACAAGCCTCTTTCACTCGGAGGCCAAGTCTTTCCTGATTTCCGAAGCCTTGCGCGGCGAAGGTGGTGTATTGCGCCGTCAGGACGGCGAAACCTTTATGGAGAAGTATCATCCAATGGGATCGCTGGCTCCGCGTGATGTGGTCGCCCGCGCAATCGATATGGAACTCAAAACCCACGGCGAGCGCTTCGTTCATTTGGATATGTCGTCCTGTTCTTCGGACTTTATAGAAAACCGCTTCCCGAATATTTTCAAGACCTGCAGGAATTACGGAATCGATATGCGCAGCGAGCCTATTCCGGTAGTGCCTGCTGCACATTATTCCTGTGGCGGCGTGGTAACCAACACAGACGGTTGCACGGATATAGATCATCTTTATGCTGCCGGAGAAGTGGCCTGCACCGGTATGCACGGCGCAAACCGCCTGGCCTCCAACAGTTTATTGGAAGCGCTGGTGTTCGGTCACAGGGCCGCCCTGCACGCATGTCAGAAGTTGAAGATCAACAGCCACCGCGACAAAATCAATGACCTGCCCACCTGGGACAAGGGTCGCGCAATACCGCCCGATGAGTTGGTTGTAGTCACGCAGACCTGGGAGGAAATCCGGCGTTTCATGTGGAACTTTGTCGGCATAGCCCGTACCAACAATCGCTTGGAGCGTGCGCTGTCGCGTGTCAATTTGATTCGCTCCGAGATAGAAAAATACTACTGGAAGTACAACATGACCCGCGACTTCATCGAACTGCGCAACATCGCACAGGTGGCGGAGTTGATAATTTACTCGGCCATGCTGCGCAAAGAATCGCGCGGCATACATTACAACATGGATTATCCGCTGAAAGACGACCGCAATTACAAACACGACACGATCATCTAAAAAGCGTCTGTAGATTCAGTCTAAAAGCAGAACGCGGGAAAGCGCTATGGCGTGACTGCGGGTTTTGTCTTCCAGTTGAGCGGCTAAGTGATCCAGAACCATGATGCAGCGTTCTGCCCAGCTTTTGGCAAGCTGTTTGTATTCGTCCGATTCCTCTTTGCAGTATCCTGCTATCCAGTCCTCGGCCTTTTGGGCTATCTGTGGATTGATATCGAAGCCAGTTCCGGCATCTTGTAGCCATTCGTCAAGCAATGTGACGAAGTTTTCTTTTGAAAGCGGTTTGTATTCTGCCTGATCGCAGAGGACGGAGTTTGCGAAAGTAGTTAAAAACAGCTTGACGAAATGCAGGTCGGCCTCGCCGCCTTCGACCTCGAAGCTGTAATCGCCCGAAGCTATCTCGCACAGATCCAGTGCCAGCTTGTCGAAGTGCAGGCTGAAGAGGAAGGCCGTGCGGTCTATCAAGACTGCGCTGCGCTCGATTTCTTCGAGTTTCTGGAACTCGCGATATTCCTCTCGAATGCCGTGCACACCTTCATAATACAGGGGTGGCAGTTTGGTAAGCGACATCATCAACTCTATGGTGGGAGAGGATACGAGATCCAATGCCGCCACGTTGCCTTCGGGACAGTATTTGTTTATGAACTGCAAGGTTTTGCTGTGCAGTTGCATTGCAAGAGAATAAGCGGCGCGGAAGATGTCCATCAGCGGTGTAACGGCGATGATGCGGCCTGCCTGTTCTTCCTGCCCGTCGCTCAGAAACTCCAGACCGATGTCGAGATAGTTGTGCATCTGCTTGAGAGTCTTTTCTGCCTCCTCTATGTGCTTGAAGGACGAACGGGCCACCATCATGCGGTTGCCCAGTGCCGAAAGCTCATAGTAAATGCGCTCGCGCAATTGCGGTTCCAGTTGGTTTTCGAGGACGTTTTTGAAAAAGCTTTCATATTTGAAGACCCTGCGGAAGACTGTCGGCAGTTTTTGGATGCGGTCCAGCTTTTCCTTGTGGGGTAGATCTTCGGCCTTTTGGGAAAGTTTGGTGCGCATGGCTTGTGTGTTCAAAGGTGCAAACAATCCCAAGGCTTCCAGATATTCCGGGAAACCTTCGTCGGCCATGCGGTCGGCGCGTGAACGCAGGTTATATTCTTCGAGATTGGAGGGCGATTCCCAGATCAATCCTTCCATGATCTTGCGGTACAATTCGAAATTGAACTTGTGCAGGTGGCGCAGCAGTTCAAGGAATTCGTCTAAGTGCAGCATGTCAGGGTCTGTCAACTCGAACTGGAACTCCTCATCGACGGACAGGAGTTTGTACTCGAAATCTTCCTTTTTGGCCTGGTCTAACTCGGACCAGTCCATGGATTTCACTCTTATGAAATTGGAGAAGAACATCAGCAGTTGTTCGTACTCCATAGTTCTGACCTTGGTAACCAGTTTGTCTCTGTCGGCTTCCAGCATGAACAAAAGCCAGGCCAACTGCTTTTCAGGCTGAAAATCGTTTTGTTCCCAGCAGTCGAAATCGAAGATGCGCGTCATCTGGGTGGGAGTGGAATGCAGTATCAATGCCGCCCCGTCCGGCCAACCGGCGGCATCCATTGTCAAAAACAAATCGGCAGGTTTGAGGGAGCGTATCAGGGTCGTTGAATGATCGGATTTCTGGATAAGCTGGAATTTCTGCCTGTATGACGAATCGTGCAGTATTCTGCGCTGATGGCTTATATCGAGTTCGTTGACTTCGTCTTCGCTCAGTTGCAAATCGGCATAGGCCAGAAACTCTTCAAGTGCTTTCTGCCTGTTTCCTTCGATTATTCGTAGATCCGGTTTTTTGTCGCTCATTGTTTTCCTCGTTGCTCGTCGATATTCTCTCAATCAAGGCCATATCTTAACCACAATAACGTGGCTGGCAACCTTTTTAGATAAACAAAAAGCCTGCTTGTGTATTTACTTGCGAATTATATTGCTTGAAGAGACGCTGTTGTCTATTCTATTGGCATCTAATAGGGTGTTTAGGATGAAGGAGGGAATAATGTTCAGACGCACCTACGCGACGCTGTTCACGCTGCTGATCATTTTATCTGTCGGTTTCGGATGTGCGGATAAAAATAAGGAAGCCATGCAAAAGGACTCCTCGGAGTTCTCAAACAAAGGGAATAACAAAGACGGCCTGCTCTTGAAAGAATTCGACCTGAACGCCGATGGTGTGATGGATGTCTTCAAGTATTATTCATACAAAAAAGTTGAAGGACAGGCCAAGGGCGACTACATCCTCGAAGAAAGAGAAATGGATTTAAACGGCGATGGTCGTATAGATTCCTGGACCGTCTTTAAGGATGAGGAAATCAAGAAAGAATCCTTCGACCTCGATTTCGATGGTCGTATGGATACAGTCGATTATTACGCCAAGGGTGTTGTCATCAAAAAGGAAATCGATTTCCAGTTCGATGAACGTCCCGACATCTTCAAGTATTACCTGAAGGGCCAGTTGGTGCGCAAAGAACGCGACCGCAACAACGACGGCAGAATAGACTACTGGGAATACTACGAGGGTGGCAATATAGATCGCATCGGTATCGACCACGACGGAGACGGCAAGGTCGATAGCTGGCGTCAGGCCACCCCGGAGGCCAAACCCGCTGCTGTAGAAGAAGCGGCGTCCGAAGCAGCCCCCGAAGCAGCCCCCGAAGCAGCCCCCGCAGAAGCAGCAGAAGCCAAACCTGCTGAGCAGCCAGCCGCAGAAGAAGCAAAGGCTGAAGAAACCCCTGCTGAATAAACGTCATCCAGAATTATCAAAGGCGGTCTCGTATGGGACCGCCTTTTTTTGTGCCGGTTTATAAGATTCAATCTTGGTGCTGCTTGCAATGGCGGTGTGCCTGGTCATGGTTCGATACAATTTGCTTCGCAAATCACTCACCATGAGCGGGGGGAGGAAATGGCGAATGGCAAATGTAGGGGAAGTGCTTTGGACCGTGTTCCTGAGGAGCGAAGCGTCTCGAAGGGCGCGGTCCTTAAAGCTGATATCATCGGAGGATTACAGCTTTATGAAAATAGGTGCCGCTGAGGGAATTCAACACCCGGGCTACTTCTTTATCTTGCCTTTGCGGTCCAGCAGTTCCAACAGGGGAGCTAAAAACAGAATGGAGGAAAGCGCCGCCAGAACGAGTCCGGCCACCGTCAGTTTTCCTATGGAGGCTATGCCTTTGTGGTCAAGCAGTATAAGTTGTCCGAATCCTACGGCAAGCAGGAAGGTGGAAAGCAGAATGGTTTTGCCCAGTTTGACGTAAGTTCGCAACACGTTGCCCGGGCCTTCTTCATACATGCGCAGCACTATCCTGATATTGTTGTCAAAAGACAATCCGATCAATGGTGGCAGCGCCAGAATTCCATATAAATTCAGCTTGAAATCGAAAATATACATTCCCAGTGCCAGCCACAACAGGCTGACTATCAGCGGGGCAGTAACCGCCAGAACTGCGTAGCGGTTTCTGAGGATTATCGCCGGGAACAATATGCAGATAATGAAGGCCAGCAGGAAGGAGTTGCTCCAGGATTCTTTTACTTTTTCAAGAATTCTCGCAAAGACTATGCCGCGTCCCTGAAAGTCTATCTGTCGTCCTTCGACTTGCACTTTTTCCAGATCCTGTTTGAATGCAAGTATCTGTCTGCCGTTGTATTCATCCTTTTTGGGGTAAATGATGGCTACCGTTCCGACGTGATTTTCGTGGAAACGGCGCATGGCAAGTGCCAGCCGCTCTATTTTCTGCGCCAATGTCCAGGATTCGAGTTCGCTTTTTTTAAAATCGGCAACGCGACTGCCGGCCAGTCTTTCGAGGTGAGTCTTGAGAATGTCCACCGGCAAGCCTGCCAGTCTCAATTTGCATTGCATAAGCCATTCCGATTCGCTTACATCGTCTTCTAAATCTCCAAGTATGTCGGTCATCAATGGCAAAAGATCTTCGGTGCCTTTAGGGTGTTTGGAGAAAAGACGCAGCACATCTACGGGAAGCTGGTAGAGAGTGATTTTGTGCGGGTGGAGAAGCGGACGCATCTCCTCAATTTTTTCTCTGGTTTCGTCTGTCAGGAACTCAAGCTCTTCTTCTTTGCCGATTTCGTCTATGTCGTTGAGTATCCGCAGCTTGGCTTCCTGATCCGTCGGCAGGAAACGGAAGATTGTCTGCACATGCCCGATGGATTCCATCTGCCCTTTTTTTTGTTCGCGCTTTATAAATTCCTGAAGGGCCAGAGCTTCCCGGCGGTTATTTAAAAACGCCTGGGCCGGGTAAAGGCTGATGGGGATAATTTCGTGGTATTTATTTTCAAACTGTTCCTGCATCAATTCGGGAGATGAAAGTCTGCGATAGTCGTGCTCGAATTCTATCATGGGTTTGCACTCGGCTTTCCCTTGACAGGCAAACGACGAGGCGGGAGTGCTGAAAAAGATGGTCTGTCCCAGAACAAATGCGCCTGCAAGAGCTAACAGTATACTGAAAGCCGTCAAATACTGAGGATTGGGGATGCGCAAGGTTGTGCGGTTGAACGGCGACATTTTGTATATGGGTAGAACCATTACATAGCGCCGTTCCATGAACAGCAGCATGGCCGGGAAGAAGGTATTCATTGCAAGGAATTGCGAAAGCACGCCGATGCCGGTCATTATCCCGTATTTATGGAAGGCGGTAAAGTTAACGAGTCCTAAAGCGAACATTGTTGCCGCTGTGATGGATGCTCCCAGTAAAGTGGCCTGACCGGATGTGTACATGGCGCGCATCAAAGCGCCCTCATGTGTCAGATTCTTTCGCCTGCCTTCAAAATAGCGCAGCAGCAGGTGCCCGCCATACAGCATCCCCAGGCCCATCATGGGCAGAAATACAAGGAAAGTAGATGTGTTCAAGTGTCCGAAGTAGAAGGAAGCCAGAGTCAGCATCCAGACTAAACCCATTGCAAGGCTTGTCCAGAAAAGCAGCAGGATTCTTATGAATCGGAAAAAGATCAGACTGATGGCCGAGAACACGAACAGCAATGCCAGCGAGGAAAGAGCCCCGGTTTTAATAAGCATATTGCGCTGATTGAGTTCTACTATATGCCCTCCGCCCAACTCCAGCTTGACATTATTGAATTCCGCTTGTGACAGCAGCGCTTCGGCCTTCCCGTTGATCCAGTCAAGCAGATCTTCGGTGTAATCCGAGTCCGAGACCGGTCTTGTGGGTTTGAACGCCAGAGCCAGCATACTTTTGTCGGGCGAGAGCATGAATTCCTGAAAATGCTCCTGACCGTATTTTTTCTCAAGGTCGGCAAAGGAGACATCCACGTCTTCCATGGAAATATCTTCAAGGTCTATGTAGAAAGGATTGGCTTTGAGCTTCTCCTGTTTGAGTCTTTTTTCAAGGCGGGTTTTTATGTCTATCAAGTCATCTTTGTAAGGATAAAGCAGTCGTCTGGCCGACAAGAATTCAATCGGCAGACGGTAATAGATGTATTGAATGAAGTGTTCTTTGTTTTCTTGCAGCAGTTTGTCGCGGCTGCGATAAAGCTTGTTGGCAAAGCTTTCTGCAAAATTTGTACGCTGTTCTAGTGTGCCGCCCTCCACTATGCCCATCAGCATATTGGCATCGGCGTTGTAGCCGAAATCTCCGGCGTCGTATGTATCGCCGGATGTGTATTCGCGAATATAGTCTGGAACGATGCTGGATAAGAATGAGAGACGATACGCTACCGGAAGGGCCAGGGCCGACAGAACAACGCAGATCAGGATAATGGTTTTTGTTCTTAAACATAAAACCTCCCCCCATTTAAAGCTCAACCCTTGCAGGCGGCTGATGGAGGGAGGTTTCATTACCTTGCCTTGTTCTCTTTACGGTTTGTGTTTACAAACCTTATTTGTTTACGATGCGGACTTTCTTCAGGATGATATCTTCTTTGGGGCGGTCGCGTCTGTCACGATCTACTCCGGTGATTTTCTTGATGAGTTCTTTGCCCTCGATGACTTCACCGAAGATTGTGTGGCGGTTGTTGAGGTGCGGTGTCGGAACTTCGGTAATGAAGAACTGGCTGCCGTTGGTGTCGGGTCCGGAATTCGCCATTGCCAGCAGGCCGGGACGGTCGAACTTCAATGACGGATTGAACTCATCCTCGAAGCGGTAGCCGGGGCCGCCGGTGCCGTTGCTCTTGGGGTCGCCGCCCTGGATCATGAAGTTGGGGATGACGCGATGGAAAATGGTGCCGTCGTACAGGGGCTTTTTGACTTTCTCCAAGGTCTTGGGGTCTATCCACTCTTTTTCACCGGTGGCCAGCCCGACAAAGTTGTCAACGGTTTTCGGTGATTTATCTTTAAAGAGCTTGATCTTGATGTCGCCCATGCTGGTCTCGAAAATAGCGTAAAGTTCAGTAATTTCCTTGTTCACTTTGGTCTCCTTTGTCTCTTTGGATTGCCCGTCTTTCTCATTGCAGCCGAAGGCGAATGCAAGAACGATTATAAAGAGCAGGCTCGTAAGTTTTTTCATTTCAAACTCCTCCAGGGTTTCATACAGCCGATACTTGTCTTTTCACATGTTTCAAACGTGTACTTTAACAGCAGATGTCTGACTATCCAACATATTGATGCAGCTTATCCGAACTATGTCGAATATTCTCCGCATCTTTTTCTCGTTAGTGTCGCTTGAAAGATTCTAATAAAATATGTCCGGGTTTGTGAAGGAATTAGCCGATATTTTTTTCATATCGTTTACACTCAAAAGTATTCCCATTGCAATTTTGTTTCCAGATACGGTTTTCTTGTTAGACTTTGCAAAAGCTAAAACAGAAAAAGGTGTGATTTATCGAGCAGTAATGTTAAAATCTTCAACATAAGATATTAATTCTGATACTGAAATATAAATTCAATCTGCGGGAAGACAACATGAAAGAAATTTTCGACTTCTTTTCTGAGATCAATCAAATCGATCAGGCTGCAGAAGAGGATCTGCAAAATATTATCGAGAGCACCAGCGATATAAAACAATTGCCGATGGTCGCTCGTAAGATAATGGCTATTGTCGAAAACCCCAGGTCTACCGCAGGCGACCTTGAAAAAGTAATCTCCAGCGATCAGGCCTTGACTACCAGACTCTTGAAAATCGCCAATTCCAGTTTTTATGGGCTGCTGCGCAAGGTCAATACTTTGCAAAGGGCTATTCTTGTGGTCGGCTTCAAGCAGATCAAGGATATAGCCATTTCCAATGCAGCATTGAATCTTTATCGCACCAGCGACCAGTTGAGCGTCAAATTATGGGAACACGCGGTCGGCTGCGCTATCGCCACCCGCATGATCTCTCTTGAATTTGATCGCACCGAGGCCGACGAAGCGTTCATCTCCGGTTTGCTGCACGATCTCGGTAAAGCCGCGCTGGTCAGAGCCAAGCCTGACGAAATGCGCGAGATCTGGAAGCGTTCCCATGACCCGGAAACAGAACAACTTGATGTGGAGCTTGAATTGCTGGGCTTCAGCCACACGCATATCGGCGGCGCTTTAGCCAATCGCTGGAATCTTTCGGAGACTATCGAGCAGACGATACGATACCATCACCACATGCGTGAAGTCCTCTGGACCGAATGCTCCATGGAGATCAAAACCGTTGTTGCTTTGGTATCATTGGCCGATAAATACTGTCGTTATCTGGGAATCGGTTACGATCATCCCTTGACTGATACTGATATCAAAGGATCGGCGGAAGCTGAATTCTTGAATCTGCCGGAAGCGCGTCTCGATGAATACATCGAAGAAATCAAGCTGGCCTTCTACGCAGAAAGCCAGTTGTTCAGATAAGCTCGACAATAGTTAGATACAAAAAGGCGGCATCCTTGAAGGTGCCGCCTTTTTTGATAAGAATTTGTAGCAGATGAATCCTTTGTCAAAAAGTCTCGCCGTGGCTGTTCATCATCTTTACGAACTCGGGCGTCATTTTCCAGTTCTTGACTTCCAGTTGAAATACCATCAGGTTCTCGATGACCATGTAGCTGAAAGCCTCTTCTTTTTTTATCAAACCGCGAACCCAGGCGCCGCCTTCGAGTTTTTTCAGTTTGTTGAGCGCCTTGGTCTGTTCGATTGAAGGCTTGCCGTTTTTAGCTTCGAGCAGAATTCTTGTGTGCTTTAATGATTTGAAAGCTTTCAAGCCCTTGGCCGGATAGGAGGCGGGCACGAAGATTTCTTTGGGAAGATTTCCGAAGGCTTTTATGTTTTTGATGTCCTTGGAGCACAAAGTTTTGCCGTCTGCTATGCGTACCATCAACTCTATGCGCGGGATGCGTTTGAGCTTTTTGGCGACTGCAGGTGTCAAGTCGGTATATGGAATCTCGAAGCGCTTGACGCGCGGTCCCATCTGCTGGGCGAGGCCGATGACCTTGTCTGTCAGGGTTTCGGCGTTTACGCGGTAGGTTACGCTGTACTGGCGCAGCACTTCAAGGCGGCGCAGGTGACGCGACGAATAGTCGAGCGGCAGTACCAAATTGACCGGTGTGTTCAGCGTCGCGATTTTTTGCAGCAGCGATGCAGGAGGGAACTTGCCGTTGTAATCTATCACCAACTCGGCATTTTCTATCTGCGGTATCATTTCGTAAACAGCTTCAGGAGTTTCTCTGGTGATGACGAAATGCTTTTTGGCGGGGCCGAACATCAGACCTTTATCTATGCTTCCCGCTTTGGGGGCTGTACCGCGCTTGGGTGCGGCGTTCAAGGAGAATTGGCCGAAAGCGAAAATCAGGCAGATCAGCAAAACACTCAACGGGAATATTCTGTTCTTCATCGGTTCACCTTTGTCAGTCAGGGCTTTTTATCGAATTCCTCGGACCACTGGGCCGCTCTTTTGATTGCGTAGTATAGCACATCGCCCCGCAAATCAAGTAAGTCGTGTTTGTTATACGGGTCTTTCCATTCGTCGTAGAGATGCTGCGGCCGGTTGCGTTTGACCATCAGTCTCCAGCGCCCTAAAACAAAAGATCTGTGGCTGGTGGACATGGCGGATACCACCGGGCGTTCAAGGAGCGGAGCGCTGTCTATCATGTGAGGAACCAGGCTCTCGGCGTCTACCTTGGCGGGAACATCGACTCCCAGCATTTCAAGCACCGTAGTATATACCGACATGACCTCGACCGGCGTGTCGATTATTTTGTGTTTGCCGAAGCCTTTTGGATAGTGAACTATCAGCGGGACGTGGATGATTTCCGAGTAGAGCGCGTGCCCGTGTCCCATGCTGCCGTGATCCAGAAATTCCTCGCCGTGATCCGATATCAGTATGATGGCTGTGTCTTCTGAAACTCCCCACTCGCGCAGCTTTTCCCGCATCACGCCCAGGTAGTGATCGTTGTATGAAACCTCACCATTATAAAGCGATATTAGATGATGCCAGTCGCGTGGCGGCAGTTTCACACGCCCGCGTTTGATATCCAAGAGCAGGTAGGCCGTCTTCCAGGGATTGATGATGCCCCGGTATGGCTCGGGATCGTAGAGGTCCAGGAACTTTTTACGCGGGTTGTAGGCGACGTGTGGATCTATGGTTCCCAGCCAGACGAAAAACGGTTTTGACTGGCGCTTGCTTCTTTCCCAGACAGGGAACCAGGCCCGCAGCAGGTATTCGGTTCGGTTGCCTTTCTGCTCGCGTATCATGTTGCGCTGGTAATTGTTTTTGTATCTGAAACCGAAGGCGGTCGAGACGTAGCCGTTGGAGGAATACTCGGCTGTGGTGACTTCCGGTCGTTTGGATTTTATGGCTTCGGATAAAAATCTGACGTGCGGTCGGGGCTTGTCTTTGGGGCGCATCATGTTGGAGCGGTGTGGATAGCAGCCTGTCAGTATGGATGCCTGCGAGGGTTTCGACCAGTTGCCCTGCACATAGCCGTTTTTAAAGACGACGCCTTCTTGGGCCAGTTTGTCGAAGTTGGGAGTGACGATGCCGGTTTCCGGTGCGTTGAAATTCACTCTGTCCCAACGCAAGGTATCGGAGAGCCAGACGATCACGTTTTTCGGTTTAGGCCAGTATGGATCGGGCCGCTTGTCGATGTTGCGCACCAGCGCCGGGTCGATCAACAGCAGCCTGTCGCCGGACTGCCCTTCTTTGGCGTATAGCTCCAGGCGTATTAGCCTGCCGGCATGGGCCGAGAGATCGATGCTGTGAGCGATGGGGATGTTGCCGGTCGATGTGCGGAAGTCCTTGAGCATGTAGTAGTAGTCGTGGTATTTGCCGCTT
>CAYTHG010000004.1:0-9759 GCA_964437525.1 uncultured Myxococcales bacterium | reverse complement strand
GCCTGATCGAACTGGGAGACGCGCACCACAAAATGCAGTGGCTGCTTGTAAGGCTCGTTGCGCTCAAAGCGGTATGAAAAATCCAGACTGGTTTTCTCGGACAGGTTTAGATGATAAATCACTCCCGAATCTGCAGAAAGCACAAGTGCCTGCTGTTCAAGGCGTTGAGTGCCGTCAGAAAGCGTCAGGCGCATACTGTTTCGTCTGTTTATAATGCTTTCATTTTGCGAGGGCTCGAAAGAATTTAAGCGAATGTAGTCTATGGCTACGCCTTTGCCTCTTTTTTTGTCGCAACGGAGTTTAAGCCTGTGATAACCGAACAGCGAAGGAGTGGCCGGAATGGGCAGGCGGTAGCTTTTAAACTCGGTGGACTCAAGCGAGATGCGACCTATGATCCAGTCGTCTATCTCTACGCTCAAGGATTGCGGCAGGGTCGTTGCTGCCGCTTTTATCTCCACTGCCTCGTAGCTGTCCTCCGGCAGATAGATAAAAAAGTCGGCGTCTTTTTTACTGATGCGCTGGAAATCGCAATCCTGATCATTTTCCACTTTGCCCCAGCCGGAGCTTGAACGCTTTATATAGTGGCGGGAGAAAGATTTCGATCCGATATCCCACAGCGGACCGCCGATGGAAATATCGGCCTGATCGAACAACTCCAGCAATTCAAGGCGCTCGAAGTCGCCGATTTTTTTTGCAGTTTGAGCTGACCTGTGCAAATCGGGGAAACTGATTTCCTGTTTTGCCTCGGGCAGTGAAGTTTTGTAGGAGTCCAGTAAATAAACGAACTCCTCCTCAAAGCCTGCATAGAGAAGCAGGAAGAAAGCTGTCAAAAATATAATTGGCGGGCCGATTTTAAACATTGGTTCCCGGTCATCCGGGCTCGATCAGTTCAATTCCTCGTCAAGCACGGCGATAATGTTGTCGGTGTATTCTTCTATCTGCTTCATATCGCTACCCTCTACCATGACGCGCACCTTGTTTTCGGTGCCCGAATAGCGTACCAGGACACGCCCGTCCTTGCCCAATTCGGCTTCGATCTGGCGGCGGACTTCGTTGTAGCGCGGCAGGTTGTGCAAGGGCTCTTTGTAGTTGACCATCAGGTTTTTCAAGACTTGCGGATAGCGCTGCATGATGGTCGCCATTTGACGCAGTTCTTTTTTCTCCGCTTTCATGGCATCGAAAAGCCAGATTGCCGCCAGCATTCCGTCTCCGGTGGTGGAATGGTCAAGGAATATCATGTGACCCGATTGCTCACCGCCGAAGTTGTAGCCGTTTTTACGCATTTCTTCGACCACGTAGCGGTCGCCTACATCGGTGCGCACTGTCCTTGCGCCTAATGATTCGGCTGCGCGCTCTAAGCCGATGTTGCTCATCTGTGTCGCTACAATGGTGTTTTTGGCCAGTTTGTTCTGAGATTTCAAGCGGGCGGCGCAGATTGCCATGACCTGATCGCCGTCTACCAAGTCGCCGTCTTTGTCCACAAACAGCGCCCGGTCAGCGTCGCCGTCAAAAGCTACGCCTGCATCAAGCCCTTCTTTGCGAACGAACTGGCCTAGCTTTTCCATGTGCAGCGAGCCGCAGCCCTTGTTGATGTTGCGTCCGTTGGGAGCTGTGCCTATGGCCTTTATATCCGCTCCCAGTGCCGTAAAGATGGCAGGAGCAAGTTTATAGGCGGCACCGTGAGCGCAGTCCAGCGCTATATGCATACCGCTCAAGTCGCGGCCTTCGAGGACTTTCTTCAAGCTGTCGGCGTATAACTCGGCACCTTCGGGCCAGTAAACCGAACGCCCGACCTCATGCGGTTCGACGAAAAGATCTTCGATGGCGTTGTCCAGCATCAGCCCTTCGATCTTGTGTTCCAGCTCATCCGGCAGTTTGAAGCCGGTTTTGTTGAAAAGCTTTATGCCGTTATCCACAAAGGGATTGTGAGAAGCGGAAATGACGACGCCCGCTTCCGCGTCCGTGCTCTTGGTTAGAAAAGCTACGCCCGGTGTGGGGATTTCTCCGACTATTCGGGCCTCGCCACCGGCAGCGCAGATTCCTGCGGCTATTGCGCCTTCGAGCATGGTGCCCGAAAGCCGTGTGTCGCGCCCTATGATGATGGTCGGGGTCGGAGTTCTGTCTTTGGAAAGATGCGTTGTCACAACGCCGACTTTAAAGGCTATGTCGGCGGTCATGGGGTAGACGTTGGCCTTGCCTCTGATACCGTCGGTTCCGAAAAGTCGCCTCATTTGGCTTTCTTCTCTTTCTTGTCGTCTTTGGTTTTGTCTTCCGCCTTGTCGCCCGCCTGTTCTATCTTTTTGTCGCTTGTTTCAAGTTGGACGGTGTAGCTGGGCAGTTTGATCTTCAAATCTTTGGACGGCAGGCGGACCTCTATCTCACGAGTCTGCACGCTTTGCGGTTTTTCGCCTTCTTCTTTGGAGGCGTCCACGAACAAGTGTATTTCTTCCGGCTTGATTTTGTCTACGGATTTGCGCAGGCCGGAAAGCGTTACATCAAGTGAGGCCGGTTTGAGCGTCGATTCGTATGTAGCTTTTTCTATCTTGATCGGTATGTTCTTGAATGTGCGTTCTATCAAGTCTTTTCCAATTTTGATGGTCATCAAAAGCGGATCTTTGTCTGGGAAGCTGATGTTCTTGGAAAGCCGCAATGGGTTGACCGCAACCGCGAAGGTGGAAGCTTTGCCTTCCACATCGACTTCTTCTGTCAACACTTCATCAACGATAACCAGGTCGGATTCGCCGCCTTCGATGGTTATTTCGTTGGGATCGACACTGGCCTCGACAACCTTGAAGCCATATTTTGGTCTGCCACGCCAGACGGGAACCACCTTGACTTTTTTAGATGACTTCTTGGCGAAGTTGATCGTGAATTCGGAAGGGTTGACGCGTTGCAGTGTCAGACCCGAAGGCAGGTTGAGTTTGCTTTCTTCCAAATAGATTACCGTCGGGCCCAGTTCTAAAGAAGTCAAATCCAGTCGCACCACATGATTGTCGGCGTTCCAACCTTTGACAGCCGCCCAGGGACCGGAAACCGTAATGTTGATTTTGTCGGGAACATCCGAGACCATGACCTTGTCTTCGGGAGAGATCAGGACCAGCTTGACCCTGGCGGTGGTGGTGATGTCCTCTGCTCCCATGACGAACAGCCATAAAAGAAGAGCGATTAAAAGCGAGAAAAGCTTCAGCCCGAGATTTTCGAGGAAGATGCTTTTCAGTTTTTTGATAATTGCCGTGAGCATTTTTACCTTCGAGTTGCTAGTGAACCTTTATTTGTTGCCCTTTTTCTTGGGCGAAAGTCCTAAGGTGTTCTGCAATACCTTCTTCAAGGTGTTTCCGTCCAGGTCGCGTGTGATCTTGCCGTCCATGGCGAAAGATATCTTGCCGGTTTCTTCAGAGACGATAATCACCAGCGCGTCGGTTTCTTCCGAGATGCCCAGTCCGGCGCGGTGACGTGTTCCAAGGTCGCGCGATAAGCGCGGATTTGTGGACAACGGTAAAAAGCAACCGGCAAATGCTATGCGGCCTTCCTGAACCACGATAGCGCCGTCGTGTATGGGCGAGGTCGGGTGCAAGATGGACAGTATCAATTCCTTGGTGGCTTTGGCATCTATCTGCGTGCCTTCTTCTGTATAGTCGGTCAGGTTGGCCTCATGCTCAATGACGATCAAAGCGCCGAGGCGTTTTGAAGAAAGCGCGGTGGAGGCTTTGACCAATTCTTCGATGAAGAAAACTTCTTCGAGGGTGGAGATGCCCTGAAAGAATGGGTTTCGTCCGACACGCGATAAGCCGCGCCTGATGTCGTGCTGGAAGACGACGATCAGGATAAATATGAAGGAACTGACAAAGTAATTCAGAATCCAGTTAAAAGTCGTCAATCCGACGAACTTGGAAAGCCCGAAGGCAACGATAATCAGAATCAAGCCGAAGAGAACCTGAACGGCTTTGGTGCCGCGAATCAGCAGCAAAATACGATAGACCACGTACCAGACTATCAACAGGTCGGCGATAGCCACTAAGATTTCAACCAGATTACCCGGGACTATCAGTCCAATAAAGTTTTCCATCAAGCCCGCTCTTCCACATCTCGTTTGTCAAACAGAATATCACAAACCTCGCGCAACCTGACCGATTCTTTGATATCGTGTACCCGCAGAATCGAAGCGCCTTTTTGTATGCCCACAGCCAGTGTCGCCAGCGTGCCTTCAAGTCTGTCCGATACCGGCAGGTCGAGTATAGCGCCGATAAAAGACTTGCGGGACGTGCCCAAAAGCAATGGGCAACCCAAGTCGCCGAAGCGCTCCAGTCGCCGCATGAGGTCTATATTGTCGCAAAGACGTTTTCCAAAGCCTATGCCGGGGTCGATCAGGATTTTGTCTCTTGCAATTCCCTTGGACTCGGCAAAGGCCAGCCGTCTTTCAAAATAAGAATATATCTCTTCCACCACGTTTTCGTAGTGTATGTTCCGCTGCATGACCTTGGGATCATCCAGCGTGTGCATCAGTACTACCGGGCAACCAGCATTTGCCACCACCCCGGCCATTTTCGGGTCGAAGCTCATGGATGAAATATCGTTTACCAGCGCGGCTCCGACATCCAGTGCGCGTTTTGCCACCTCTGATTTGTAGGTGTCAACCGAAATCGGCACATCGCTGACTTTCGCCAGCGCTTCAATGACAGGCACCACGCGCTCAATCTCTTCTTCCAATTCCAAGCGTTCGGAGCCGGGCCGGGTCGATTCGCCGCCCACATCTATCATGTCGGCGCCTTCTTCTATCATCAGCAAAGCCCGCTCTATGGCGGCTTCGTGACTGTTGAAAAGCCCGCCATCCGAGAACGAATCCGGCGTGACATTCAAGATGCCCATGATAGCCGTTCGCGCCTGAAAATCGAAATTTTTGTCACCTATTTCAAAACCAGTTTCCGACATTGCCGATACCTGAAAATACATTAAATATCAATAATATACTCGAAATCGGGAATTGTTAACAAATTCTTTTACTTTTATGGCAAACAAAAAAGCCCGAAGGGTGGTGTATCGAGCGATTTTGAATGAGATTGTTCATACTTCGATACAATTTCGCTTCGCGAAATCACTCACCATGAGCGGGTTTCTGTTTTTCTCGGGAAAACAGGGGTGGTCGGTTCTCAATACAGAAAGTATCCCACAATTTGCGAAAAATTCACGACTGTTTTACAATCCTTAAGTAAGAAGTCCCCGATAAGTAATCATTAACAATCTATTCAGAGGTGCAGGTATGACCGACAAAATGTCAGTGCATTCCAATGCCGAGCTTTTGTGGACGCCTTCTGCGGAAAGAGTGGAAGCCTCGAACATGAACGCCTTCCGCAAGTATGTCAACAGGCGTTTCGGTCTGAATCTGGGCGATTATTCTGCCCTGTACGACTGGTCTGTGGATAATATCTCAGACTTCTGGGAGACCTTATGGGACCATTCGGAAATTCAGGCTTCAAAAAAATACGACTTCGTGCTGGACGATCCCGAAAAATTGCCCGGCGCTAAATGGTTCGAGGGAGCGCGTCTGAATTTTGCCGAGAACCTTCTGTGCTTCCGCGACGGACGCGAGGCCATAGTCTTTCGTGGGGAAAGCGGCAAGACAAAGAGGCTTAGCTATAAGGAACTGTATTCTCAGGTAGCCAAAGCCGCTGCCGGATTGAAGAAGCTCGGTCTCAAGGCAGGAGATCGCGTGGCCGGCTTTATGCCCAACTTGCCGGAAACCGTAATCGCCATGCTGGCGGTGACCAGCATAGGCGCTATCTGGTCTTCGGCCTCTCCCGATTTCGGAGTGCGCGGTGTTGTTGATCGCTTCGGACAGATAGAGCCGCGCCTGCTGATTGCCTGCGACGGCTATTTTTATGGCGGCAAAAAATTCGACAGCAGGCAGAAGATCAAGCAGTTTTTGCCGGAGTTGCCGAGTGTCGAGCAGGTCGTAATCGTGCCTTACGCCGAAGACAATCCCGATATATCCTCAATTTCTGAAGGAATCCTGTGGGGCGACCTCTTGGCTCTTGATCCGCAGACGGAAATAGAATTCGAGCAGCTTCCCGCCGATCACCCGGTTTATATTTTGTATTCTTCGGGGACCACCGGCGTTCCCAAGTGCATCGTGCATGGTGCCATTGGTACACTTTTGCAGCACTACAAAGAATTGGCTCTGCACACCGACATCACACGGGACTCGACGGTTTTTTATTTCACCACCTGCGGTTGGATGATGTGGAACTGGCTGGTATCGACGCTCATGCTGGGAGCCAGAGTATTGCTGTTCGATGGCTCACCCTTTTATCCAGATCCTGGGTATTTGTGGCGCATAGCCGATGAGGAAAGCATCAGTGTCTTCGGCACCAGCGCCCGTTATTTGGCCTCCCTTGAAAAAGAAGGCTACCAGCCGATCTTAAAGCACAAGCTCGAAAGTTTGCGCGTTATCTGTTCGACCGGCTCGCCTTTGTCGGCCGACAGTTTCAGATACGTCTACCGCGATATCAAAAAAGACGTACAACTGGCTTCGATTTCGGGCGGCACGGATATTATTTCCTGCTTCTGTTTAGGTGATCCTACCGGCCCGGTTTATGCGGGCGAGATTCAATGTCGCGGTCTTGGAATGATGGTTTTTGCCTACGACGAGGTAGGCAGTCCGGTCTTCGGTGAGACCGGAGAACTTGTCTGCGCCGCGCCTGCGCCTTCAATGCCGATTTATTTCTGGAACGATCCTGAAATGAAAAAATATGAGGACGCCTATTTCCATTTTTATCCGGGAGCCTGGAGGCACGGCGATTTTATAACGATTACCGAAAACGGCGGGGTCGTCATGCTGGGGCGTTCGGATGCCACATTGAATCCCGGCGGCATACGTATCGGTACCGCCGAGATATACCGTCAGGTGCAGGGGCTTGAGGAAGTGGCCGACAGCTTGGTGGTCGGGCAGCAGTGGAAGGACGACGAGCGCGTGATTCTCTTTGTCAAACTTGCCGATAAAAAGAATCTGGACGAAGAATTGTCCATTCGTATCAAAAAAGCCATCAGGTCGGGTGCATCTCCGCGCCACGTACCGTCCAAAATCATAGCCGTGAACGATATCCCTTTGACACGTACGGGCAAAAAAGTTGAGATGGCTGTCAGGAAAGTTATCAACGGACAGGAAGTCCCCAATGTTCAGGCGCTGGCTAACCCGCAGGCTTTGGAGCAGTTCAAAAATTTGAAGGAATTGCAAACTTGACGGATGTTCGTCGTCATTCCTGGAATCTGGATACAAAAAAAGCAAGAGAGACTCAAAGCCTTCTGGCCGGAATGCTAGTTACGGAAGGAGATGTGGTATCTCCGCGCCTGATAGCCGGTTGCGATGCGGCTTTTCTTGATGGTGGTAAAAAAATTCTGGGTGCGTTGGTTTTGTTCAGCTACCCGGAACTTGAGATAGTCTTGCAGAAAACGGCCATACAGGACGTGCTTATGCCCTATGTGCCGGGTCTTTTGAGCTTCCGCGAAGCGCCCGTTCTGGAGAATCTGCTGAAAAATCTGGATGACAAACCCGACCTTGTGATGTTCGATGGTCACGGCTACGCCCACCCCCGCCGACTGGGACTTGCAAGTCATTTAGGCTTAAGGCTGGACATACCCTCTATAGGTGTGGCAAAATCAATATTGACGGGCAAGGTGATCGGGCAGCTTGGTCAAAAGCGTAGTTCGCAATCCGACCTGATAGACACAAAAACAGGCGAACGAATAGGAATTGCCTTACGAACGAGAAACGGCGTCAAGCCTGTATACGTTTCTGTTGGAAACCATCTCGGTCTGGAAGAAAGCGTGCGGCTGGTTCTGGCTTGTGGCGGCGGGTTCAAGCTTCCCGAACCCACCAGGCAGGCCGACAAGCTTGCAGCAGAGGAAAAGAAGCGTTTGAAGGAAAAGCGGTAAAAAGGTACATGGAGCAATTTAGATTAAATTTCGATTCTTCAAGCCACTGTGACGTGGTAATCGGGGCCGGTATTCTCGACAGGATCGAGGAATTCTGGAAACCGGCTTGCCGTGACGCAGTTATCATCGGCGACAGCAATACCGTCGGCTTGTTCGGCAAGAGAATTGAGGAAGAAATTGCTCCATTGGTCGGCAAGCTGCGTACTTTCGAGTTTCCGCCCGGCGAGGCCAGCAAAACCCGTCATATGAAGGAAATCCTCGAAGACCGAATGCTGGAAGAGGGTTTCGGGCGTGATACCTGCATTATAGGCTTAGGCGGTGGAGTGACGCTCGATCTGGCAGGCTTTGTCGCTGCGACTTATATGCGCGGTGTCAAACACATCAATATTCCCACAAGTTTTTTGGCTCAGGTAGATGCATCCATAGGTGGGAAAACAGGTATAAACACTGACAAGGGCAAAAATCTCATAGGCGCGTTCAAGCAGCCTGAAGCTATAATCGCGGATGTTGAGACTCTTTCAAGTTTGTCTCCCTTCGAGTGGATCAACGGCGTGGCGGAGTTCGTCAAGATCGCCTTCGCTGCCGATGCTGACTTTTTTGGAATGATACGCTCGCATGGTCGTTGTCTTATGCAACACGGGCAGATAGACCCACAGGGTTTGCGGCGTTGCATGGAATTGAAAGCCAAGGTGGTTCAGGAAGACGAGTTGGAGACAGGCCGTAGAGTGATATTGAATTTCGGTCACACGGTCGGTCACACTATAGAGCAGGCGACCGATTACCGTATTTCTCACGGGCTGGCGGTTTCCGCCGGCATGGCGCTCGAAACCGGAATAGCGGTCAAGATGGGAATTATGGATTCAGGCGACAGGCTGGAGCTTATCGATTATCTGAAAACATTGGGGCTTCCGACCAGCCCGCAGGTAAGTTTTGAGCAGGCTAAAGAGTTTTTCAAATTTGACAAGAAGCGGAAATCAGGGGAAATTAGAATGGCATTGCCTTCAAAAATAGGGGAAATGGCGGGAGCCGACCAAGGATATACTGTTGTGGTTCCCATAGATGTTATTGAGAGTGTCTGGAAAGAATGGGCTTTAGCATGAGTGAAATACTTTCTTTCAGAGCTCCGGCTTCAAAAAGCGTTACCCAGCGTGCTCTGGTGATTTCGGCGTTGACTCCGGGCCGGTCGGATTTGATAAACCCCTTAGAATGCGATGACTCGCGTCACCTGCGCAAAGCTTTGCGTATGCTGGGGGCAGAGATCGAAGAACGGGGAATGTACTGGCGGGTTCAGGGTGGCATACTGCACACACCCAACGATTATCTGTGGTGTGGAGATGCCGGAACCACCTTGCGATTTTTGATGGCATTTTCACTCCTGATAGATACGGAAGTCACGCTTGACGGCAGTGCCCAGATAAGAAAACGTCCCATAGGTGAATTTGGTAAGGCTTTGCGCCAGTTGGGAGTGGATGTCGAATATCTGAAAGAAGATGGTAAGCCTCCGGTAAAGCTCTTTAGAAAGGAAACTCCTAAAAGCACGGTTTCCATATCTCTGTCCGAGAGCAGTCAGCCTGCCAGCGCGCTTTTGATGGTCGCTCCGCTTCTGCCGTATGGAATGGTGATCGTGCCCGAATCCGACCCGGTTTCGGAACCTTATATAAACATGACCTGCCGCGTGATGGAAAAATTCGGTGTGCCGGTCGAGCGAAGCGGCGGAGCTTATCAGGTCGCCATGCGTGGTTATATACCGCAAAAATTCGAGATAGAGGGCGACTGGTCTTCAGCTTCGTTTCTGCATACCGCGTCTTTCCTGACAGGTATTCCCATAGA
>CAYTHG010000003.1:0-44584 GCA_964437525.1 uncultured Myxococcales bacterium | reverse complement strand
ATCGTTTTGATATGCTTAGGATTCTTGTTGTTGGGCTTCCAGCAAAGAGGCAAGATAGCGTCCCAGATGTTGGTCGTCGTCGCCTTCTAAATGTTTGGCAAAAGCACAGAAACGTTCGCCGCCGTACAATTTTGAAAGCGCAAAGATAGCAGTCTCGCGCACCACCGGATTCTCGTGGGACAAGAAACGCGGCAACAGATCCGCCAGCGCTTCTATTTTGGCGACACCCACTGTGTAAATGGCGCAAATAAGCAGCCAGCCCTGTTTCTCGGAAAGATGGCGTTCCAAAAGCTCCATGGCTCCGTAGTGTTCCAACTGGAAATGCTCCTGACCACGGCTGATTTTTTCTTCCCTGCTGATGCTATCGAGAATAGGCAAGAGATATCGTCGTGTTTCGACTTCCAGAATATTGTCTATGATCTCAATGGAATTGGCGCGCAGGGCAGGGTTGTTGGAATCTATATTGTAGGAAACTATTTCTATCTGGCGTCTGGGATAAATCAGGGAAAGCAATACAAAAACACGCTTCAAGGTGCCTTCCAGACGGTCTTCCAAGGCTGACAGGAGCAAAGGGCTGTCCATTTCCTGTTCGACGACCTGCATGTCCTGTAAAAGCTGGTAATAATGTTCCAACTCTGTGTTGAGCACTTCTTTGACGGTTGCCATGTCGGGCCTGCTTATACTCAAAACTTTGCCGTAAACCCTCTGCAAAGCCTTGATTGCAGCACCGCGTAAATGCTCGTCCGGTGTGGCTATCAAACGCATCAGCAGGTCCGCAGCAGCATCGCTGCCTATCATTCCCAATACTTGGGCGATGGAACGCTCGATTCCCGCGTCCAGATAAGAAAGCTCAAGGACTTCGTTCAGTGATTCGACCGCTTCGTCACCGAAAGCGGCTATGGCAGACATGGCCTGCGGTGCGGTTTCGGGATTGCCGAGCTGGTATATCAGGCTGGGAATAAGTTCCGAAGCCCGCAATTCTCCGGCAGCTTCTATGGCTGCCCGCCTGACGCCAGTATCAGGGTCGTTGACCAGATCCAGAAGCGGTTTGTGCAGGCTTTCGATCTTGATGAATCCCAGTACCTTGGCTCCCATCTCGCGCTGACGGGAGTCTGAATGGGTTATCATCTTTTTCAATGCGCCGACCGAACTCAACATGCCATCCAAGCCGCCGTATTTTATCAGGCCGGTTATGGTGGCCGCCTTGACCTGCGGATTGTGGCTGTCGAGATACTGGCTTATCATCGTTACCGCCCGCTCGCTTTCAAGCTGGCAATAAAGCCTGATGGCCAGAGCGCCCACTTCTTCTTCGGATTCCTCAAAGTGCGCCAGCACCAGACGTGAGTACTTGCGGTTGCCGGATGCCGCCAGATAACGCAAGGATTCCATGCGCACCCGTGCCGATTCGTTTTCGTGCAGGGGCACCACCAAATCTTCCCAGTCGTGCCAATTAGCACTTGGCAGCATCTCGATAGCGTTCAAAATCTGCAATTCATCGCCGGATTCAAGGGCGCGTTTGATGGCCATGCGCGGAATGGCTGCCGTCAGATCTTCTTCGCCGCTTTCCCAGCCTCGGGCGTTTCTGTCGCCGCCTATCAAAAGTGCATCGACATAGCGCCGTCTGACCATGATCAGAACGCCTATCCACACAAACCCGGCTACCACCACGAACCAAGCTAGCATACCTATACGGTCGGGATGATTGATGGAGAAAAGGGCATTCAAGGCAATGAAAGCCAGTCCCGCCAGACTCTGAGCCATAGGACGAGCGATGCCGTCGGAGATGGCCTTGACTTTTCTTCTGATGCGGGAAGGCAGGGGTTGGTACAGGAGATTGGTGGTCGCCTCGTAAACCGTGTAGCGGGTTACAAGCTCGCTGCCCTTGGTGAAAGTGATGCCTATATAGCCTATCCAGGCCAGCGCCATGGTTGAACCTGTAAGGAGCATGATGGGCAAAAGCAGCAATGCCGGCAGGACGCCGAAGCGCTCCAGTATGCGGTTGGTGCCGAAAAGCTGCACCAGACAGGCCAGCATTCCGCCGTAGGCATACAGATTGAAGAAGAAATTGGCAAGCTGTTGACCCTGAAAGGCGTGTCTGGCGGTGACTTTGAACTGATAATCGACGAAAGTCACCGCAAGAATGGTTATCATCGTCAAGGCGACGATGCCGTATTTTAGCCTGTTGTAAACCGCCATACGGGCCGGAGGAATGCGTTCTTCCTCTTCGCCTATCGGCTCGGACGGCAAGTGGCTGGCCACCTGATTTTTGTATTTGCGAGACAGATAGTTGAAGATGAGTATGCACAGAAACAAGGAAAAAGCACAGACGAAAGAGAGGTTTTTGATGCCTATCAGCTTGGAGAATTCCCGAATGGGGAATGAATACAGATTGGCCGTGACCGCTCCGGCGCCGATGATGCCGAACAGTCTTTTAGCCTCGCGTGAATTGAAAAGCTCGTTGGCGAATGTCCAGAACTGTATCACCAGGATGATACCCATGATCTCGACGAAGATGTACAAAGACGGTACGATCCAGTCTTGGCCCTCGATTTCTAAAAGACCTCTAAAGACCAGAAACAGTATCAAAAACAATCCCATGGCCGAGTTGACAGTCACTTGCAGGGATTGTCGGGCAGCCAGCCGGTAATATGCATACATGACCACACCGACCGCCACTCCCACCGCCACATACATATAAGGAAGCAGAGCCAGGTCGGACTTGTTTAAAAACAGGGTGTCTTTCATAATGCGAGCGATAATAAAAACCGCTACTGCATTGAATGAATACAGGAACATCAGAAAAGTCTTTTCCAACTCTCCCTTCCTGATCCTGAACATGGATTGCAGAATTTGATCCAACCTGGTTTTTTCCATGACCCGTCGTTTCTCAAGCATTGAATTTCGAGTAAGCCCCGGTCATCCGGCACGAAGGAAGATTAGCACCCGAGCGCACAGAATCGCAAGATAATGCGGATCAGAATGGCGTTTTTTGGGGGCGGAGGCCTGAGTAGTCCCCAGTTCCCGTAAGTTCTTGTTTTAAGGCAATGCTCCAGCTTGAAGAAAAGCAAATATCCATTGCCGTTAATTTCGACTGCCACATAAAAAAATCCCCGCTTCCGATTTGGAAGCGGGGATTTTACAGTGAGTAAATTTCTCTCAGCGAACACAGACGGGCTGTCCGCAGACTTCGCATTCAGGGCAATTGGGATCGGGCGGGCACCAGTCGCACTGCAATCCTTCGGGGCACCAGCCGTTGTCGCCGCAATAGACAGGCTCGGGGTCTTCGTAGGGTATACAAACTGCATAGGGAGCACAGTTGCTCGGGTCGCCGTTGGCATCGGGCTCGCAGTTCACATAGGCGCAAAATTCACCTGCCGGGCAATCGGAATCGACTTCGCACTCGGGTCCGGGGACTTCTTCTTCCTGGCAAAGTCCCATTTCGCAGAACATGTCAGCCGGGCAATCGGCGTCATTGGCACAGGCCATGCCGCAGGTCTGAACGCACTGGGCGTTTTCGCAGACCCACATGGCGCCCATGCACTCGATGGTCGGCGGTCCCATGATTTCCCAGCATTCGTCGTTGCTGCGGCATTCTGCGGGCGGTTCTTCATAAGGCATACATTCGCCGTAGCACCAGCCGTTGCCGCACATGATATTGCAGAACATGTCTTCAGGGCACTGGCTGTCTTCATTGCATTCACCCTGCCATTGCTCGACACAGTGTCCCATGCCATTGGGATCCCAGTTGTCGCAGAAGAATCCTTCAGGGCATTCGTCGTCGCTGACGCATTCTGCGGGAGGCTCTTCTCTGGGCATACATACGCCGTAGGGATAGCAATCGGTGGCGTTGCCTTCCGGATCGGTTTCGTTGTAGCAATCCAACAGCGCACAGAAATAACCTTCCGGGCAGTCAGTGTCTTCCATGCATTCTGAGGGGGGCTCTTCGTAAGGAACACACATCGAACCACCGAAGCAATCGCCCCAACTGCCATCTTCATCCCAGCATTCTTCGTAAAATTCGCAGTATTGACCTTCCGGGCAGTCTTGATCGGAATCACATTCGTACTGGCCTTGACCACAAGACCACTCGCACATGTTGTTGACGCATTCCCAGTCGCCCTCGCATTCGGGGTGGGGATAATCGTAATGCCAGCATTCTTGGTCCGTTTGACAGGTCATCGGTTCTTCGGCGGGTACGCAGTAGCCATAGTAGGGAGGCATTCCCGTCTCAGGGATACACGTTTCCTCGCCGTTTTCGTTGATCCAGCAATCTTCCTTAAAATCGTCAGGATCGGTATTGCCCCAGTCCTCTATCATGCACATAAAACCTTCGGGGCAGTCGGCGTCGGACTCGCAGTATTCTTCCCATTCTCTGGGTTCGCAGACTCCGATCATCTCAGGCATGATATCGTCGCAGTGTTCCTCGCCGGCTTCGTCTACCCAGCAATCTCCTTCGGGATAGCCGTAATCCATGAAGTCACAGAAGTAACCTTCGGGGCAGTCGTAGTCGGATTCGCAGTACTCGGGATATTCCATGCAGATCCACTCGCAGTAACCTTCGACGCAGGCAAAGTCGCCTTCGCAGTCGATCATCGGCATTTCGCCGCCCATTTCCTCGAAGTATTCCCAGCATTCGTAGTCGTAGCTGCATTCTTTTTCGTAGATGTCGCAATCGCCGACGGTGAATTCGACTTCGCCGAACATCTCGCTTTTGTTCTCGTTCCAGACTTCGGCATGATAGCGCTGACCGGGTGTCAGGCCGAGAATGTCAACCGACAGATCGAAGTTGCAGGTGCAGTAGGTCTCTACATTGGAGGAATCGACCTCGGTCAGAATCAGTTCCGAGCCGTTGGCTTCCAGCATGTAGATGATCTCGGCTTCACACTGGTAGCTTGCGTCCATATGAAGGATGCGTACCCAGTTCTCGTGAACCTGGGCTTTGATTGCGCCACCGTAATAAGGCTCACTGTGATTGTCGTCCGAGTCGTCGTCACCCCAACCTTCTTCTTGGCCATCGTCGCCGTCCCAACCGTCTTCGGACTCGCCGTGACGTTTGGCCTTACTGGTATGCTTGGTTCCCTCTTTACATTCGGAACCTGAAACGTCGCCGAGAGTCGGGTCTTCGCCTTCGCCTTCGCCCTCTCCCTCGCCGTCAACCGAATCGTCCACGTTGCCGATATCGGTTTCCAGACAACCCCACATTCCAAGTAGTAACATCAGAGCCAGCATACTCAGGATCGCTTTAGCTTTCATGGATCAAACCTCCCATTTACAGTGCGTTTTAACTTTATCTCGCTTAGTTTCAAATTGTCAATTGCAAAGCCTTTTACTTTCGTTTTAAAAGGCACAGATATAAATAAGCAGATGCCGTGCCAAATTGGAATGCCTGTGCCAATCTTGACAACACACTGTAATTATTCAGATATTCAAGCAGCTAGCCGCCAGTCGGATAACCTGTCGTAAATAAGTGTCAACTTTTCTTTACACAGCAATTCCATTCATGGTCGGTCCACATGACATGCAAACAAGTTCAAGCAAGAAACATGAAAAACAATTAAGCGAAAGCGCTATCCTTTTGGTTGCCTTTCCATTCGCTTTGAGTTAAGCCTTTAGCCTGATTTTGATTGAGGTTGATTGTTATGAGCAGCGAAGAAGTAAAATTGAGTTCCGAATCCGCAGGCGAGAAGCGCTTGTCTCCTCCGCCAGTGATACACGAAAAATCCGGCAGCTCGCGTGAATTGTTTGTGCTGGCCTATCCCTTGATGATTTCCTTTATGTCATTCTCGATTATGGGAATAATCGACACTCTGGTGGTCGGTTACGTCGGCACTCCCCAGCAGGGCGGTGTCGGCATGGGCATGAATTTGTCCTGGATGATGTTCTCGCTTTTCACGGGAACCATGAGCGCCATTTCTATTTTCGTGGCTCAAAGCTACGGTGCCGGAAAAATAGACCAGCTTGCCCGCTGGTCGCTTGCCGCCTTCGCCATAGCTATACCCGGCAGTTTGGTGGTTTACTGCCTTATTCCTTTAGTGCCCAAGTTAGTACCCTTAATAGGCACCAAGCCCGAGGTTGTGGAGCATGTGGTTATCTACATGCAGGTGAGCATGATAGGCATACCTTTTTTGCTGGCAAACTTCATCTTCTCGGGTTTTTTACGAGGTTTGGGCGACACCTTCACTCCCATGATCGTGACGGTTATCGCCAATGTAATCAACGTTCTGCTGGATATCGTACTGGTCTTCGGCATGTGGGGATTCCCGAGGCTCGAAGTCAAGGGTGCGGCGCTGGCGTCGTTGATAGCCACGGCGCTTTCGGCATTCATGTATCTTTACGTCTATCTTAATAAGAAAAACAACGAGCTTTATCATACGCGCAATTTTTCGCTTCCAAGTCTGAACGAAGTGGGCCGATTCTTGAAAATCGGCGCACCCATGGGTGGCGCATGGTCCATCGAGATGGTCAGTTGGGCCTTTATGATGTCCTTTATATCCACCATCTCTTCGGCGGGTCTGGCAGCTACCAGTATTATCTGGCAGCTTCTGCATTTCAGCTTCATGCCGACCGTGGCGCTGTCCATCGCCGTTTCCACGCTGGTAGGTCAGTATCTCGGAGCTGAGCGCGTCGATCTGGCGCAGCGTTCGGCAAAAATCGGTATGATCTGGGGCATCGTGTTAATGGCCTTTATCGGCCTGGTGTATGCGTTGGGGCGCGGGCATATCATCGCGCTTTTCAATCCCGATCCCGAAGTGATAGAAATCGGCGGCACGCTGCTTTTGATCGCCGCCGCCTTCCAGATCTTCGATGCCATCGGCATAACCTCATCGGGCGTGCTGCGCGGCGCAGGCGATACGCGCTTCCCGCTTTATGCACAGATCGCACTGGCCTGGCTGATCTTTATTCCGCTGGTATACGTCTTCGGTAAAATTCTGGACTGGCAGGTCTACGGCGCATGGCTGGCGGCGCTGGTCTTTATCACGCTTTTAGGCCTGACACTCGCGGCCCGCTACGCCTCGGGCAAGTGGAAGAGTATGCGGGTTGTGTAGGTAAGCTTGTGATATTTCCACTCTTCTCAAAATTCTCAGTCATTATCGGAAATAAGAAACGTGTCGAGAAGGTTGGGAAGCTTGTTCTAACTAAAAACCGTCTTCCTGAAGATCAGGGAACTGCTTGACCTCTTCTCATATTTATGAATTTATTGTAAATGCTTGGAATTTGGAGTAAACAATAGGGTAATTTTTATCCTTAGTATTGGGCGGATTTGAAATGATTGATATGATGAAAAAAATCTGGTTCAACCAAAAATTCCGAAATCTGGTTAAGGGCCTCGACTTTTTGAATCTCAGGACACTGGTCAGAAAACTGATAAAAACCATTCGTGAATACTTCCAGATGACACCCCAAAAAGCCAAGAAAAAGAGAATCAGGGCATACGAAAAAGAAACTTGCCGAGCGGGTAAGCGTTTTTATTGCCGCGTTTTGGCTGGAGAATCCGATTACAATCTCGTTGTCAACTGCGACATGAGTGTTTCTTGCAATTGCAATGATGTAGATGGGACCGGAAAGCTTGGAGATTTGAGGCAAAAGACTTTGCATGAGATTATTTCGGATAAAAAGGCCAGATCGTTCAGAAGAATGCTGAGCAAAGGCCGATTGCCGATTAATCGTTGTATCGACTGTGCTGACCACAGAGTCGTCTATAAGAAGGTAGCAAAGGAAAAGAGAAGAACCGTAAAAGTTCCAAGCAGTGGCATAATGATAGAGAATACGGTTAACTGCAATTACAAGTGTACATATTGCTCGCGAGAAATTATATACAATAATAGGGCGCAAAGGAGTCTTTCTTTAGAAGACTTGGAGATAATTGCACGAGAGTTGCAAGTGAACAACATGGAAAGAGTCTATTATCTCAATTTAGGTGAGCCCTTTTTCTCGAAAATGATTACCGACGAATTGCGCATAATCAGAAAGTACAATCCGAATGTCGTAATATTTACTTCGACCAACGGGTCGCTGGTCGATTCCGACTACAAAAGAGACGGGGCCATGTTAATGGATCACGTATCCTTTTCGCTCGATGGAATAGACAACAAAACGCTGGGTAGTTATCAAGTCGGAGCCGATTTCGATAAAACATACAAAAACATGCTCGATCTGGTGAGTTACCGAAACCAACGGGAGAAAAAATTACCTTATATAGACTGGAAATATGTTGTCTTCAGTTGGAATGATCGGAAAGAACATATCGACAAAGCTTTAGAACTTGCCGAGCTTGCCGGGGTGGATGTCATTTCTTTCTACATGGGAAGCGCCCCACCGGATTTGCAATCAGACAGATGGCCTCGCGACGATTTCCTGGAAGATCTTGATCTTCCGATCTTTACGAATTTTGAATACAAAAAAATCTTCTTAAATGAAGAGGCGAGTCGTTATTTCAATTTTACCAATTCTCAAAGACCTCCGGCCTGAGTCGGGCAACCTCTTGAAAAAAATCCCTCTCCCCGCATTCCCCACAAAAAACGCCCTCTAAACTTGCGCCCGGATTTCATCCTTGTTAGATTATTCACTAATTGCATTTTAATTTGACTGCCGGAGCAAGCTCAAAATCAAGCCCAATGGCGATCGGGGTCTTCTTTTCCGTAAAAACGGTTAAGAAAGCGTCTTCCTGTTGTAAGTGAGGATCATATGTTGTGGAGTCTGGTACAACTGGGCATCGTTTTCGGCATACCCGCAGCGGTACTGCTGTCCGAGAAACACGTCAAAGCCATACAGGTGATAACGCCAGTGCTTTTGTGTTATCTGGTCGGTCTGCTGCTCGGCAACCAATATCTGCTGGTGTTTGATGAAAAGCAGTCGCTGATGGTGTCCAACATGATGGTGGCGCTGGCGATTCCTTTGATGCTCTTTTCGGTAGACCTAATCGGCTGGTTGCGGCTGGCGCGCTCGACGGTTCTGTCCTTCTTTTTGTGCGTAGTCTCGGCTTTCACGGCGGCGTTTTTCGCCACCCTGCTTTTCGGGCAGGTCTTTGCCGACAGCCCCAAGGTGGCCGGAATGCTGGTCGGTGTCTATATCGGCGGTACGCCCAATATGGCAGCGGTGGGAACGGCTTTGAATGTCGAGCCTGAGACCTTTATGAAACTGAACGCCGCCGACATGATCTGGTCCACGGTCTATCTGGTGTTCCTTTTGACTGTCGCCAAAAAGCTTTACGCAAAAATCCTGCCGCCTTTCCCGAAAAGCAAAGATACCGACAATGACGATGTGCAGGAAGAAGCTAAGAAGCTGCCGCCTTTGTTGACGCTTATAAAAGGTGTCTCGATTTCGGCGGCGATTGTGGGAGCTTCTTATCTTATCGGCTCCTTATGTCCCGAGGCTTACCGCGAAGCCGTTATGATTCTGCTGATTACCACGCTGTCATTGGGCGCTTCCATGATAAAGCGCCTGCGCGCCCTGCCCGGCACCAGCCAGAGCGGTTATTATTTCCTGCTGGTTTTTTGTGTAGCCATAGGTACAACCGCTCATTTCGATCAGCTTCTGTCCTCTTCACTTTCCATATTTTTCCTGACAGGCGCGATTCTCGTCGCTACTGTTTTGATACATCTTGTACTGGCGACGATCTTCAGAATAGACCGAGATACGGTCATTATAACTTCGACTGCCGCCATCTGGTCTCCGGCCATTATTCCGCCGGTTGCAATGGCGCTGAGGAACAAGGAAATCGTTGTATCCGGTATAGCCAGCGGTCTGGTCGGCTTTGCTGTGGGAAATTACGTCGGTCTGGCCTTGGCCTGGCTGGTTATGTAATAGAGTTTTGTTGGCAGCTTTGCACTTTTAAGTAATTTGAGAAGGAAGGATTGTCATGAGAGAAGGGGCGGTACTGTGTCTTCTGGTGGCCATGTTTTTGAGTCTGATTCTCATATGCTCCTGTGATGAAAGTGAGGAACCGCCCCACGCATATGTCGCAGTGCTTGAAGGCAGCGCGTATGAACGCGGCTTTCAGCACGGAGAAATGCTTTCTCACCGCATCAAGTCTTTGTACGCGACGCTTTTGCCGAATTCTCTGATGCCATACCTGACACGCGAGCAGCCGGACATCGCCTCGGTGCTGGTCGAATACAAAACAGCCGAGAACAAGCCGGATTCTTATTATGCGCATTTCATGGAAGAATGTCTGGCTTCCTGCACCGAACGTTGCTCGGAGAAGTGCAGCTTTTCTTACCTGTTGATGCGCGATTCGGCCTACAACCTCGAAAAATTTCTGTCGGATGATATCGTCAGCGAAATGAAGGGCATATCCGACGGCTCCGATATGCCTTATGAGGAAATTCTGATCCTGAATACTTTCCTTGATACCATGCTGGCTTTCCGCGCCATCACGCTTTTCATCAAGCAATTGCAGGCACCTTTTATCTTGAGCTACGAAGTCCTGGCGGATATGGACAGCGACGGTTTCGACAACAACAACGATGGCACTCTGGACGAAGACGACAACAAGATAAAAAAATACGAGCCCTTACCCCACGCCGCAATGGTGGAAGTGCCCAAGGATGCCTCGGTGCGCTTTTTAGTAAACGATCTGAAGCTAGGTCTGGGAGTGGATAAGGGCGACGAGCCGGGCGTGGACCCCTGCACGATTCGCATCCAGCTCGATCAAACCCAATATGCTTACGACCCTGAGTGCTCCGCCGATAAAAACCGCGAAAAATGCGTTTATGCCGACGGTTCGGCCTGCAACATGGAGGGCTTCGATTGCAAGGACTGCCTCTTGACCGAGTTTAAAGATGAAGGCTCGACCAAGATGTACGCGACCTTCAAACCCAAAGACGGCTTCAAAGAAGCCTCATCGGTTTCTATACTGCTGCAGGCCGGAGACTTCAACGAAATCGTCAACCCGCCGCCCCTGCACGCCCGCTATATGCGCGACGAACGCATTACATTCACCACTAAGGGCTTTGGCAAAAAGCATCATCAGGTGGAGAATCGCGGCGAGGACGATGGCCGCACGCAGCCGCCGTCTTATGCATTCGCCGTGCGCGGCTCGGCCACTCCCGACGGCAAACCGCTCTTAGCCAATCACTACCAGTTGCTTGACTCCAATACAACCCACGAACACACAGCACTTTTTATACACAAACCTAAAGACGGTATAGCCCACGCAGTGCTGGGGTACTCCGGTGTTGTCTGGGGATTTTCGGGCATGAACGCCGAAGGGCTGACTTACGCCTTTACCAATTCGGATTCGCTCGATAACACAATGGTCAAAAGATTCTCGGAGGAAACCTTCGACGCCAAGCTTTTATGCAGCGGCACGCCCATAGGCATTATGGGGCGTGAGCTTTTAGCCAAGTGTTCCAACGTGGAAGAAGGAATACAGTATTTGAGCGACACCGAGCGCACTTTCGGGTGGAACATGCTTTTAGCCGATGCCGAAGGCAATATTGCGGCTGTCGAGATGGATTCTGATATCAAGGATAAAGACGACGGTGGGCTGCACGCCTACACGCCGGATGTAGACGACGAAAATTTTGAGAACACCGACGAGCACGGTCTCGCCTGGGCCAGCGAGGACAAGGACGATATCAGGATTGCCAGTCACTACGCCAAGAACGTCAACGATATCAACGATACGATAGTGGTCTTCACCGTCAACCCGCAACGCTTCTGGACCAGCTTCTTTTTCCGCTCGGTCAGAGCATGGTCGATTCTCGGTTCCGAAATCTCGAAACGCTACGGGCAGATAGACTCGGAAGGAGCAATAGAGATAATGCGCACTCCCGAGTTGGTGGATGATCGCGACTCCATGATAGCTGCGGTGTTTTCTCCATCCGAAGGCATTCTGCGCTACGCCATGGGAGAAGTGCCGGCAACGGACCAGCCTTTTGTGGAGTTTGACTTGAAAGCCGAACTTGGGATTGAAGACGCAACAGGAGAGGAGGTGGCAGAATGAAAACCTCAAAATACATCTTCTCTTTGCTTGTGGTTTTATCTTTATTGACAGTGCCGGCACTGGCATCGGCAGCATTGACCGACACCCTGCCGCAGAACATGTTCCTGCTGGATATTTCTTACAACCATAGCTGGCTATCCAAGCGCTGGGATGACAACAACGGAACCGCCTCTTTGATAGAAGAAATAGAGCGCTTCGAGCCCGGCGGCGGGATGCAGGGAATTCTGACTCCCAATGCCAAGGTGCAATACTCGGTCATGATTATGATGCTCAACTACGGTATTTTAGACGATCTGAATGTCGGCTTGGGAATACCTTTGATACTCAAAAGCAGCGTCAATCCCGACTTCGATTGGGAGGTCGGCGATTTTCAGCCCTCATTGGGCAGGCCGTATTCTCAGGACGATTTCTGGGAGTGGGCGGCCAGTATGGGACAGCCCAGGCCCGGCAACTGGACCGGCAACAAAGGTACGCTGGGCGATATGATAATGGGAGTGCGCTACAAATGGACTCACCGTATCGATCCGATTCGCGAGGCCAACTGGTCGAGTACCCTGACGATCATGGGAGCCTTTCCGACCGGCAGCCAAAAAGACCCCGAAGAAATCACATCTGCCGGAACCACCATGTGGGACCTGCATTCTCAGGGCGATCTGTCTTTCCACTTGGCGGTGGACAAGCGCTTCAAGGACGAGCTTGACGACAGGTTGACCGTCGGTCTCGATTTCTTCTACGAATTGTTCTTCGAACACACATACGACACGCCGCGCGGCATAGTCAACCCTCTGCTGCTCAACAACGCCATTTATGTGGGAGATACCTACAAACTCGATCCCGGCGATTTTTCGGGAGTGGCATTGCAGTTCGACGTGACTGCATACAAAGGCCCGCGAAAAGACACATGGATTACCAAGGGCGACCAGAAGAAAATAGACGCCATGCCTCCGATCATCACCATAATGCTGCAATACAATTTCACCTACCTGCAGCAAAGTGAATGGTCGTCGGATTCGGACCTGTGGGACTACAATCAGGAGGACGATTGGAAGCCCGGCTTCAAGAATATCCTGACTGCCAAACTGGGTTTCTCTTTCATTCGCCTGGGTGCGCCCTTGCAGCTTTATATAAAGTACCGTACCCTGTCACTGATTCCCGGCAAAAACACCCGTTCAGCCGATGTTCTGACAGGCGGAGTACAGTTGCCGTTTGCTATCTGGTAGACAAAGCTTTTAAGTCGAGATAGCCCGGATTCTTCACCGGGCTTTGTAACGAGGGTCGGAAATTGATGATATTTCTCGAAGTAGGAACGATCTTTTTTCGAAGGCATACTTTACAGTCTGTCGAGATTAAAAATCGCGAAACGAGTGAAAGATCGAAAATTTGTGGGCCGCAGTAAATTCCCGGCGGATAATCCGGGCTAGGAGAAGTTAAATGAAACCTTTGAAATTGTTACTGGCAATAGCCGCGCTTTGCGCCTTTTGCCTTTACGGTTGCGCTGTCAGCGAGTTTATCAAGTACAACCAGAAACCTGACTATCCGCGCGACGAAACCCAGACTTTGAAAATACCCGGCTTGCAGGCTGCGGTGAAAGTCTACTTCGATGAAGGCGGCATCGCCCATATCGAAGCGCAGAACGAACTGGATCTGCTGCGGGCCATAGGCTTTACACAGTCTCGCCAGCGCTTTTTCGGCATGGACGCCATGCGGCGCATCGCTCGCGGGCGCATGTCCGAGCTGGTCGGCAATCGTGACTTCATGGGAGCCACCACCATAGATTTCGACCTGTCCATGCGCGGTTGGGGACTGGATGAACGCAGCGCCGACGACGTCGCCAACCTGACGCCCGAAGACAGAGAGCTTTTGCAGGCATTCGTCGATGGTGTCAATGAAGCCTTGAAATACTACAAGCCCATCGAGTACCGCCTGCTGCAAGTGGAGCCCATGCCCTGGACCTTGCAGGACACATTCGCACTCGGGCGCTTGTTGGGTTGGAGCCTGACACACAACTACCATCAGGAGACCTCGCGTCTGCTGCTGGCATTGAATGTTGGCTTGGAACGCGCCCAGAAGATTTACGGCAACGACTGGTGGCATGGTGGATTGACATTGCCTCCCCAGGAAGGCGAGCCGCGCCAGTTGCCGCCCGCCATCGCCGAAGAACTCAAAGATTTCTTCGCGCCGCAGGGCAAGGGCAAGACCATGCCTGGAAGCAAAGACGAAAATGGCAAACAAAAAGACGACCAGCATATAAACATCAAGACCGAAGAAGTGGCCTCGCGTCTGGCCTCCGAAGTGGTGAGTTTGACAGGAGCAAGCAACAGTTGGGTGGTGGCCGGTGAATTGAGCGCTTCCGGCTCTCCCATAGTCGCCAACGATCCGCACATCTCGCACATGATTCCGTCGCTGTTCTACCAGCAGCATATTAAGGCTCCCGGCCTGGATGCCATCGGAGCGACGGTCGCCGGTATCCCCTATGTCCTGATGGGACACAGTCGCAAAGTGGCCTGGGGCGCAACTTCCGCAGTATCTGACGCCATCGACCTTTACATAGAAAAAACCGACAGCGACCATCCCGGCCAATACCTGACGCCGGACGGCTGGAAGAAATTCGAAGACCGCGAGTACATCATTCGCGTTCGCAAGGGCAGCAAGCTCAAAGACCAGAAGCTGACCATACGCTTCACACGTCACGGCCCGCTGATGAACGACATGTATTCGGCCATCTTCGACGACGACGATCCGCCCGTGGCCATGCGCTGGGAAGTGCCTTCGATTTCCGGTTCTATTACCGCAGTAGGTCGCGCCAACCGCGCCGAGACTGTTGAAGAGTTGCGCCACGCCTTTGCCGATGTCGCTACCCCGGCTCAGTCCTGGAACGCTGCCGACGTTAACGGCGACATCGCCCACTTTATGACGGGCGTGCTGCCGCGCCGCAAAAACCATCTGGGCACCTTCCCGGTTCCCGGCTGGATCGACAAATACGACTGGGACGGCATGATAGATCCACTCGATCTGCCCCACGCCCAGAAGAACCAAGGGTATTACGCCCACGCCAACAATCTGACCGTCAATCCCCAGCATTGGAACGATTATTTCCAGATTGATTCGGCACCGTCATACCGAGTGGACCGCATCTCCGATCGCCTGGAAGCGGAAGGCCCGCACGATCTTGAAAGCATGTCCCTGATTCAGGGAGATATGTTGTCTCTGCGCGCCCTGCGGATTCTGCCGGGAATGCTGGTGGACTTAAAAGGCTGCCCCGAATATAAAGACCGTGAACGCAAAGCGCTTGAATTGCTTTCCAACTGGAAAGGCGAAACCCCGGCGGATTCGGCTGCTACGGCCATATTCTTTATGACCTACCGCGAAGCTATCATGCTGGCATTGGAAGACGAATTGGATCACAGCGCCTTCGAGTTCATTCTGTCACAGCGTTATTCTACAAACGTGGCCGACTTGTGGTTCGACGATCCGGCCCACGTAATCTGGGACAACAGGCAGACCGAAAAGCTCGAAACCCGCTCTGATGTTATGCGCAAGGCATTCAAGCAGGCCGTCAAAAATCTTCGCAAAAAGCAGGGCGCCAATCCTTCCGACTGGCAGTGGGGCGAATTGCACGACATGCACTTAAAGCACGTCTTCGGCGGCAACGCGCTGCTGGGCAAAACTTTGAACCTCAAAAAAACGCCCGTCGGCGGTGCGCTTGATACGGTCTGGAAATCTCACTTCGACATGGGTCATCCAAAGCATCCCTTCCGCGCCATGGCCGGTCCGGCTTATCGCATGATCGTGGATTTAAGCGACATGGAGCACGGCAAATGGATCTCGGATGTGGGTATATCCGCCTGGCCCAAGTCCCCGCATTACGGTGACCAGCACGAGATGTGGAAAAACCTCAAGTACCTGCCCATGTGTATGAACTGGAAAGAAATAGCCGAGAGTGCCAAAGCGCTTATGACGCTGGAGCCGGAAGGCGAGTGAGGGTGGAAATAGCAGTTGCGAAGGGGCGCACTTAGTGTGCCTATGAAATCAAAAGTAAGTATAAAGAAAGAGGCCGGGCGCGAAAGCGCCCGGCCTCTTTTTATTGTCGAACTTGTCGCCTGATATTACAGGCTTTCGTTTACCTCTTCGCCATTGATATGGCCTGTAGCCGTGGCGCTGCCAGCCGTGATGGTGATGGTCAAGTCAACCTCGGCTTCGGTTTCGATATCGCCGGTAACACTCAGGTCTCCGGAGATTAACAGTGAACCGTCTTCGAGCGTGCCGCTGAAGGTCACGTCCAGTGTGCCGTCGAAGGTGATCGAACCGGCCACGAACTCTTTGAAAACCAGAGTGGCTTCGAATGCGATGTTGCCGTTTGTGGCATCATAGCTGCCCGAGCCTTCGATATCCACGCTGCCGCCCTTGCTGTTCTCGACAGTACCGGAGAACATGCCGCCATCGAAGGTGAGTTCGTTGGCGATTGTTTTCGCCAGCTTGCGAGCACCTTCCTGTCCTTCTTCGGGAACCATCAAGGCACCGAGTTCCTCTGTCATATTCAAAACGGTCTTTGAAACAAGCTTGGAGATGGTTTTGGCTTCCTGCTCGGCACGAGCATCACCCTCGGCATCACCGACTGGGTCCCAGCAGGCCGTAGATCCAAAGGCCAGCATCAACATCATAAAAATAACAGAAATAGACTTTCTCATAGTTTCCTCCGCAGAAAAAGTGATCGATAAAACAAATTTATAAACACATTGGGGGAATTCTACAACGAGATGTCAGCGGTGTAAAGGAAGAAAGGGGTCAGGGGCGTTTGGGGAATTTTTAGTTCAGTTCTTCAAACATCAAATCGACTGTGCTTATGGGATTGATTTCTTTGATACCTGTAATATCGGCACATATGGTTTTATCGTCGATTTTAATTTTATTGTCTTTCTCTTGTTGGCGACGCAAGTTCTCGGCTCTTTCCTTTGCGAACTCATGTTTATCTCTTAATAACTCGTATACGCCCTTAAGGTTTTTTTGATACTCAGGAATATGGCTTCGTCGCAAAGCGCTTGCAACTTTGCCTCTTTCAATATGCGCGGTCTGATCCTGAAAATGCAGAAGATACCACAGTTCGAAACAGGGATTTGAAAAGGCGATCTTGATTTTGTTGGCCTTCGCCATATCGACAGCTTCATCCAGATTGGGGTGTTCGTCTCTATCGAAGACGCACCACGTCAAGACGTCTTCTTTTTTGCATTTATGTTCTTTTACGATCTTATTTTGTTGATCTTTTGCTTCCTTGACAATGTTCAACGGGTCGTTTCCTAAAGCCTCCGCTCCGCAGATCACCTGAAACAGTTCTTTGCTTTCACGCTTGTCTTTCCTGAAATCATTGAAGTAGTTCTTTTCGGTCTTTTCTCCTTCACAGACAATTACGACGTAACGTTTTGCAAAACGATTTATCTTTTTGGCTTTCTTGCGTTTTTCACTTCCCCTACTGCCCGGCTGCGGTGGTTTGCGTCCCATTAGTCTTCATCCCCCATCGGTTCCAGAAACGGTACTGCGCCGTAACGCCCGACTCGGTAACCCTTGCGGATGTCTTCGGCTTTGCGCACTCCTTTCAGATCGCTAAGGGCGAACAACTCGCTGACTCCGTCGCTGCCTTTTTCCGTAAATAAAATCTGATCGCGCCTGAAAAGTTTGCTGTCCAGCAGGCCGTCATCGTGGGCGGTAAAGATGATCTGCGCCCCTTTGGGATTGGTTTTTGGATTGTGGAACAGGTCCAGCAACCACCTTGTCATTAAAGGATGCATACGTGTGTCGAGTTCATCGGCAATCAACAGGCTACCCTGTTCCAATACGTAGTATATCGGAGCCGCAAGCGCGAAAAGTTTTTGTGTGCCGTGGGATTCTTCAAGCTGCTCAAAGCTTATTCTGAGTGTTTCTCCCTTCTCGCTTTTTTGATTGTGGTAGAAAAGGATTGTGGTCTTCTTTTCTTGCTTTACTCTTCCTGGTTCCATGGGGCTAGGCTCTGGATCTTTTTCTTCTTCTTTTACCTCAAAATCGTGAATACCTACGTCGGCGTGCCTCAATAATTCAATTGCCCAAGCTTTGAAATCAGGATCTTTTAAGGCTCTCTGCTTTGTATATTCCATTTCCGACGAAAGAACAGGGTCGTTGCCTATGGACTTCTGTTTTGAACCCAAATATTCAAGCAGGGCTACACCGATTTTTTCATTAAGAAAGTTAGCTATGGACAACATCAGTACGTGGGGTTTGGTTGCTTTTTTGATGCTTTCCCACTCCGACTCACTGCTTTCCCAGCCTTCGCCCTTTTTGAATTTATATTCGTTTTCCTCAGGCAAGTACTCTCTCGAAAAGACTTTTCTCGGCTGCTTTTTGGGATAGTTGAAGAGGTATTCGTTTAAAACGTGCGTTTCTGTCACGGAAAATCCATAAACGTATTTGATACCTTCAAGCAGAAATACGATTTCAAATTCTGTAGGCTGACTAAATGTCGAAGAATCTAGTTTGAAAGGTACATGAGAAATAATTGGTTTTTCTGTTGTGGCAGAGAGAACGACAAACCACTTGAAGAAAATATGCGCCCTGTACAAATTCGTTTTGCCGGAGGCGTTGGCGCCGAAGATCACGGCGGATTTCTTAAGGTCGTATTTGCTGCCTTGAGCTGCGCGGGTTACGTTGCGTTCGGTTTCCTTGGACTCGTTGCCCTTACCTGCAACCATCGAAAGAGTTGTCCAGTCTTTGAATGACATAAAATTCTTAACGCTGAATTCGATAAGCATGATTTTATCCTTGGTGTAAGAAAAACACTTCAATCAAGTGCGTAAACCATTGATGCGGAATATTTTAGATAAGACATGCATACATATGAGCATATCAAAGCGATATTTGCAATAAAAATGCAAAAATAGGGCTGATTTTTGCTTGGAGTGTGGTTCGTGATGTGAAATTTACATATACACACAAAAAAAACCCGGACGGCAAGCCGTCCGGGAGTTTTTGTATCTAATTCCAGGAGCGTTTGCTTTCGATCTATCGTAACTTTTCAGAATTCCAGTCCGTTGTCCTTCAGGCCGAGATCGATTTTGTCGTCGTGGGGGCCGTCGTTGTTGGCGAATCTGCGAACATGCGGTGCGTCAGCTTGTCAACTTATTCTCAATGTAACAATATTCACAGCTCTTTTTAGAGAAGGGGTGCGGCAGAGCCTTTGTATAAGCGGGTTTCAGGCTCTGCCGCAGAAGAGGGGGACTTTGGATAAGGGGGCTATCAGCTTTTTGGGTTTAGGATTAGAGAAGCTTCAGACTTCTTGTCGGGCTGGTGTTCACTATTTTCGATAGTCGTGGCGGAGACACCCGCAGCCGCCTCGCTATCGGCGTTGAAAACGTATTTGGAGATTCCGGATTTTCTGGCCTGGTCTACCAGCGGTACCACGTTAATTGCGCTTATCATGTCGTCGTTTGTATTTATCTGCGCGGCCATGATTGATCCTTTTCTTACCAGCTTCATATATTGCAACAGTTCGACTATGCCGATTTATTCCCGGCAATTTTGCCCTCGTCCATAAACGCCAGCAGAGTCTTCTCCAACTGACTGATATTTGTCATGATCTGCCTCTGGCGATTTTTGAAGTAATTAAAAAAAAACCACCGCACACAATTTCGCTTTGCGAAATCAATCAGCATGAGCGGTTTTTTCTGGCGGGTAGCGGGTAGCGGGGGCGGGTAAATGTCTTATCTGACAATTTACTATTTCTTAGAAAAGATTTCTCAAACCCTTGTCACAGCCGCGTAGGCGGGTGTCCATTCCCCTGATATTGTTCTGGATTCCCGCCTGCGCGGGAATGACAATTTCCCGATGTAGCATTAATGTCGAAGGACAAAAAACAGTTGGAGCAGGCTGGGAAGCGCTGCTCCAACTTAGAAGATAGCTTGAAATGTATGAATTATCGGGGCGAAAAAGAGTTTGGGCTATTGCGATACCGGCACCGTTTGCAGAATTATCGTCTCGCCTTCGCGGGCTAGATTGTGAATCAGGACTTCGTATTTTGTGTCCTCGGTTTCAATCACGATATTCCAATCCGCGTTTTCCGTATCTATCTCGGCTGAGAAACCAGCCGGGTTTGCAAGCACTTCATTTCCCAGTCTGAAAAGCGTCACGAAGTCTGCGTTTTCGCCTTCCTGACTGTACGAGATGCTCCAGTTGGGGATTTCGATTTCGTATTTCTTGGAATACCAGCCATCGTAAGGATCATCCTGTCCCCTGACCTTTGCTGTAGAAAGCAGTTCCGGGAGAGCTTGCGCTATCCGCATGACGGTCTTGCCTTCCTGGTTCGAGACAAGGGCCTCGGTACCGTCCATCAGCAGTCCGGTTTCAGGGAAGAGATGCCAGATCTGCTCGTAATTGTGGCTTTGTCCACTCTCAAGACGATCCACTACCAGCAACAGATCCTGACCTATCAGCAACACGGCGCGGCGCTGTTCGACCTTTTTATAAAGCTTGTGGGAAGCGGACTGGTAGCTCCAGTCGTCTTTTGTTTCAAATAATCCCTGTGTGCAGGTTCCCTCGGCCTGATCTTCGCCGTCAACCACAACCGTATTGTGAGCGCGCGTTCCGATATAATATTCGCGCTTGGGTACGTCTTCCAGTGTATACAGGCCCGAGTCCGGCATAAGTGTCAAACCGTGGGCGTGTAAGTGGACGCTCAGGGCGTCTAAGTGGCTGTGGCCTGTGCGGTAGGGGCCGACATCGAAGATGACCTGTGTCTGATCCTCGAAGTTCTGTTCGTCTCCGAAAGACGAACGCATGATGGACCAGCCGGAAACCGGGAAAAGCAGGTTTTTTTCCTGCGGTGCGGTTCCGCTTTTCCCTGCCGTATGAACGTATTTGAATTTGGGATAGTAATCGGCAATTTGCCCGTATATCTCAGGATACTTGATACGCATATCGTATTCTTGGCTTGTGCCGACTAGAGGGATATTGCCGTCTGGCAGTATCATGTATGTGGAAAACTGTACCATCTTTCCGATTATGTCGTGGAAATCTGGAGATTCCCAAACGGAGTAGGAGACGTCCCAATGGAATATCTGCCAGAAGAAATACAACACGTAAAAATGGTAGAAAGGCGACTGCTCTATCTGCACGCCGTCTGTGGCGACGTTTTTTGCAACTACTGTATCAAGGCGCTCCTGCGCCAGCGTTCTCCATGCCGGACTCTTGTCGAAGCCGGGGAAATTGTGGGCGATCAGCAACAGTGCTGCGGCCTGGGTTACGCCGTGGTTGTTGTTTTTTTCGAAGTGTTTGTCTTTTTCCAGAAACTCGCCGCGCCGATAAATTATGCCTAATAAAGCCTGCGCCAACTCATCGTCCAATACGTCCATGCGCTTGAGTTTGCAATAGGTGTTTACCAGCACCATGCCTAAAAATGCAGCCGTATGCTTGTCGTTTATGTATTCCGACGACTCGCCTTTTTCAACGAATGATTCAAGTATGGAAAGAAGCTTGTCCAGATATTTCTGCTCTCCAGTATCGCGGTAGGCAAACAGCAGGTGGCGCGTGAAGCGCAGACTGTAGAATATGAACTGCCAGTATTTTTCACCATAGGGATCTTCGATCCATGTCAGCGGCCAGTCCAGCTTGACAGCATCGTGGCGCGGCGAGGTGTAATAGATATCGTCAAGCATCAAGTCGGCGTATTCCAATTCACCGTCGTCGAGAAAATTGTAGATTACTTCGGCGCCGACAGTTGTGTCGGGTCGCTCAAGCGCCAGTTCAGGTAGAGTGTAAAAATTCAGTCCCATCTGCTCGGCCATAATAAATACAGCTTCCAGATCCTCTGGACCGATATGCAATTGTTCGCCTTCATCTACAATATCGTGCGCATACATAAGCAATACATGCTCGTTTGCCAAGGCTTTTTCCATGCCCTCGCGAATATCGTCCTGTGTGCATTTGCCGGCGTCTATATTCCCGGCATATGCAAGCCTCCTGGCATCCCAGGAATGGAAAATCTTGTCCTTGTATTTTTTGTCAAAGTAGCCGGATGTCCTCAGCATTTTAAAGTGCTTCAAAAGCTCTTTATCGGTAAGGTCCGAACGGTTTCCCTGTGGATAGGAAAAAGATTGCGGATTGAGGCCGTTATCCTTCATGAGTTTTACAGCCGGAGTGATTTCGTTGTCTATGAATTCTTGAAGCGAATGTTCTTCCACATAATCTCTGGGCCTGACGTGATTGAGTGTATGACATCCGATTTCATGACCATCCGATTGCAATTCTCTCAACATTTCGAATTGCCGTTCGGACAATGTATTGGCCCGGGACAGCATAAAATTCGCTCTCACCCCGTGTTTTTTGAATGTCTCTCGGTATGCATACCAGCTTTCGATATAAGTATCGTCGAAAGTAAGGGCTACTCCCGCCCTGCTTAGTGAGGGCTTGTCCTCCGACTCCAATTCCGTATCCAACTCCGCCTCCAATTCCGCTTCCAGCTCCGCCTCCCACTCATCTCCATCGCAGAACTCGCAGATATCGAGATCGCCTTCAAAGTCTTTCTCTGTTGAACTGTTACATGCAAAAGAGAATACACACAATGCAAAACAAACCCAAAATAACCTGTAGAACATCTTACCTCAACCCACTGTTTAAATATTATATGGTGATAGTATAATGTACCGGAGACAAAAGGCAAGCACTATCGATATCAGCGCTGCGGTTTGCCCGGATTGCTTTGAACACCACGGCATTCTTTTGGAACTTAAATTCCATTTTCCGCTTGTATTAACGAAATATTAAGGTAAAATTCCGGCTACCGAGAGGTTTTCGGGAGTTAGATCTATGAAATATTTATCCGGCATTCGATTTTTTATTTTTTTCTTTATCGTTTTAGCCGCAAGCCCACAGGCACAAGCGCAAGCCTTGGCCGATTCGGGCGACGCAATTCACATGGGGACAAACAATTCCGCGCAGCAGCAAGAGCGCCAACCGGATTCCTGCGCCTGGGCTCCTCCAGCCGATATCGAGCAGACATCGGCGGTTTTGAAAGATGCCTTGCAGCGGGTTGGCTTCGAGCTGTTTGATTGGTCATTGTCTATTAATGGAACAAAAGCCGATCTGGATTTTGTTTCGGCTGCGGGCGACAAAGCTTCATTGAGTATGCGTCTGGATAAAGAATGTCGTGTCAAATACAATCTTTCCGGCGCTTTGCCTGCGGAGTTAAAGGAGCAGATTTCACCGAAGGCCTTGGGTCTGCAATATGTCAAGATGGTTTCGCCTGAGAATCCCGTGCTGAAGTCGATTTCATCCAAAGCAAATATGCTGTTTTCACTTGTCGGTAAAAGCATGGCCTTCAGGTTCAACCTTGAAAACCTGCTGTTGATAGGATTCGTTTTTGCCTTTCTTTTGTCTATCCTGCGTTCCAATCACAGAAAAACCCTTTTGAGAGTTGATTATCTGGTGGGCGCGCTGCTTGTTACCTGGGCTGCCATGCCTCTTTTCTCGATTCCGATCCACGAAGATACCACATTCGAGAGGGCATTCTTTGCAGGCTTCGATCCCTTCGGCGACGATTTTCACCCGCCCTTGCCCTTTTTATTGAATTATGTGGCAGCCGCAGTTTCATTTCACCCTCTGATCTTGAGAATCATTCCGTTCATCTGGCTTCTGGTGGAATCGCTTCTTTTAATGAAAGTCAGCGCCAACAAGGCCGGGCGTCTGGCGGGTTTCATCGCTTTGACGCTGTTTGCCTGTGAAATCAGACGACGAAACAGCCTGCCCTATATCTCCGACTGGGATTTAGCCGGAGCTTTTATTTTAAGCTGGATGCTGATACTTCAGAGGGTGGACAAGGAAAAAGCGTTTTTGAATTTTAAGTCGCAGGCGCTTATCGCTCTGTCAATTGCCGGTGGTTGTTTGTCGTCGTATATGGTGATACCCGTCGCTGTCGTTTTTGTCTGTATACTTTATCTTAAATATTATCAAAATTCCCAGCTTGACAAATCAGCCTTGCTGCCGGGCGGTATTCTGCTGGTTTTTCTGCTGAACTCTTTTTATGTTTTCTCATCCAGCTATGGCGATCCCATTCCACCCGGAGCCGGTTTCGACAAGCTCTTTTTCAGTATTCTAAAAGAAACCCCCATCGACCGCGCTCCGATCATGGCGATTCCGATACTGGGTGGCCTGTACGTTCTTTTCAAACACAGATTGCAACACTCAAACGCTTTTGCGCTTTTGTCCATAATGGCGATATTCTTCAGCATAATCCTGCTGGCGAGAAAAGGGACCATGCACGGTGCCTATTATATCTATCCGGCCATCACTTTTATGATTTATGCAAGCTCGGTATTTCTGGCTGGAATGGCCGTTAAGATTCTGGCATTTTTCAGAGAACGAAAAATTTATCACAGTATAAAGTTGCGCTATCTGGCAGACGGTGCCGCTGTATTGCTTTCTTTGCTGATGCTGGTCAATTTTACCACCGCAGAAGAACTAAGTTATTACGAGGGCGTGGAAAACATCCCCACCTTCCTGTCTATTACCGACATAAACCCGAAGCCCATCATAACCAACTGGCCCAACCTCGACCGAGTGTCGATTCATACTCGCATGGCCTACGAGTTTCTGGAAAATCCCAAAGAAATACGCAGAGATTGCAGGCCGGAAGAGCAAGGTATCAAGCTGGTCTTCGATTTTAAGGAACTCAAGCCGGACCCCGAAGATCCGGTCTATCTGAACGGCTATTATCTTGTCGTTGAAAGTCGCAAAGAGAAAGAGTATTTACTGGAGCAGCAGGCCGCTTCGGGCTGCAAGCTTATATTTCTGGACAGGACCAACCAAAACGCTTTGATGTACCACCCGATTCCCGATAGCGAGATTCGTTTTTATCATTGCCCGGTAATGTAAACGCTGTTATTGCGCAATATCCTCGCTAATGTATACTGATTGAAAGTACTTGTTTCGATAACCCGGCAAATATAAATCAGTTGTTATGTCACCCTGAACTTGTTTCATGGTCTCGATATCACTGGCTGAAGATGCTGAAATAAGTTCAGCATGAAAATCAGGGGTAATCGTCGGGTTATTCAGCAGCGGAGAGCAAGACGCTTTTGGCGTTTTGGGTTGTGTTGCTGAAGTTTCAATATTTTTATGTCGGGAGTGAGCGGATGAAAATCAAATGCATATTTTTAACGCTTGTTGTTCTGGGAATATTGGCCACATTCGGCGGCTTGTCCTCATGTGGCGGCGACGATGACGACCTGGGCGATATCGCTGCCAGTTTGCAGGATAGATTGACGAATGCCTTGAAGTTTTACAAGGGCGCGGTGGTCGATGGCGGGCCGCCTCCCTATTTCGAGGGTGATGAGTATCCCCAAATCGAGTTCGTGGAACCGCCCGAGGTCGAAATCGTCTTCGGCGAGGACTTCGAGTTGAAAGTCAAGACGGGCTACGAATTCCCCGAAGAAATCGACGGCGCCATGATCTGGGTCAAGGATTCGGGTCTGCATATAGATGTCGATGAGCCTGTGGATAGCCAAAGCCTCTTGATGATTTTAAAAGGTCGCTTGGAAGATCAGGCCGACTTCCACGGGCAAAGCTTCGATTTATATGTGTCCTTATATAAGGGATCTGAAACCGGTCTGCACGAAACCTGGCGCATCATCGTGCCGGAGTGAAAAGACTGCTTAATCGGATAGCGCTTTTCATTTAAAAACACACTCCTTCTCGATAAAGTTCCACGTTATGGAGCCCTTTGCCTTATACTCTTTGTAAATAAAACACCTTGTTTGTTTAAGGAGCGCTTCATTGTCGGAAGTCGAGCAAAAATCAAAAGCAGGCCAGCACGCCGAACCCCCAAAAGAGTCTTCGGGCTTTGCAAAATCTGTGGCCATGCTGGCCGGCGGTTCTGTTATCGCTCAGGGTTTGGCGATCTTGACCGCGCCCATTGTGGCTCGCCTTTACGCTCCCGAGGCTTTTGGATTGCTGGCTATTTATTCATCTTTTGTCGGCATACTGGCCATAATTTCCTGCTGGCAGTACGAGCAGGCCATTATGATTGCCAAGGACGACAGGCAGTCGGCCAATGTCTTCGGGCTTTCGATGCTGATACTTCTGGTGATGACGGCTTTGGCGACGCTGGTGACGTACTTTGCGGGTGAGAAGATACTGGAGCTTGTAAACGCTTCGGAGTTGAAGCCCTTGATATGGCTTTTGCCTGTGGGTATGTTCACCATGGGAGTGGCCGCGCCTTTGCGTTTCTGGGATACGCGCCACAAGCGCTTTGGGCGGTTGGCGAAAGCTCGCGTGGCTCAATCCGCCTCGCAGAGAACATTTGTAATCGGCTTCGGACTGGCCGGTTTCGTGTCCGGCGGGCAGATGATAGTTTTTCAGCTCATGGGCTGGCTGGTGACGCCTTTGTATCTGGGTGCAAAGCTCATCAGCGGCGATCTGAAGTTCATTCTCTCCAATCTGAATCCTGCCAGCATGAAAGAAGCCGCCCGTGCATACATAAAATTTCCGCTGTTTTCATCCTGGATGGTGCTTTTAAACACGGTTTCTCAGCAGATTCCCATCATACTTTTATCGGCCTTCTTTGGTGCGGCTATTGCGGGATATTATTCCAACTCCGTCCTTTTATTGCAGATTCCCATGGTTTTTGTGGGGCAGGCCATTGCCCAGGTGTTTTTTCAGGACGCCGCCGCCAAGCACGCCGAAGGCCAATCGCTGGCCCCTCTGGTGGATTCCGTCTATTTGCGCCTGAATGCAATAGGCATGTTGCCTATGATGATGGTGGCGGTAATCGGCCCTGAATTGTTCTCGGTTTTTCTGGGTGGACGCTGGTATGAGGCGGGAGTCTATTCGGCAATTCTGGCACCGTCGCTTTTAGTCAATTTCCTGTTTTCGCCCATGAGTTATCTCTTGAGCGTACTTGAACGCCAAGGTACGACGCTGGTGATATTTATAGCCACTTTCATATTGAGGGTGGCGGCGCTTTATGCCGGATATCATTTCTTCAACGATGCACGAATTGCCATAATATTTTTCGGAGTGGTCAACTTTCTTTCATACGGTTTTTTGGCGATATTTGCATACTATCTCGTAAAGGCTCCGATGATACGGCCTGTTGCGCTTTGCAGCAGATATTTCCTTTACTCCGCGCCCAGTCTGGCGGCGGTAGCTTTTTGCAAATGGATATTGGAGTTGAATCACTACGCGCTGCTGGCTACGGCGTTTGTATCGGCCTTGCCTTATTTTTATCTGATAATAAAAACTGACCCGAGACTGAAAGAAATATTCTTAAAGGCTTTTGGCAAGATCAACGGGCGTATCCGCTAGGTTTTCAGGATTGCCTGTCTGTTTCTCAAGAAAGCCAAAAATCTTCGGCATTGCATTTTTCAACTTTTGAACCATCCAGCTTTTTTATCACTCTGGCGGGATTGCCTCCGATGATGCAGTTTCCTTCAGGAAATGATTTGGTAACCACTGCTCCGGCAGCTACTATAGTGTTTTCACCCAGCTTTATGCCGGGCAGTACGGTGGCATTTAAGGCTATCAGGCAATTGTCGCCTATGACAATGGGACCATCGTCTACGTGTGAGGCCAATCTGTAGTTGTCGTGGTTCTGGGATACGAATCCGACTCCCTGTGCAACGAGAAAACTTCCTTCAAAAATAATCCGGGATGAAGCCTGCCAGTAGCAGTTGGCTGCCATGAAATTTCTGGCGTATCGCTTGTCGAAACTGATATTGCCGGGTTGCACAATAACCGACGAATGATGTATCGGCCAGGGACAATGGGAATTGAGACGAAGAATCTTCTGAAAAAACAGGCATTGCAGAAGCTCTTTATAATAGCCTCCGTTTTCGATGTAGAACTTTTTGTCCAGACCGTGATTGTGTCCGTAAAGGCGTAAAAACCCGCCGGTCGTGGTTTTGCGCAACAGTTTGTATGCAACAACTGCCGCTTTTCTGATGATACTCATTTATTTTACCGTCAATTTGTAGTTTCCAGCCTTAATTCTCATATATCCAAAAACAAGCCGTTGGCGCTCCAGTCGCTGTCTAATAGATAATCGGCGGTCTCTTCGCCGTTTCCGGCATCGACTATCCAATGCTCATTAGCCGTGCGCGAGTATTGCACAAAACCGCAGGCTGAAAGCATTTTTCTCTGGTGAGTGCCTAATTTGCCGGAGCCGTAGCTCATATAAGATATGGCCGCTGCGCCTGCATCTTTTGCTATGCGTGAGAATTTTCCCACCAATGCCAGCGCCGCCGGATAATTTTTAGGCTCGACTAAAAGATCTCCCAGAACAGCGCGGCCTCCCGGTTTTTTCGGTAGGCGTCCCATTAAAAAGCCTTTGAGTTCGCCCTTCTTGCGCAACTCCAGCATGACAGCGCTTTTATCGCCGCCGAAACGCCAGTTGAGATAGTCGGCGCGGCGTTGCAGGGTGACAGAAGGCATCAGGTGCGCCAGTTTGTCGTCGAGTTTTTCTATGTCGGCGCTGACGTAATCCACGCGCTCCGGTTTTTTGAAGGATGACGACAGGCAATCGAATCTGCGGGCGGCGAACTGCCCGGCCCAGAAAGCCTTGCCTGCCATGCGCTTTATGGAGCTGTTGTCGGCATCGAAATCGAAAGAGCGATCAAGCACCAGTATCATGGGGCGGCGCTTGACGACTATCACGCCGTGACCTGCCGGCTTGTGGGCGCGGAAGGCAGGAACGGTGGGTATGCCGAAGATGACCTCGAAACCGGATTCCATGGAACGGCCTATCAAGGCGCGGGATACCATGACGGAGGCTTTTTCCGTGCCGCCTTCTTCCCATTCTATGGTTTTGCCCCTGAAATCAGGCGAGGTAATCATTACTTCCATTTTGCCGCCGTGCAGCTTTTTGCCCGTTGGCGAGCGCAGCGGCATGGGGATAGTCAAAAATCCTCCCGCCCATTTGCCATCGGCCAAGGCGGTGACTCCCACTGTTTTTCCCGTGGGACTCTCGAACATGCGTTTTTGCCAGATGCTTTCGTCTTTGTAGCGCGTATCGTGCTTGGCCCAATAGCCGCGCAGGACATCGAAGAAATAAGTGTCGCTGGCAATCACCTTGCCGAAAGACGGCTTGTCTTCTTTTATTTCCACCGATGGATTATCAGGCAGAGCGTCTATGAACTGCTCGAAGGAACCGACGAATATTTCGGGATCGGCTGCCAAAGCGGAGATGATTTCTTTATAGGCCAAGGCCCATTGCATGTAGCTGCGGTTGCCCGGATACGAGGTGCGGTTGTGCCAGTCCAAGGCCATCACGCCGCGATGCCGCTTGAGGGAGACTACGAATTCAAGGGCGCGGGTGACCGCATCGTCTTTGGTGACGCCTTTGTTGTAGAAGTAATTGCCGTCCATGATGCCGGTCGGGATCTGGACGCAGTCCAGCTGATCGCCTGTTTTGGGATCGTAGGGGTTGAATGGCCAGGCGCATGAGAGGCGCAGGCCGGGTCTGTCGTTGAATCCCAGTGAAGAATCGTATTCGAAACCTGCCTGCGACTGGTTTTTCAGGCTTTGCCAGAAGGGATAGTCCAGATGCCAGAAGTGATGGCGCAGTCCTTTGATCTTTGTCTTGGCCGCTTTTTCCAGCAGCTTCTTTTCTCTGGCAAGTTCTTTTGCAGAAGCATGAGCTTTATACGATGCGTGCAGGCCGATTTCGAAATCGTCTTTTTTCATGTTTTCGAAAAGCGGTGCGAAAGCCTCGTCATCGAGGCTGTAGGGTACGTCCAGCGCCGGATCGGCGCCTTCATCGACGTTGGAGCGCGAGGCAAAAAAGAATGTCGAGCGCACTCCCAGGCTTTTTTCCATTTCCATAATCTGCGGGAAGAGCCAGAAATTATCACGGAAGCCCGAAAACTTTTTCGCCATCTGCATATTTATGCCAGCCAGCCTGCGGGCTACTTCCAAAGGCATCCTTTTCAAGGTTGCCCGCTTCAGCATTTTGAGGCGATGCTGTATGGCGAGGTCGTCCACCTGATCCACGTCGTGCGAAAGAATCACCGCCGCCTTGTAACCCTGGGGCAGGGGCAGGCGGGTTTTGATATTGAAATGTTTTTCTATCCAATCGGCAAACAAAAGCCCGTAGCGGTTTACCAGCGGTTTTTCAAGCACTCCCAGACGCTTTTGCAGGCTGCTTGTGGCTTTTAGTCTTCTGTGTTCGTCGAAAGAAGCAGGATCTACGTTTTCGTGGGCGCTATCCAGCAGCCAGAATCTCGTGGCTGCAATAATATCGAAAGGAAACAGCGGTGCTGCACTCGATTCGTCATCGTCCAGAATTTGCCGAAAATCTTCTGCAAGCGGAATATCTTCTGCCGAGTATTCGGGCTGTACAGGAATGCGCGGGGTGTTTGACGGCATACCGAGACCGTCGCCATATACCAGGTCGAAGATGTTTTTGTCGCCTTCTACCGGCACAAGGTGCACTCCGATGAAATTCGACAAAACCTTCAATACGTATTCAAGCCCCTGCACCCGGTGAGTTACCAGGATTTTGAGTTCTTTATAAGAATCGTCTCTTTGAGTCATAATCATCCCGCAAGCATCTGTGAAAGGTTGCTTAAAGTACTTGTGATTGCTCTTTGGTGTTTATACTGCAAGTTCTCCAAGTTTGCCAATTCGCGCCTGCCAAAGCAATTTAAAACTGATTGTCGCATAAGTAGTTCCCGGTTCCTGTAAGTTGTCGTCTTAAGGTAATGTCTAAAAACACCGCCCTTTCAGGCGGCACTCGAGATGAGCGGTGATATATGCTGTATCATCAAATATGAGCGGAGTTCGGTAGCGGTGTTTCCCTCTCTCGGAATTTGCCGACCTTAAACTTGTGTGGTAGCTTATTGTGGCGAGAAAATAAAAAAATCAAGCGCACCCAATAGCGCTGTTGTTTTATTGGAGGACGATCCATGAGTAGTGCTGATTTTGAACGTTTACGCTGGTTCTTAGAAGAAAAAGAAGTCGCTCGCCGTGCCGCCGGTCCGTTAAAAGACGGCACCATCATCAACATGCAGATAGTCGGCGACGACAAGCCTTATTACGTCAGCAGAGAAAATAAAATCTCCAAGCTGAACGAAGGTGCGCCTCCAAAAGACGCTCAGCTTTCTTTCTCGATCTCACCCAAGGCCATACACCGTTTGGCCGACTTCAAATCCAACGATATCGGAGAAAACGGGGTGGAGTTCTTCAGAATTATGACTTCGAGCGATCCCGAGATGAGCATCTCGGCCAAACTGCACGTGGGATTTTTAGGTCTTACCAGAATCGGCGTCTTCGGCATTCTGGCTTTAGGAGGCAAGGGCGTCATGCTCTATCTGGCACGTCACGGCCTTGGCAGTCTGAAAGAAATCCGTAAGATCATTTCCAATATGAAAAGCAAATAGCGAACCCATAATATACGGCAGCCTTTTACGATCACCCTTTAAGTAGCGCAAGGGATAAAAGATGGGAGATAAGAGACTTCTTTTAATCGATGCCAACCGTGAACACGGCCAGGCTTTAGTCGATGGTTTTGCCGAATTACCGCTGGAGGTGCACTGGGCCAAGTCCGCAGACGAAGGCAAGCAGGCCGCCAAGGAATTCAATCCCGATGCAGTGCTGATAGATCTGCACCTGCCGGATGCCAACGGCTTTGCTCTGTTTGGAACCTTCAAACGCAGCATGGCCATGAAAAACCGCATCTATGTCATTACGGCAACAGAAGAAGACCGTAAATCCATAGACCAGCACCGCAAGCTTAGAAAACATGCCGAGCGCTATTTAATGAAGCCTTTCGGTTCTGATGATTTATACAAGGCTCTGACAAATATTCTGACCCTGCCCCAATTGAGTGCCTCCAACGAAGAGAGCCAAATTCAGCAACAGCCGCAAAAAGCTCCCGGTGTAGCCGTTATCGACGAAGGCGGCGACGACGAAGTCTTGAACGAACTCGACAGCCTCTTGGGAGATATTTCCGATGGTGAATTTGATTCGCTGGTCGAGGAAAAAGAAGCGGACTTGTCTGAGTTGGATCAGATGCTGGGCGTGGAAGAAGTGTTCGAGGAAGAAGCAGAAGATGAATTGGCACCGGTAGTCAATCCCGGAGGCGAAGAAGTTCCGCAAGCAGAAGCTCCGCAGGTCGAAGAACCACAGGTCGAAGAACCGCAAGAGGAAATCCCCGAGATTCCATCGGAACCGGAACCGGAGGTGGAATCAGAGGAATTGCAGGAAGCGGATCTGGTCAAAAACGGTGGCAAGCAGGATAAAGCCATAGAAGAAGCCTTGGCCGATGCTCTGGAGAACGACAGATCTCTGGAAGAAATCGTTGACAGTGCCTTAAAGGACGCCGATCAAATAGACAACGGTTTCGACGAGGCCAAGCTTGAGAATTCTGCCCGTGACGCAATTGCCAGCGGCGACCGTGAAATGGTCAGGGAAACACTTGAAATAGCTGAAGCTCTGCGCGATGAAGTCGCGGAAAAAGAAAAGAGTATAGATCGCCTCAACAGCGAACTGGATGCCGCCATCGAGCGTTTCAGAGAAGCCGAAGAAGCGCTTGTGGAAGAAAAAGAAGAATTGGCTTTAGTTCGCAGGCAGATTGCACAGACTGAAGAAAAGCTGACTGAGTCCGATGTCGAAAAATCGCGCATTAAGGAACAACTGACTCGCAAGCATGAGGAACTCTCCAGTACCGGTGAGAACCTGAGCTCGAAAGATTCGGAGATCGGCAGTCTCAGGTCTGAACTTGATGTAGCCAACGCGCAACTGGCGCAACTTGAAGAGCGTTTCCATGTCGAGCGCTCCACCAAAGACGATCTGGCACTTGAAAACGCCGAGAAATATCGTGCGGTGGAAGAGAATGCCGAAAAGCTGGACTCTGAGGTTGAGGAGCTTTCTAGCAAACTCAAAAACGCCGAAGACGATGTCTTGTTGCGCGACAAAGAAATCTCCGATTTGAAACAGGCTCTATCTGAACAGCGAGAGCTTTCTGGAAATCTTGATGAGAGCAGACGAGAAAGCGGAAAGCTTGTAGCGCAACTGGAAGAACTGAGGTCGGGGCATGAAAAAGCAATGCAGAGACTCGAAGAGGAGCATGCCCAAGAGTTGACGAATATCCGACGTTCCGGTGACGACAAGATCAGTGAATTGAGCCGCGAGTTGAATTCTTTGGGGCGCGAGAAAGAAGGATTCATGGCGGCCCGTGTGGCGCTTAAAGAAGAGCTTGATCAGCTTCGCCGGCAATACGAAGTCGCCGGGAAAAGCTCGCAGGATGCCGGTGTACAGGTTGGCCTCCTAGAAGCCGAACTGGAAGAATTGCGCGAAACCAACAAGCTCAACGAGCAGCGTGTCATCCGCGCTTACGGTCGCATAAAGACGGATATGGAACTGCGGGTCCGCCTTGATAAAGCCCTGCATGAGGCACTGAAACTCATTAAAAATACCGAAGAATAAAAGCAAACGCATCTGCCCTCCTCATGTTTTGTCATGGGAGAAAATTGAGCTATGTCAAAAAATTCCAGGTACTCTTTTGTAACTGCGACTTTTTTGCTATACTTGCGTGCGTTGATTATGACTAATTTTTCATAGGTTTGGATGCATTGATCGGTCAGAAGATCGATAAATATCATATTCGGGAAGAGATAGGCCACGGCGGAATGGCGGTGGTGTATCGTGCCGAAGACGAAGTGCTTCATCGTGAAGTCGCTATCAAAGTCATGCATCCGCATCTTGCCAAAGAAGCCGAGGCGGTTTTGCGCTTCCGCCGCGAGGCCACTACCGTAGCCAAATTGCGGCACACCAACATCATAGAAATCTTCGATTACTCTGGCGACGACTCGGCCTTCCCTTATATTGTCACCGAATTGATTGAGGCCGGAACGCTGGCCGATCTCTTTTTCGAAGGCAGAAAGATTCCTGAAGAGATTGCGGCTTACATCGGCTTGTTTGTTGCGCGGGCCCTGGAGCACGCTCACAAGCAGGGCATCGTTCACCGCGACCTCAAGCCCGAGAACGTCATGTTCCACATCGATGGAACATTGAAGCTGATGGATTTTGGTATTGCCCGCGCACTCGAAGAAGTTTCCATGACCATGACGGGAACGCTGGTGGGTTCTCCGGCCTACATGTCGCCCGAACAGGCTTCGGGTGCCAAGATAGACCCGCGCTCGGATCTGTTCTCTTTAGGTACCATTATCTATCAGGCTGTCTGCGGACATCTGCCCTTCGACGGCGAAAGCCCCCCTGTTATTCTGCGCAAGATATTCGAAGGCGACTACATGGATCCGCAGCAATGCTCGCCGGGAATATCCAATTCCTTTGCCCTTCTTTTGCGTAAACTTTTGCAAACAGATTTAACGCTCCGTTATCAGTCTGCCTCTGAAGTGGTACGCGAGCTTGAGAAATACCTGGAAGCCTCGCTGGTGGATGATCCTGAAGAGGAGTTGAAACACCTCTTGACGGCTCCTGAGCTTTACCTGGAAGAGTTTGAAAAGCGCGAGGTCAAGTGGCTTGAAGAACGAGCCGTAGCGCTCAGGCGTCGCAGGCCAGTCGAAGCCATGCAGCTTTACAGCAGGCTTTTAGCCATCGATCCGGAACATGCCGAGGCCAACCGTCACCTGCAAGCCATCATCAACCGCAGAATCTGGAAGAGGCGTATCACGCTTTCGGCATCGCTGCTGGTTATCCTGATAATCTTTTCATCCCTGACTTTGCAGGCCTACAACCACTGGGATGAAATACTCGATTCGTTTGGACTGCTGACTGCACCCGAGCAGGAAGGGCCGCTTTATTCCATGCCCGAAGAGGAGTATCCATCCGAAGATGTTCAGAAGCAGGAAGCAGCAAAAGACAAAAAGGCGCAGGAAAAGAAAATCGTCAACGAGAAGATGATAAAGAAACAGCCTGCCGCCAAACTGGTCAAGATCAAGAACGGCATAAAGCTGGATAAGGAAAAGAAAAACGACAAGAAAGTCGCCGCTGCCGATTTTACCGGCAACCTGAGAGTTTTTACCGTGCCGTGGTCGGATGTTTATATCGACGGCAAAAAGATCGGCCAGTATCCACTAGATGCCAATACCGTCTTTCCATTGCAGCTCAAGGCCGGAAAACACAAGGTGCGTTTTGTAAATCCCAGTTGCCTGCCTTTGGAAGAGATCATAGAAATCAAGAACCCCGGACAGGAAGTGGAGTTGCGGCGACGGCTCAATCTGCGCCCGGCCACCTTGAGTGTAGTCAATTCGCAAAAGGCGATGCTGTTTGTGGACGGTAAGTTCAAAGGCTACACGCCTATGGCCAAGCCGGTCGAGGTCAGTTGGTCGGAGCGCGTCTCTGAGAAAACGGTCGAGATAATACTGCGCAAAGAAGGTTTTCTGAGCGTGAGTCGCAAGCTCAAATTGAGCGCCGGAAAGAACACGGATCTTAATATTGAACTGGTGAAAAAATGACCATGACGGGTATGAAGCGAAAAATCGAAAAGCCTGCAAGCGCTGTGGCGTGCTGCCTGCTTTTGGCTTTTATGCTTCTTCCTGTGTTTGCTTTTGCCCAGCAGAACGAATCCGAGGGTGCCGTCACAATAGACGAAAACGCATTTGATGCGCCTTTGATTTTGAAAGAAACAGGCCGGGAAGAATTGGCCCATATAGAAAACCTGTTCCAGTATGGCGATTACCCGGCGGTTGTCACCCATGCCGAAGAAGCATTGCGCCGCAGGCTTTTCGACTCCGAAGAAGAGCAACTGAAAGTCTATCGCTTTTTAGGCGTCACCTATTACATTCTCCAGAACAGGCCGCGTTCAAAAGAAAGCTTTATGCTGCTTTTAACCCGCGACCCGGATCATCAACTCGACCCCTTGCTGGTGCCGCCTATCATTATCGATTTTTTTGAGAAAATCAGAAGCGACAACAAGGAACTGCTGGACGAAATCCGCGCCGCCCGCTTAAAAGAACAGCAAAAGCAGGAACCCGAAACCCGCGATATCTACTATCAGCGCAATCACTACTTTGTAAACTTTATCCCCTTTGGGGCCGGGCAGTTCCAGAACGGCGACAATATCAAGGGTACGCTGTTTGCCACCGGACAGGTTGCGGCTCTGGCCTTGAATATCACATCCTATTTCATGGTGCGCGGCTTGAAAGGCGACGACGGTTACTACTCGAAATCCGATGCCGCCGACGCCCGCGACTGGCGCATAACGCAGTATGTCTCGCTGGGGGCATTTGTCGCGCTGGCAATAGGCGGAGTGATAGACGCCGCTTTGAATTACGAAGAATACAATGTTCTTCCGGCAGAGGCTTATCCTAAGTCGGATGACCAAGAGCAGGAAAACGAAAAAGACGAAAGGCCGCAAGTCGGCTTTTTATATATAAAGTACTAGAAAGCGATTGGAGACGGACAATGCCAAGTTTACAGTTCATATACAACAATCCCAACGGCCCGCAGACTGTGCGGCTTTTTAAAAAAATCACCACGCTGGGATCGGAGAATACAAACGATATCTGCATTTCCAGCCAGGGATTGGACGACAACCACGCATATATAGTCTTCGACGGCAAGCACTACACCATCTCGGGTGTCAGCAAGAAAAACGTCATACAGATAAACGGCAAGCGTGAAAAAAACTATAAGCTGACGCATAAGGATGTCATCACCATAGGCGATGTCAATCTGACCTTCGACCTTTTCGACGAAATGAACTCCGGTGCGGGCGAGTCGGCTCAGGCCGAGATAGCCGGTTATCGCAAGCTGCACGAATTCACCGAACGACTCTTGTCGCAGTATAGAATCGAAGAACTCTTGAACTCTCTGATAGATCTTGTGATCGACGCCAGCCAGGCCGACAGCGGCTTTTTGATTTTGAAGCGCGAGGATAAAGGCTTTGAGTTCACGGTTGCAAGGAATCTGAAAAAAGAAACCATCGCCAACGCCATCAGCTATGTTTCGGATACCATCATTGCCAAGGTGGTCGAATCCCGCAAGTCGGTCATAGTGTCCGATGCCATGAACGACGATTCTTTCAACAAGTCGGTCTCGGTTATGAATCTCAAGCTTTCCTCCGTGATGTGCGTGCCGCTCATCGCGCGCGGAAACTTTCTGGGGATTCTGTATCTCGGCAACAACAGCGTCATCAATCTTTTCACGCCGGAAAAACTGCAACTTCTGGAAGTCTTTGCGGGACAGGCCTCGCTGCTGATTCAGAATGCGCTGATGGTCAATGAGTTGCAACTGGATCGCAAGGAGTTGCGCGAAAAGATAGACCAGATCAGATTCGGGAGCATGATAGGTTCTTCGGAAGCCATGCGCGACGTGTTCATCAAGATTTCTAAAATCGCCGGTGTGGATGTGCCGGTCTTGATCCAGGGCGACACGGGAACCGGTAAAGAACTGGTGGCCCGAGAAATACACGAGAAGTCGCCGCGCAAGGACGGGCCTTTTGTGGCCATTAACTGCGGTGCTATTCCCGGTGAGCTATTGGAAAGTGAACTTTTCGGTCACAAGCGCGGAGCCTTTACCGGCGCGGTCTCAAGCAGAATGGGTAAGTTCAAGGCAGCCGACGGCGGCACCTTGTTTTTAGACGAAGTCGGCGACATGCCCATGGAACTGCAGGTCAAGATTTTGCGGGCGCTGGAAGAACATCGCGTTGTACCGGTCGGAGAAACCAGTTCTATCGAAGTGGATATACGCATCGTGGCGGCTACCAACCAGCCGTTGGAGCAGGCCATCGCCGATGGCAGATTCCGCGAGGATCTATACTACCGACTGAACGTGATAGGCTTGCAGTTGCCGCCTCTGCGCGAGCGCGGAGACGATGTTCTTTTGATCGCCAAGTATTTCCTCAACCGCTACAGCGAGGAATATTCACGCAAAATAAAGGGTTTCTCGCAGAGGGCTGTAGAGGCGCTCAAAACCTACGCTTGGCCGGGCAACGTGCGCGAGTTGGAGAACCGCATCAAGAAGGCGGTTATTCTGCTCGAATCCAACATGGTGGAGCCGGAAGATCTGGAAATAGAAGCGGCTGCTCAGGGCGGAATACTGCAACCGTTGGCTGTGGCCCGGGAAGATTTTCAGAAGGAATACATCAGGAAGGCCTTGAAGGTAAACAACGGCAACCGCACCAAGACGGCGCAGATGCTAGACGTGGACCCGCGAACAATATTCCGTTATCTGGAAAAAATGAACGAGGTTTGATGCTCAGGGAAAACACAAAATCCGCAAAAGGGCTTTCAGCTATCAGCTTGTTCATCGATCTGTGTTTTGTGACGCTGTGCTTTGTCCTCGCTTTGTCCTCCTGTGTAGTATCCGAAGAAATCAACCGGCGTGTCGATGGCGATCTGGAGTTCGAAGAAGAGATTTCAAGTTGGCCGATCATGAAAAACGTCAAGCCGCCCTTCGGCCAGACTGAAGTTCATCAGGATTGCCCGAACTGGACCTTCAGTATATTGGATCTTTCCACCACCGAAGACGGCGGAGGTGAAAACGATTACAGCATTCGCTGGTTCCTGGATTACGAAGAAGCCGAACCGAAGATAGACGGCGTCGGCATGACATATACACTCAACCCCCAGAGGATTGCCGCGCAGGACACCGAAGACACGCGGCATATACTCGAGGTCATCGTCTCTGATATGGGGTTTGTCGAAGGCGATGAGGGCGCGGACCTCAGAACCATACCTATCGGCGCGCACACGGATCACAACAGTTGGATTATCGATTTCGTGTCCGAGCCGCCGATTACGAACCCGGTGGAGCAATGCCAATGATAAACGAAAACAAAACCTGCATCAGGCTTATGAAATTACCGTTGATAATGTTTGCCCTTGTTATCTCTGGCCTTGCGCTTTGTCTGCTGCCCGCTTGCAGCTCAGATTCTGATCAGGGAGTGGACGGCGATTACGATTTGGAGCTTGAAGTAGAGCGCGAAATCAGCGATGCCGTGGGCGGCACCATCTCTATCGAGTTGAGCCCGCCTGCACAAAGCGGCCTGCCGATCCAGCAGGTGGTGGATTTGTCATTGGACAACTTCGATGGCGTTTTGACGCTGGAGCCTTCCGTCAAATACTCAGGGCGAGTGGTCGATCCCGACGGCAACCCCATAGAAGCCGGAATCAACCTTGTGCATTCTACGCTCAACGACATGATTCCCGGCCACCCGCTGCCGCAGGTTTCCATATCCACCAGCGATCCCGACAAGTTGGGCGACGCCATATTCTCTGCCGACGTTCTGACAAGTTATTATTCGCGGCTGGTCTATCCTGTGGATCAGGGCAGTTATCCGCCGCTGATCTTTTACGACGATCTCAATATCGACAGCGCGCTTTCAGAGACCATCGCTTTTCTGCGCGGCTATCGCATAGACGGTTCGGTTTTGGATGGCGATGGCGAGCCTCAGGCGGGTGTCAAGGTCTACGCATACGAAAGCGGCGACGAGTTGCGGCGGACGAATTTTGTCTACACAGAAGATGACGGCAGCTTCAGTCAACTGCATCTGCCGAACTACGAAGGACACTACAACGTCTCGCTCTCGGCCAGCCAAGACGCACCCTTGTGGCCGACTATCATTTTTGAAGAAGCTATCTGGGTCGGTGAAGAAGGCATTGTGCAGCCGGAACCTGCCAAGCTGGACTTGACGGTGGATGCCATAGAGCGCAAGGAATGCCGGATGTCCGGCATTGTCTCAGGTGAGGACGGCAATCCCATAGAAGGCGCGTCGCTACTGTTTTCCGGAGTCATCGGTGGCGGTCGTTATGAAAAAAGCGTCGATACCGACGAGAACGGCAAGTACGAACTAAAACTTCTGATGAGCAACCCTGAATCCGAAGAAGACGACTACAGCATCACTATCCTGCCGCCGGTGGAAAGCGATTTCGCCATACTACGGCCCGACTCGCTGGACTGCGGTTCGGAGTCTGTCATACGAGACTTTGTTCTTCCGCGCCGCCTGCTGCTCTCAGGCGCTGTTGCAAACGAAGACGGTATTCCATTGGCCGATGTAAAAGTCATGGCTAATAAAAAAGCCACCAGCGACGAAGGCTCGACGGCATACCTCAAATCCACCCAGACTGACTCCGCCGGACGATACGCCTTGCGGATCGATCCTGGAACCTACGATGTGTCTTTTGTGGCACAGACAGGCTCTCCGCTTGCGCGTCAGGTAGTCTACGACGTGCAGTTGTCCACCGACGGCAATCTGGATGCGCAGCTTTTGCCGGGCAGGTTGCTTTCCGGCAAAGTCCTCGATCCCGAAGGAAACCTTATTCCCTCGGTATACCTGGAGGTCTTCCGTGTCAGGCCCACCAAGCACATAGCGGAAGTGATCGCCTCCGGTACCACCAACGAGGCTGGCGAGTTCGAGATAGTCATTCCTTGATTCGGAGAAAAACTCATGGGCAAAGATCCCGACAAAGATTCTTCGAAGATATCCACAACAGAAGCCAAAGATATTCTGGCCGCAGCCGCCCACCAGTTAAAGGGTTCGTTGCAACGAATGGAGATCAACCTGGAAATCCTGCGCCGCCGGAACGCCGCCGGTGAGATTGTCGAAGCTCTTGAAAAGGATGTCAAGCGTCTGCGTCTGCTGGTACGCGACGCCATCGAGTATCGTCTTTTGGACAATGAGCCGCAAAACTCCGCGCCGTCTGTGGCGGATCTTTCGCAAATCTTAGAAAAGCTTGTTGCCGACAATCGCAGACTCTTCGAGCGCAGCGCCTTGTCCATCAAGCTTGCGCTGCCTCAAGAGGCTATGCCCGCCTCAGTTTGCGGCAACGAGCTTGAGCGTGTCTTTGATGAGCTTCTGCAAAACGCCTTGAAATACGCGCCTGAGAACACGGCGGTGACCATAAAGACCGAACGCCATATTGATTCGTGGTTGGTTGAAATCTGCAACGATGGCCCCGTCTTGAGCGACGAAGAATTGCAGCGTATCTTCGAGCCTTTCTATAAAGGCGAATCCGCGACCCCGCGCCGCAACGATGGCAGCGGTCTGGGGCTTGCCATAGCAGGCCAGCTTGTCCATAAGAATTCAGGCAGGATATATGCTGTCAGTGGAAATGCAGGCGGGCTGTGCGTCTGCGTGGAATTGCCCTTAGCCTAAACTATCCTAACCCAAAACATCCTTGACCATTTTCAGCACCAGCTCGCCTATGGCGGGTGAGGCTGTCAGGCCGGGGGATTCTATGCCTACCAGGTTGAGGGCGTTTTTGTATTCGGGTGAATAATCTATGAAAAAGTCGGCGGCGGGCTGGCCTTCGGGGATGCGCTTGGGACGGATGCCGCTTATGCCAAGCCGCAGGTCGGACAACTTGAGGCCGGGGAGCAGGCGTTTGCCCGACTCGAAAAAGATATTTTCGGGCAGGCGCGAGTTTTCATAATCGTCTTTTTTATCTATGTACATGGCGGACGGGCCGACCAAAAGCTCGCCTGCAATGGTGGGTGTGAAATGCACGCCGAGGCTTTTTGCATTAGACGGCACAGGGTAAACCAAGCCGCTGACAAGTCCTTTAGCGCGGCTGGGCACGACCGTGCAGTATTCGCCACGGCAGGGGTGGATTCTGTGACTGTCATCGCCTGTCATTGCCGCGACCTTGTCCGAATGCAATCCGGCGGCGTTGATGACAAAGCGGGCGGCAATCGAACCGCGAGCGACGGTGGAGATTTTGAGCAACTCGCCTTCGGGCTCTATTGCACAGACTTCCGCTCCAACAAGTGTCAGCAGTCCTTGGGATTCGGCGTAACCAGCCACGCGCTGGATCAATTCGGATTGATCGACTATGCCGCTTCTGGGTGATAGCAATGCGGCTGCGACTTTTATGTTCGGTTCCATGCGACTGGCTTCCGACGCATCCAGCATCCGCAGATCCTGCGCGCCGTTTTCGCTGCCGCACTTGTAAATGTCTTCCAGCTTGCCGACTTCGCAAGGCTCGACGGCCACTAAAAGTTTTCCGCAGATGTCATGGGAGATGTTCAGGCGGCGAGCCCATTCTTCGATCAGGATCTTTCCGCGCACACACAAACGGGCTTTTAAAGATCCCGGCGGATAATACAGCCCGGCATGGAAGACGCCGGAATTCCGCGTGCTGGTTTCTTCTCCCAGACGAGAATTCTTTTCTAAAAGTACGCACTCATACCCGGCCTGTGCCAGATATAAACCGCAGAACAAGCCGACTATGCCGCCGCCTACTATGGCTACATCGACTGCGTCTTTGTGCTCGTGTCTTGTATCAGGAGTGCTGCTCGATTTATTTGGGGGCATTTTTTAGCCGTGCTGCAACCTGGCCTTTGCTCCTGCAGGGACCTGATGACCCAGCTTCTCCGCCAACTCAAGATGCTCTCTGGCCTTCTCGCGGTCGGTTACAAACAGGGCCAGCATTCCGGCTTTGAAGTGTGCCGCATCGTCTATGGGGTTGTCTTTGATATCCAGGTCGATCAGTTCGAGCGTTCTAAGTACGTCGGATTCAGCCGGAATGTCAACCGATGTGCGCTCGACCACGAAACCCGTTTCGATGAAAATCAGAAGCGAGTCCTGCAGAAGATCATTCATGCCGACAAAACGTATGCCCAGACCGGCTTGCTGACCGGTCTCGTCGCTTTCGATGCGGGCAACTTCGGATGGCAGGCTGAATTCTTGGGCAGTCCAGGGGTGAACTATAACCAGACGTATTTCTTCGCTGACCTTGCGTTGCATATCGGTTTTGAGGAACAGGCCGCCTAAGGAGATGTCGCGGGTATAGAATTCACGCATTTCCTCGACATTGGACATGCGTATCATGAAGGTTGCCAGCTTGCGCGGGAACACACGGCGTTCGTCTTCGCTCTTGCCGTTTTTCTCCATGCTCTGTACTGCCTGCTCTTCTTCATATCGGTCTATCTCGCCCGAGATGTCAATCAGACCGCCGCTTTTGGGATCGGCCTCAAGCACCTCTTCGTCGTCGTCGAATTCGATTACGGACTTGGCAGCCTCGTCCATTTCTTCTTCGAGGTCGCCCAGATCGAGATCGTCAAGTTCTTCAAGCTCTTCTTCGCCAATGGCAACCACGCTGGCAGATTCTTCTTTGATCTCAGGTTTGGGTTCCGAGACATCTTCAAAGTTAAGCTTGCCTGAGCGAAGCTGCTCGACGAACTCTTCCCATTTTTTGCGATGTTCCTCGGGCATGGAGAAAAACTTTATACCCATGCCGGGCTGCTCTTCGCCGCGCTGACCGCCGGTCTTGGAAGACCACATCACCTGCCCCATCACCTCGATTTCTTCTTTCGTGTGAGGGAAAACGATGACCATCTGTATCAACTGGCGCTGTGGTTTGGGGTCCGGTGTCGCCATAAACAGCCCGTAACGACTGATATTTCCGGTCGGAAGAGGGTGGCGACCCTTGCGGTCTTTCAAATCGACCGTCAGTCTGACACCGAAACGCTCATGCTTACGCTTATTGTTAGCGTTCATTTTTACAACCCACTGAGGCAATTAAAGCTACGCAATTTTAACACAGCAGACCCGCTTGAAGCAATTAAATGTCCATATATGAGGGGAGGAGGGTACAAACCCAACAGCGGCGGGCTTACGCCTCGCCGCTAGGAATTTTGTTTTTGCCCTTGAACGAAACCTTCAAAAAGCTATCACCGATAACCCTGACTCAAGCCGAGGACTTCACGTTTTCCTGCTCGAAGCACCAGTTCTCCACGAAATCGTTCCAGAATGGCTGTTCGTCGGCTTGCATCTTTAAAATCTGTAATCCGACTCCTGGTCTGCGCCCGATTTCTTTTGCCCGCTTTGGATCTACACGATGGATGACCATGCCGTCTGCAATAACGCTGCGCTTGGGTGTTTTCAATATCATGCGCACATGGGTTTTGGCGGGCAGGTCTTCTTCGGTGGCGACAAACAGGCTGTTGGCAGACGCGTTCAATACTTCCAGGTCGTCTAAGACCACCGGGGCGATGACGCTTGTGGTCAAGGGGATTTCCTGCCTGTTCTGGCGGCGACGATTGGCGAACTGGCTCATGTATTCGCGGACCAGGAACTTCTGGCGTTCGTCGAGGTTGATCCAGTTGATGTCCACCATATAGGATACCAGGTTGCAATCGGCTACTTCGTAACATCTTTGCACTACGCCCTGGGCGTTTAAGGGCCTGTCGGGCATGACCTGGCATTCCAGGTAAACAGTGTCTCCCTTGAAAAAAGGATAGCCCGTCTTGATGCGGATACGTCTTTCCGAGAACCTGTCTATTGATGCGATAAGACTGCGATTTCTAAAGTCGATACGAGCTCTTAAAAACGAATGTACCTGGGGGAATTCTTTACGAGCCATTAGGTTGACCACCTTTCCGGCAGACTTCGCCTCTCAAGTTAGCATCTCTTATGAAGCCCTCGATCCCGCGCGGTGTAATCCAGACCGAAATGCTCCACGATGAATCTCGCTACTGCAAGAAACCCTCTGGGTCACGCGCCTGAAATAGCTCACGCTCCCTAAAAATGTTCTTTAACTACTGCCCTCTGTCTACAGTATTAGTGATGAAAGAGGTTTTTGTCAAATGAAAAGCAACCGGAATTCTACTCATTTTTGACATGTCCCGATAAGCGCAGATCCTTACCGCCCTTGGCTATGCGCGTCATGTGTCAAAACAGTCACCTGTGAATTGAATGAGTATCTTTAAAGAAAAGGATGACAC
>CAYTHG010000002.1:0-46094 GCA_964437525.1 uncultured Myxococcales bacterium | reverse complement strand
TCAGCAGCGTTACAGGTGGTAGTAGATCCGTCAGCCGCGCATAATTTGATACCGCTGGCGCTACATTCGCCTATGCCGACAGTACAGGTGTCGTAAAGATCGGTGAAGTCCTCATCGTAGTGACCGTCGCAGTCGTTGTCGAGGCCATCGCATAGTTCTGCAACCGGCGTTCCTTCAACAGCGTTGCAGGTGGTGCCAAAGCCGTCATCTGCACAAACTCTGATACCGCTGGCAAAACATTCGCCTGTGCCGTTAGTGCAGGCGCTGCCAAGATCGGTGAAGTCCTCATCGGTTTCGCCGTCGCAGTCGTTATCGAGGCCATCGCAAAATTCAAGATCGGGTATACCGGCGACTGCATCGCATTCAGTAGTAGAGCCGTCTGCCGCGCAGATTTTGGTGCCGCTGGTGACACACTCGCCTACGCCGTTGGTGCAAGCTTCACCCAAATCGAAGTCTTCGTCGGTCTCGCCGTCGCAGTCGTTGTCAAGGTCATCGCAGAACTCATCTGACGGATCGCCTGTAACGGCTCCGCATTCCGTAGCAGAAGCGTCGGCTGCACAGACCATAACGCCATCGGCGACACATTCGCCGACACCGGCGGAACAGGCGTCACCGACGTTGAAGTCTTCGTCTATACCTTCACGGCAGTTGTTGTCGATACCGTCGCATATTTCCGTTACACCGGGATTGATGGTAGGATCAAGAGGCTGGCAGTCTATGCAATCCCTGTAACCGTCGCCGTCAGTGTCGGGTGTTTCGATGGGACAGGCGTTGTAAGCAAAGTTACGTATGGCGGCGTTCCAGACGCCACTTCCATCCGTAGCGGTGACTTCCCATTCGAGAAGAGAATTTCCCTCTGCATAAGTACTGCTGACCCAGGCGATTTTGCCTGACCCCAAAGTGCGGACGCTCCAGTATGCACCGTGATCTCCTTCCAAAACGGCTTCGGTTTCCGCAGTAAGGTCCATCAACTCGTCGAGATCGTACATGCCGTTTACAATAGGTTGTACACCGCGTATATCGACTACGCCCGTTGTAAGAAAGTTTTCCGCTGTACTTATGGGATACATCATCTCACCCATTGAATCCCAACCGTTTGTTCCACCCAAGAACGACTGCATTTGCGGATCAAAAACCGCATCATATCCGGTGTAGAGCACGTATCCGCCCGAGGCTACATAGCTTTCAAGGTTGGTGGCCATGCTTTCATCGAGAATATGGTTGTATATTCCTGAAATAAAGACCGAAGTATACGAAGAAAGGTCGCCAAGCAGCACAGAGAAATCGCTGCTGACCACGGTTTCGACTCCCCAGCCGTCGGCCTCCAGCGCCGTGGCTATGCCGGCGTTGGTCCCTTCCATAAAAGTGACGAACAGCACTGCTTCTGCGTCTGCATCAGATGCAAAAGCCCCTTGCAGCATAAAAACAAACAACAGACACAAATACAAGCTGGCTTGCTTCAACTTCTCTCTCATTTTTTCTACTCCTTAAATTAGACGACAAACATCATTCCATAATGCAAACTGCTCTAAAACACTGATCTACCCAATATCATTGCAGAAAAAAAAGCCGCGCCCTATGTCGGGCCAGCCTCTTCCACTAAAACCGACATACTTTAAAAAATGCTTAATCCCAATAAACTGAAACCATTGCCAAAGAGATAAACAAATCTCCACACTGAACAATCTACAAAATCGTCCAACAAATGTAATCGGGAATGCCCTGAAAGCTTTCTACGAAAAGCCTTACTTCTGAAGATCTTCAAGCAGATTATAGGCAATAACTTCCAATAGCCTGAATACACTGGATATAATATACTAGATGTGTTAAGAAATCAATAAGATTATGAATTTGGGCTTGGATTCTTGAGCGAGTTTACTGTTTTACACCCTTCAAATCCACCTCATACAAGCCCAGCCTGATCTCGGGTAGGGCTTTGCCCCATTCCAATTCATCCACGTACTGGCGGGAGGCGAAACGGCGGGAATCTATCTTCTTGAGATTTGTGGTCTCTTTGCGGCAATCGTCGGCATAATTCATGTTGCAATCTAGGCTTTCGTAAAAATACGCACAGCGGGCCAGCGGCACTTTGCTTTTTATGAAAGCTTTCAGGTCGGTATCGCTTTTTTTCATAATTATCGGCTTGGGCAGGCTCAGGCCGAACAGCATTAATCGCGCGGCTTGCGGATCGTTCTGGAAAAGTTTGTTGGGCATCATGTGCGTCACAAAAACGCAGTCCGGGTGGGCTTCCGTCAATTCCATAAGGTAGCGGGCTTCGCGCTGCATGTTACGCTGCATGGGCATCTCGTCCACGGCGTAATAATTCAGGCTGTCGCTCCAGTCCGCAATATAAACAGCCCCCCAGGGTAGAGGCACAAAGACAGCCAATATCAGCAACCCGGACAGCATACGCCTTTTTGCGTCCTGTTTTATCGTCTCCACCTGCAAGGATATCCAGCGCAGACCATAAGCGGCAAAGACAAAAGCCAGCGCCATAAAGAAGGCTCCATAGCGCACCATGTAAGGCCAGTGCGTACCGCAGGCAAAAAGGTACATCTTGAATATCGCAAACATAAACAACAGCAGATACCAGGGGCGGCGGCTATTCCCAAAAGACAGGCACAAACCGCAGCTTGCGAGAAAGACCATGCCGAGCGGCAGATAGCCCGCCTGCATTCTGATGAACATCAGAAAACTCGGGCTGAGGGGATGGAAGTCGCTGGCGATATTTCCTAAGATACCTATGCCGGAAGCTTTGACCAGCAGATCCAGACCGAACAAGATCAGATTGATAAAAGCATTCATGGAAGCGAACTGCGGCAGAGCAGAAAACGCCAGAAAAGCATCGCTGGACTTTAAAAAATCCAGAGCAGGTCCGAAAAATGCCGATCTCCAGACATACAAAATGTTCTTGTCGATGAGAAAGCCTGCCACAAACAGTAGACCGCCCAGCATCAGCACAAATTTGACCGGGATATTCTCACCAAAAATAAAATCGCCAAGCCCTTTGTGCTTTATGCTCGCTTTTGAAAGCCTGTGTTGCAGCAGGAAGTTCAATCCGATATGCACCAGAGCCGCCAAGCCCAAAAGCGCCATCTCAGGGCGAATACTGGCCGCCAGCACCATTTGCAGCATGATGCATAGCACGGCCAAGGCAGTTGTTTTCAAAGATTGTTTTTCTTTTGAAAGCGCTAGATCCGCGCTTAAAAGATTGAGCAGCAGAAGCAAAGTCAAAAGCGGTCCGGGCGTCTCGGAGAACCAGGCATTGAAGGAAATGAAATTCAGGCCGAACCAGGCTGTCAAAAGCAACGCCTGCCAGCGAATTTTGAGTATGCGCAGAGCCAGCAGGAAAAACAGACAGCAGTCCATAAACCCGAAAAATAAATTGGCCCGCACTATTCCTCTTAACTGCCAGTTGCCTTCAAAGCCTGCCAAATGCGAGACTATCCTGTAGAAACCGCCGCTCTCATGCGTCCACAGTCCATAAAGATGATTGACGGCTCCCAATGTTTTGCCCTGTTGCAGAATGGTTATGAAGCGGGCTGGGATATCCGCAGGCGACAGCAGATTGAAAAAGACGACGGATGCCAAAAGCGCAAGCAGTGAGACGACAAATGTATCTATTGAGAAATTCCTGTAGCGTCGCCCATACACAATCAGCAAGGGGGCCATAAGCAGCCAGACCGCCATTGCCAGCCAGATCTCGTAGGGCAATTTTCTTGAATCGTCTTTGCGACTATCGGGGAACAAACTGCCACCGCCAAAGCTGTCTTCCCATCCTCGTAACTGATCCATCATTTCCAGAAGGAGCTTTTCAGGTGGCGAACTTTGCGGCCCCGGTTGCAGACGGTGCCAAGGTGTGGACCATACTCCCGGATTTCCGCTGCGGTTGGCGGTCAATTCCAGCGATGTTTCTTCGTTTTCTTTGACAAGCTTGAACCTGATGAATTCGGCGTGTTCGTTTATCTGGCTGACCTGCCATCCGTCGCAGGCTTGATCGCCTGTCTCCCATGGCAATCCCCAGGGCGTGGCCGCAAATATCCACAACAGCACAGCAAAAAGCAAAGCGGAAGAAGGAATCGCAATTTTTAAGACGGTTTTTCGAGTCATCGTCGGGATTTTATCTCTTAGAGACGAATAAGGCAAAAACCCGATAGGGAATCATCGGGGCAAGCACAAACCCGCGCTTGAGATTATCTCTTTTTATACGGGATGTTTTTATGGATTTAACAAACATCCAGACAACTTAGACTGATAACTAGTGACTTCTCAATAAGTCCGGGGAAATTCATGAGCCGTCATTCTGAACGAAGTGAAGAATCTTGAATTTTGAGCAACTTGGAGATCCTTCGCTACGCTCAGGATGACAAGCTACCTGGACTTGTTGAGAAAACTTACGATAATTCTAATCGTCTTCCGGGTGGAAGTAGGGCTCTCTGATGTTGCCGATGTACTCATTGATGATGATCTGGTCTTCTTCGGAAATTTCCTCAAACATCAGACCCATTCCTGGAGGAGTGTCGGGATAGACCGGGTTGTATTCACGATACCATTTTACCACACCGACGATTTCAAGTGTTTTGGGGCTGTTGGGAAGCAGAAAACTCAACGGCACCTTTTCGCCCACTTTTGCAGGCACGTGGGTAGAAATGAAAACACCGCCAGTCGAGATGTTGGAAGAAAAGCCCGTAAAGAAATTGGTTTCCGAATGCAGGCTGATCTCGATCTTGAGATTTATGCGCTGGTCTTGTCTCTTATCTGCCCACTCTGCGTCTGTATTGGTTTTTTTGTCAGTCATCAAACACCTTTACCAATTTTGTATTTCAACCTGTTACTCTTCGGGAATCCCGATATAAAGCCCACACTCGGGGCATTCATTCTGGCCCGATTGTACCTCTTCTCCACAGGCAGGGCAAATAAGTTTGCCTTCATCGTAATCCAAAGCCGCCCTGCCGCCATCTACTATGTCAAGATCGGCGTCTTCTCCGACGCTGTTTACCAGTCCAGAAAATTCTTCTTCCAAGACACCTACGGCTGCTTCGATATCTTCCTCGGCCACCATGAGGTTCAAGGCTCCCAGCCCGACACAACCGGCACCGCATCCCTCGCCGTCTTCACGAAGTATAATACTTGCGATATTCTTTTTGCAAAACAAATCTCTGATGGGCTTCAGTCTATCGTAACCAGCCTTGGCTACCGGAACCAGTTCACGCTTTTCAAGATATCCCAGAATCTGATCTTCCGTCATCTTAGGGCGCACCATATCAAGGCTGGCGACCAGTTCCACTTCGCAATGGGCGCAGCTCATAACGCCCTCACGATATTCGGCATGGCAGATAGGACAAAAAGACATATTCAAACCTCGCAATATTCATTTATTAATTCAGGCAAAATCACACCGGCCTTGCCGAGCATGACCTTCTGGAAGGCATCGGCGTTTTCCGGTTCTTCGACTCCTATGTAGATCTTGTCGGCCTGTGTTTCGTATACGAACTGCGATATGGGAAAGACATTGCCGGCAGTGCCTATAACAATGAAAAGATCGCATTCCAAAAGCCGCTGCATGGCCAGCTTGAGGTGCTCAGAATTCAACTCTTCGCCGAACCAGACCACATCCGGTCTCAAGACGGACTCACACTCAGGGCAAATAGGCGGAAAGCGATCATAGACTTTTTGAGCCTGCGATCTGTATCCGCATTTAGTACAGCGGTCCAGCATGGCGGAACCGTGAATTTTGGTCATGTTCATGGAACCGGCCCGCTCGTGCAGGTTGTCCACGTTCTGGCTTATCAGCGTAAAGCAGCCCTCGTCCAGATAGCGCTCCAGCTTTGCAAGCGCTCTGTGCGCCGGACTGGGTTGGGCTTCTTTTATAAGACGTCGCCTTTCCAGATAAAAATCCCAGACCAGACCGGGTTTTTTTGCGAATGCTTCAGGTGTAGCCAGCTCGCGCCAGTCGAACCGATCCCACAAACCACCGGGGTCGCGGAAGGTTTGCAAGCCGCTCTCAGCCGATATGCCGGCTCCTGTCAGCACCAGTATTTTTGTCTCAGGAGTGATATACATCGTTTCCTTTGCCCAATGATATCGCGTCAAATACTTACCATTAATCGCCTGTCAGTGCAATACTTAAAGTAGGTGGCAAAAATATAGGGCTTTTTACGCTGGAGATAAGCACGAAGACAAACACCCCGGCATTTTTCTGCTATACTTGACCTCAATTATACGAACGTGGTAGCTTGCTTTTTCTTGAATCGGGCAACTTTAGAGAAAGAGGATAAGGCCGTGAACTTTCAAGAATTGACATTCGCATTACAGCGCTTCTGGGCCGACAATGGCTGCATCATCGCTCAGGGCCACGATATAGAGGTCGGGGCATCGACCATGAACCCGCATACTTTTTTGCGAGCGCTCGGACCCGAGCCCTGGAAGGTCGCCAATTTAGAGCCTTGCCGCAGACCGACGGACGGTCGCTACGGCGAGAACCCTAACCGCCTGCAACGCTTTTCCCAGTTTCAGGTCATCATGAAACCCTCGCCCAAAAACGTGCAGGAAATGTATCTCGAAAGCCTCAAGTACATTGGCATAGACCCCTTGAAGCACGACATCCGCTTTGTCGAGGACGACTGGGAATCTCCCACGCTCGGCGCATGGGGATTGGGCTGGGAAGTCTGGATAGACGGTCTGGAAATTACTCAGTTCACCTACTTCCAGCAGTGCGGCGGAATCGACTTGAACCCCATCAGTGTCGAGTTGACCTACGGTATGGAGCGCATCGCCATGTTTTTGCAGGGCGTTGACAGCGTTTACCAGCTCGAATGGGACCACGGTGTCAGCTACGGCGACGTTTACCACCGCGACGAAGTGGACTGGAGCCGCTACAACCTGGAAGAAGCCGACGTACCCATGCATTTTGACATGTTCGACAAATGCGAAGCCGAATGCGAACGAACCTGCAAGCTGGGCCTGCCGGTTCCGGCCTACGATTTCGCCTTAAAATGCTCGCACGCCTTCAACATGCTGGATGCCCGCTCAGCCATCTCTGTCACCGAACGTCAGCACTTCATCGCCCGCGTCCGCAGACTGGCCCGCATGGTCGCCGAAGGCTATGTACTAGAACGCAACAAGATGGACTACCCGCTTTTGAAGCACCTGAAAGACGAAGGCTTGCGAACCAAGCTGAGATCGGAGTGGAACGTCTGGGCCGAACGCACCGAGAAGAAAATCGCAAAAAAAGCCCGCAAGCTCGAAGCCGGAAAGGAGTAGCCGATGGGACAGCTATTATTTGAAATTGGTTGTGAAGAAATCCCCGCCGGATACATTCGCCCGGCCTTAAAAAACATGTCCGAGCGCATAGCCCGTGATTTAAACGCCCAGCATCTGGCCCACGGCGATGTGAAAACATTCGCCACGCCGCGCCGTCTGGGATTTGTGGTCGAAGGCATACCCGAGGCCCAGCAGGACCGCAGCGAAGAAGTCATTGGACCGCGCTGGGATATCTGCTTCAAGGACGGCCAGCCCACCAAGGCCGGATTGGGATTCTCCAGAAAACTCGGCGTCGATGTAGAAAAGCTTGAAAAAGTCGAAACTCCCAAGGGCGAATGCGTGCGCGTCGTCAAGGATATCAAAGGCAGAAAATCCTCAGAGATCATCTCGGAGATCCTGCCCGAGCTGATGGCCGCCATCCCCTTCAAAAAATCCATGCGCTGGGGCAGTCAGCGACAGGCCTTCACACGCCCGCTGCACTGGATAGTCGCGATTTTCGACGGCAAAGTCATTCCCTGCGAATTCGCCGGTGTCAAAAGCGGCAATCTCAGTCGCGGTCATCGTTTCATGGCCCCGGAAGAGTTTGAAGTCAAAGAAGCCGGAAGCTTCTTCGATCATCTCAAGCAGGCTTATGTTCTGGCCGATATTGACCAGCGCGAAACCTTTATCCGCTCCGAAGCGGAACGCTTAGCCTCCGAGCTTGGCGGACACCTCAATAAACCGGACGCGCTTATCTCGGAAGTTGCCAACCTGGTCGAATACCCGGTCGGACAGGTAGGACGCATAGACGACGAGTTCATGCGTGTCCCCAAAGAAATCCTGATAAACAGCATGGCCAGCCATCAGCGTTACTTCGCGGTGCTGGAAAAAGACGGCAATCTTTTGCCGCGTTTCGTCTTCTTCGCCAATATCGCCTCCAAAGAACCCGAAGTCGTCTCCGACGGCAACCGCCAGGTATTGCGGGCGCGTCTCTCCGATGCACAGTTCTTTGTCGACGAAGACCGCAAGAAAACGCTTGAAAGCTTTACCGGACGCTTAAAAAGCATCACCTTCCAGGAAAAGCTGGGCAGCTATCAGGACAAAATCGAGCGCATGAAAAAGCAGCTCGACTTTTTGACCTCCAAGATAAACGGCGGCGGCAAAAGCGATGCCGAACGCGCGCTGCTTTTGTGCAAGGCCGACCTCTCGACACTGGTGGTCTATGAGTTCCCCGACCTGCAGGGAGTCGTCGGGCGCATCTACGCCGACTTGGACGGCGAACCGGGCGAAGTCCCCACCGCCATAGAAGAACACTACATGCCGCGCGGAGCCTCCGACAACGTGCCGCAATCCAAGACGGGTGTCATCGTTTCTTTAGCCGACAAAATCGATTCGGTAGCCGGTTGCTTCGGCGTCGGTCTGGTGCCTTCGGGAACCAACGACCCCTACGCCCTGCGCCGCGCCGCCATGGGAATTCTGCGCACCGTAATAGAACACGATCTTGATCTTTCCATAAGCGAGTGGGTGGATCTGGCACTCGACACGCTTTCCGATAAATTGACACGCGATGGAGCCAAAGTCCGCGCCGACCTGCTCAAGTTCATCGATGGCCGCCTGCGTTCCATGATGATGGAAAAGCACCCGACCGATATCACCGACGGCGTCATCGCAGCCGGAACCGACAACGTGCCGCAGACGGTTAAAAAGATTGAAGCTCTATCGGCCTTCCGTCACAACGAACTGTTTACGCCCTTGGCTGGTGGCTTCAAGCGCGTCATGAACATCCTCAAGGACGTAACACCGGGTGACAAGATAGACGAAAGTCTCTTGAGCGAAGATGCCGAGCGCGGTCTGTTCGACTACTACCTCAAGACTCACGAAGCCATAGAAAAAGATCTGGACGAAGCCGAGTTCTCCAAAGCGCTCGAAAAAATCGCCGGATTAAAAGCGCCGGTCGATAGGTTCTTCGACGACGTGATGGTCATGGTGGATGATGAAAAACTGCGCGAAAACCGCATTGCGCTTTTGGGCAAGCTGGCCGGGATCTTCACCCGCATGGCCGACTTCCGCAAAATCCACACCGAGTAATTCTGCAAACACACACGAATGCAAAGAAGGGCGACCCATGCGGGTCGCCTCAGATTGCTGACCAAGTCAACTCTTTCAAATTAGAAATTGTCGGGTGACAAGTTTCCCGAGCTACTGACTGCTCGACCCTCCCTAAAAAGCCCGCAGCTCACCTTCGCCATGAGTTTCCAGGTAACCTTTATAAAAGCCGCTGCACTGATCGAGGCGTTTGCAGCCTCTACAGACCTGCCCGAATTCTCCGCCGCGCCCGTGTTCTTTTAAAAAGCTGCGCTTGGTGTCGAAGTCGCGCTGAACATCCTGCCGGAAGTTCTCGCAGCCAAGCTTTAGACAAGGGATATTGAGATTGACAAGCGCAAGGACGGACAGCGGCAATTTCGCCACAAGCGGTATCTGCTCGGCGTGTGACAGACGTGCGGTTCCGGCATCGACCGGGAACATCACCTCGCAGAAGCGCGCCCCCAACGATTCGCACAAACCGGGAATCTCGGCCAGTTCGTGGAGGTTTTGCTTCAATGCCACCGTGTGCATACTGACATCGATATTTTGTTCTAAAAGCCGGGGAATAGCCGCCAGCGTTCTATCAAAATTGCCGGGGCGCTCCACGATCTCGTCGTGAGTGGCAGCGCTAGTGCCGTACAGTGGAATGCGGACTTCCGTCAGTCCTTCTGAGGCCAGAAGTCGGGCAAATTCGTCGTCTATCCTGTCCGGCAGACTGACATCCAGCCGGATCTTCTCGTATCCTCGCGTTTTGGCAAGACGAAGCAAAGAGGCTATATCGGGATGAGAGATGGCCTGTGTGCCGCCGATAATCATTTCCGTTCCGGGCTGCGTAACCCAGCCAAAGGAAATGGCGGCTTTGTACAATTGGTCCATCCAGAACAACTCGGGTGGCTCGCTGGCGTATTTTTTGAGGGATACGGAACAGAAAGAACAGCGCAGACCGCAGGGAATATCTACCATTTTGAACATCATCCCGCCGCTGCGAGTATCCATGTCCGACATCGTTTTGGATAGAGGTGAAAGCCGCCAGTCAATCAGGCCGTCTGTATCTCGCGGGAAGAGCTTGCCGTATATCTGCGGCAGTTTTTTCTCGAATGCCGTTAAGCGACGGCTGATAATGCGAGCCTGCTCCTCGAAATATCGCCAGTCTTCAGACACGCTGCCGCTCCTGCAATCGACTTCCATCTTGAGATTTCCGGCACCTGAGTTGTCGCCGATATAGCGCGGCCACAAAACGCGCAGATTCAAAGAGCCGACCTCAACGTCTGTGTCTGATTTGCGGGCTTCCAATGCTTGATTGTCACGAGAAACACGCCAATCAAGACCGTCAGTCACGCTTTCTTTGGGTTTAAGATAATCTTCGGTCCAGTTCAAAATGGTAGAGACAAGCGAATCCCCCCAAATACCGGAATGCCTGTCCTTTTTCAAGCACAGCCTCACTTTCGGCACTGCCGTCAACTGCCCGGCAAGCTACTCGAATCCAATGTCATTCCCGGCTGTCACCGCAAACAGGATTCAAGCACACAAATTGTTAAAATACTTCCCTGCTTTTCAGATTACTTGAGAGAGGCGGAAAGTCAATGAGGAGAAAGAGAAATTCCAACCCGCCTGAACATTAACAAATTTTAATCCTGGCCCATCAAGGAGCGGTTGACTTTTGTATCTGCATGAAACATTATTCTGCTGACTCTATGATTCAGACAGAATTCGGGAATTACAAACTGGAATCGATCAGGAGATCTTTAGATGTTTAGAAGCAAATATTTGTCGTTGTTCGTGATTTTGGCAATATTGTCAATTCCGGCTGTCTTGCTGGCGCAAGAAAAGGCGGATTCTCAGGCTGCGCCTGCAGTGGAGACCAAGCCCGCCGATGGCGATAAGGCCGAAGCACAAAAAGCTCCGGCTGAGACTGTTCAAGGTGAAGCTGCTTCAAATGAAAATGAAGCCGTAGAAGAAGAATCCAATGAAGACGAAGCTGCCCCTGCCTGCCAGATGGGCGAGGTGGTGGTATCCGCTTCCCGTAACGAGGAAGAACCTTTTCACAGCAATCGCAGCGTGGATGTGTTGTCCAACGATGAAATCAAGCAGCGTGTGCCACGCACCGTGCCTGAAGCTCTGCGCGAATCTCCCGGCGTTTTCGTCCAGCAGACCAACCACGGCGGCGGCTCGCCCGTCATTCGCGGCATGGTCGGCCCGCAGATTCTGCTTCTGGTGGACGGTGTGCGCTTGAACAATTCGGTCTACCGCACCGGCCCCCTGCAATATCTCAACATGCTGGATTCCTACCAGATCAAACGCCTCGAAGTCGTTCGCGGTCCGGGTTCCGTGCTTTACGGCTCGGACGCAATGGGCGGTGTCATCAATGCCATCACACTCTTACCCAACGACAGGCGCGGCCTAGGTTTCGGCGCAAACGGTCGCGGCGCACTGAAATATGCCAGTGCCAACACGGAAAAAACAGTTCACGCTTTAGCGGATATGGGTTACGAAGGGTTCGGCTTCAACGGCGGTGTGACCTTTAAGGACTTCGGCAACCTGCGCGGCGGCGACTCCGTGGGTGAACAGCCCTATACATCTTATGATCAGCTCAACGTCGGCACGAAATTCATGGCCCGCTTGAAAGAAGGCTTCACCAAGGACTGGCATTTCTCTATGGCTTACCAGCGAGCCATGATGAACGATGTCGGTCGCGCCGATAAGCTGTTTACAAAGGATTCATACAATCTCTACAACAACGATGACGATCTTTTGTACGGCAAAGCGCACATGATCTTCCGTCCCATCAACACCAAGCTGGATCTGACGCTTTCCTACCAGCATTTCTTCGAGCAGAAAGATTCCATCAAATTAGACCCGAACCACACAGAAGAACTCAAACGCTCCCGCGATCATATTACGGTCAACACCATCGGTATGGACAGCCAGTTCCAGACCGAACTGCTTGAAAAACGTCTCAACTTCACCTATGGCGTTGAAGTTTACCGCGACTGGGTGTCCTCCTCTCGCAAGGAGCGCGGCCTGGAGAATTCCTGGGCCGACGCCAAGTACGACCCCTTCCCGGAAGGATCGAGATACAGACTGATAGGTGCATTCTTGACCGCTCGCGGTGAGATTTTGCCGCTTGAGTGGGACTGGCGACTGGCTTTGACGGCTGGCTATCGCGTTCAGCAGATGGCAGGACATGCCGACGCCCGCGAAGGCGCCGAAGAAACCGACTACAGCCACATCTCCCACGTCGGAACCGCCGGAATCCAGACATCATACAAAGACAACTGGATGACCTCCTTCAACTGGTCGCAGGGCTTCCGCGCTCCCAACTTAAACGAGAGCATCCTGATAGGCGACACAGGCGAGTTTTTCCACATCACAAACGACAGCCTCGGACCCGAGATGAGCGACACGCTGGAACTTCTGACACGCTTCGATGCTTGGCACCTGTATGGCTCCGCTGCTGGCTACATAAGCTTTATCCACGATGTCATCAAGCGCGTTCCGACCACCTTTGAAGGTCAGGAAGAAATCTTGGACAAGACCGTAGCCTGGAACATCAATGGCGCATCGGGCCGCATGTACGGCTTCGAAGGTATGCTGGGCGCTGATCTGACGCACGGCCTGAGTACACAAGCGACCGTCACCTACACCTACGGCGTCGAGAAAATAGACGATGCAGCAGACATTCCTCTGCCCAAGGTTCCGCCGGTGTTCGGCGACTGGCGTCTGCGCTGGGAAGGTAAAGCCTCCGAGAAAGCCGGAGTCTTTGTGGAAACCTACATACTCTTTGCAGGCAAGCAGGACAGGCTTTCGGAAGAAGACGTAAAAGACGTGCGTATACCCCAAGACGGCACACCCGGCTGGGTCACCTGGAACATTCGCGGCGGCGTCTGTTTACACGAGCATTACCGCTTCGGTCTGACGGTGGAGAACCTCACCAACGAGAAATACAAGTACCACGCATCAGGCGTCTACGGTGCCGGAACCAACGCCATTTTGACCCTGGATCTCGACTTCTAGTGATATTTGTATAAGAAGAACTCCAAAAAACCATGTCACCCCCGCGCAGGCGGGGGTCTATTTCGTTGATATTGTTGTGGATTCCCGCCTTCGCGGGAATGACGATTCTCTCTCCTCTTATAATCAGGTATCTCTCTTAAAAAAGGCTCATTGCGCCTTCCATAAATAGAAACACCGCCGCTGGAGGAAAATGTCAGCCCAAAACACAAAAAAGGCGCGATGCAAGCACCGCGCCTTCAAAAGATTGTTATTACTGCTTATTTACTTGGCCGGCATGAATTCATAAGCGCCCATCTCGGCTACTTCCTGCATTTCGGTGGTGAAGGTATTGGTGTTGTTGCCATAGACATAGGTTGTAGCATAAGTTTCAGGGTCACCGTTTACAACCAGATAGTACTGAAAAATCGGCATGACTTTGGCACTATCAAGCTCTATAGAGGCATTCCAGTAAGCATTGTTGCCGTTGTTGCTGTCGAATCCCAATGCTACGCTGTTAAAATCCACTTCGGACGAATAACGCCAGCGCAATTCACCGCCCCAAACCACGTTTTCGGGGTAACCGCCGACATAAATATAAACCGTGTTGCCTGCCGAAGGTGAAAGCGGATTACGCATGGTAACTGAAGGCGGTTCTTCGTTTTGAGGAACGTGCCAAACATTCAAAAGATCGAGCTGCGCTTCAGCTTCGGGTTCGATTTCAGGTTCCAGCTCCGGCTCTTCATCGATGTCTCCATCCGGGTCCGCCAGCGGTGTGAAGACAAAAGGTGCCGCCTGTGCATCGGCGCTGTCGGCAGAAGTGTTGCTGTTGGAATTGTCGCCGTAGACATAAGTTGTCACCAAGGATTCCGCCAGCGTTTCCACTTTGAAATAATACTCAAAAGCATTGCCGTTGCCATCCAGATCAACACTGGCAGTCCAGTAGTCATTACTGCCCATCATGCTGTCGAAATTCATGGTGACTTCCGTCCAGGCTCGCTTGACCGGGCTGCTCCAATACAGATACGCCACTGATATACTGCCGCTTGGGTAGCCGCCAAGCTGGAAAGTCACCGTGTCGGAAGCATAGGGTTCCAAAGGACTGCGCATGGTCACGCCGGGTATTTCCTCATTTTCGGGAATGTGCCAGGTGTTGATTAGTCCAGGTTCATCTTCCGTATCCACATCGCCGTCCTCTACTTCCTGCGGAGTGAAGGTATAAGGACTCGCAACAGCAGTAGCCTCAACTCCGGTAGTGTTGCTGGCATCATCGGCACCATAAATATAAGTTCTGTCGTATTGAACCGGATCGCCATCGACCTTGATATAGTATTCCACGCTTTCCAGGCTGCCGCTCAGGTCTACATAGGTTCTCCAGTAATCGTTATCGCCTTCGTTCTGTTCAAAGTTGAATTCCGTTTCCGTCCACGAGGCATCGCCGGAGTACTTCCAGACAAGCTGCGCGGCCCAGATGTTGTCGTCTTTGGGATAACCGCCCACAAAGAAGAACACCCTGTCATCGGCATAGGGATCGATAGGCGTGCGCATTGAAACCGTAGGCGGTTCTTCGTCTTCAGGAATATGCCAGACATTCAAAAGATCGTAAGAAACTTCCTCTTCCACTTCGATCTCGATTTCCTCGTCGCCATCGACTGCAACGCTGGGAATAAAAGTATAAGGATCGGCCAGTGCATCGGCTTCCAAGCCGCTTTTCTCGGTGCTGTCGTCGCCACCGTAAACATAAGTGGTATCGAAGCTTGCAGGATCGCCATTGACTTTGAAATAATATTCGATCTCATCCGTGTTGTCGGAAACCACAAAATCACCTATCCAGAATTCATTGCTGCCCGAGTTGCTGTCAAAACCCAACTCGACTGTATTCCAGAAGCGATCGTCGCCCTGCCGCCAGATAAGCTGGCCGCTCCAGATAGTTGTCTGCGGATAGCCACCCACATAAAAGTAAACGGGACTTCCGGTCTCGGGCTGCAGTGGATTGCGCATGGTAACTGAAGGCGGTTCTTCGCTTTGAGGAACGTGCCAGACATTCAACAAGTTGAACTGCTCCAGATCCATATCGGGATCCACATCGCCGTCAACGACATCGCCGTCAACGACATCGCCATCAACGACATCGCCATCAACAACATCGCCGTCAACGACATCGCCGTCAACATCATCGCCGTCAACTACATCGCCGTCGGCATCATCACCGTCAACGACATCACCGTCAACCTCATCGCCGTCAACCTCATCACCATCGGCATCGTCACCGTCGGCATCATCACCATCGGCATCATCACCATCGGCATCGTCACCATCGGCATCATCACCATCGGCATCATCGCCATCGGCATCGTCACCGTCGGCATCGTCACCATCGGCGTCATCGCCATCGCTTGCTATATCTTTATCTCCGCCAGTCTGATCGCCATCTGTCTCTTCGTCATCGCTGCCGCCACAAGCGGATAAAAGCACTAGGACGGCAAATAAAACAAGCGCCATCCGAGAGAATTCACTAAGTTTTTTCATATCAAGGCTCCTTATCGTTCAGACCTGAATCAGGAAATATACCCGCAATTTATTTGATGATACCATAATGCCGACAGGATAATAAATGTAAATAAACCCAAAAAAAACAAGGGATTATTCCTTGGCTAACCAAAGTACGTAAGCCGTCGCGGGTGGGTGGGTGGGAATTGGCGCGGGATTTGCTTTTCGGACAAGGGCAATTTCTCGGGCAGGTCGGGCAAATTTCATGCCCGACACAAATCTCTCAGCTTGGAGCAGTGCTTCCAAGCCTGCTCCAACCTTACAAGCACAATCAAAAGAGATTACGATCTGCAAATGCCGTGTCGATTGGGAACCCGCGACACTTGAAAGCTTGGCAACGAACCCTTTTGGAAAATTCTGAGGCAACAAAAAACGTGAAATACGCCGGGTGCCCCGAACAAAGGGTGCCACGGGCCAAGCGGAGTGAAACGGAGCTTGCCCGTGTTTCAATGTCTGCACATGGCCAAGCTTCGCTTAGCCCATGCCACCCATTCATTCGTGTTTCAAAAATCACCACTTGTCGTGGCCACCCACCCACTGTTGGAGCTTGATCTACGCCGTGGTTTTTAAATAATTCCACCAAAAAGCAATATGCTTTGGCATTAAATTCAGATTGTTTTTAATAAAGTTTCTGACTTCTTCTGGTTCGATACATATAATATTATCGTTTCCGTTCTTGTTTTCGTAAAGTGATCTTGCTTGAAAAAGAAAGACTTTGTCTCTATAGCATTGATAACTATTTAAGTTTAATTTTGTTGTGCCAGTTTTGACTTGAACAATGGCTCTTTCTTTTGTTTCATTGTGGATTAGATAATATTCGTAGCTCATTGTGTCAGCTTTTCTTGAATTTGGAATAAGCCACCAGCCCTTACTTTGAAGATATATTGCAACTATGTCTTCTACTGCTTCCGTATCCAGGAAATCAAAAATATCTTTATCATTATGATCAAAATCAGTGCTGTAGTAACTTGTCCCAGATAATTTGTTCCAGAGCAATTTAGAGAACCACAATATGTTTTGTGCTAAGATCCTATTAATTGTCATTGTGCTCCTGAAGCTTGTAATGACCTTGCCAGGGATCTGATCAACACTGGATTCATCTTCTTCGACAGAAACAGGCTTTATATCGCAACGGAATATATTGGTAATATCCACAGCAACTGCCTCTTCATTTGTAAGGTATTCCCACCCAGATAATACTTTAGCGAGATAATACCTACCTACACCATCACGAGTCCATACCAGATCGTCTGGCTTCACATTGTTGTAGATATACCTAGGAATATTGATTTTCTTATGGTGTTTAGATCGTTTTTCATATTCTTCCCAGTTACAGTCTGAAGCACACCCTTTGGCTTGCCACCCTACTCCAAGTATTTTATTTGCTAAGCAATACTCAAAACATTTTGTTGGTTCTTTATTTTCAGGACGAATATGAATTTTGAATATTGTTGGTTCATTCATTAACAGGCTCCATTTAAGTAGGCGTATCTCGGGTAAATGTTTTACCCGACAAATACAGAAAACATGCGAGAAAGATCAGGGTACTAACTAACCCATCATCCCCGCAAAGCCCTCCAGCCGCTCGCGCCAGTTTTCGCCCGAAGGAATAAACTCCAGCACGCGCTGCTCGTCTTTGATGCTCATCACCACGTGCAGGTGCTCGGTGGGGGCCATTTCTTCAAAGTCGGCGAACCATTCCACCAGGCAGACGCCTTGGCCTGCGGTGTAGTCTTCCCAGCCGATTTCGTACAGCTCGTCGGGGTGAGAGATGCGGTAGAGGTCGAAGTGATACATGGGCAGGCGGCCCGGATATTCATTGACTATGGTGAAGGTGGGCGAATTGACATAAACGCTTTCAGGTACGCTCAGTCCCCGCGCCAGTCCTTGCGCAAAGCGCGTCTTGCCTGCGCCCAGATCGCCCGAAAGCCCGATGACGTCACCTGCTTTTAAAAGCGGCGCCAGCTTCTCGGCGATTTCGCGTGTCTCTTCCTCGCTCTTACTTGTCAAGCAAAACGGCACGGCCTTCCTCCCACATGCGCCAGATCTCGGGAACGGCGGCGCTGATGTCTGAGGCGGAAAGCCCGCGCTCGCCCAGTCTGTCGGCTGCCAGATCGCCTGCCAGTCCGTGTAAAAATACCGCCTTCTGCACGGCAGCCAATGGGTCTAGCCCTTTAGCCAGTATGCCGCCTATCAAACCTGTCAAAACGTCGCCTGAGCCGCCGCTTGCCATGCCGGGGTTTCCGGTCGGGTTGACGAAGACATTTTCACCGTCGCAGATCAGGGTCGATGCGCCTTTCAAGACCACTATGGCTCCATAGCGTCCGGCGATGGCACGGACTGTCTGCACTCTGTCGGCCAGCACTTCGGTTGTATCTATGCCCAAAAGCCGCGCTGCTTCTTTTGGATGCGGCGTCAGTACTGTGGCATAGCCGTTTCGCGAACGGTTGACAAAGTGGATGGGATCGCCCTTGGCCAGAAGATTCAAGGCGTCGGCGTCCAGTATAATGGGAAGTTTGAAAGACGCGCACAAACTCAAAAGCGCGTCGTAAAGCTTTTTATCCTCGCCCCAGCCGGGACCGGCAGCGACTGCGGACTTGCCGTCTATCAACTCGGGCAGTTTCAAGACCAGCTCCGCCGGGTCTTCTATCAAAGCCGTCATTACTTCAGGCAGGCGCGGTAATGTTATTTGCGCCACTATCGGGTGGCTGGCCAGCGTCAAAAGACCTACGCCCGAGGACAGCGCCGCATCGCAGGCTAGTGATGCCGCGCCCGGTTTCTCACAAGATCCGGCTAAAAGCAGCAGGTGTCCGTAGAGGCCCTTGTGAGCCTCGACCATGCGCGGCTTGACTTCGGCGCGTATGTCGTCTTCTTCCATGAGGTAATGACTGATGCCTTGACCTTCGATGACATCCGGCGGCAGTCCGATATCGACTGTGTGAACCTTGCCGCACATGGAAGCGCCCGGTTGCAATGCCTGCCCCAGTTTGCGCAGACCGTAGGTATAGGTGACATCGACCGAAGTCGCCACGCCCATCACCTGTCCGTTGTCGGCGTTCAAGCCCGAGGGGATATCCACAGCGACCTTGTAGCCATCGACACTGTTGATAGCCGCCACTGCGCGGGCGTAAAGTCCTGTAACCGGCTTTGAAAGCCCGGTTCCCAAAAGTGCGTCAACGATAACACCGTCGCCGCACCAGTATTGTTCGAAGTCATCTAAGCCGGGTTCGTCGATGCGGTATTTGTTGACGGGTAAAACTTCCAGCCGATCGAAGTTCAACTTGGCATCGCCTGTGAGTTTTTGAGGGTCGGACAATAAAAAGACATCCACACGCCAGCCTGCGGCGGACAGGTAGCGCGCTACCACAAAGCCGTCGCCGCCGTTGTTGCCGGAGCCGCAAAAGATAGCCGCCTCGTGCGCTACGCTTTCTGTTTCAAGTATGCCGCGAGCCGTGGCAAATCCCGCCACTTCCATGAGCTGGCAGCCGATGAAGCCGCGCTCGTTGATAGATATCCTGTCGCATTCTCGTATCTGTTCGGCCAGCGCCAGTTTCTGCATAATGCCCTCTGAAATTATTGGATTTATATAACGCCCTTGGCTATGGCCTGAACCATCTCGCCCACTGCGCGGTCTATGCCGACCAAAATAGCGCGGGACATGACACCGTGACCGACCACCAGACAATCGGGTTTCAAAGCCGCCAGCTTTTCGACGTTGGTATAGTTTATGCCGCCGCCGATGCGTACTCCCAGACCCAGCTTGCGCGCCAGTCGTTGCGCGTTTTCTAGCAGTTGTAACTCTTTTTCGCGCACCTTGCGGTCACTTGTTTGTGTATAGGTTCCGGCATCTAACAGCACCATGTCGGCTTCGAGACGCTTGGCCAGCTTTACGGCGTCCAGATCGGGCGGTACAAACAGGCAGGCCGCGATTTCCGAGTCTTTCAAGTGTCCGATAAAAGATGCCACCAGATCGCGGGATTTGGCAAGCTCCAGTGTGGCGCGGTCATGGGTTACGTCAAGCGGTTCTGAAACCAGTGTCACGCTTGAAGGATGCAATTCCAGCGCATATTCGCGCATTTTTTCCAAAACGGCGCATTCCAGATTCAAAGGAATCCCGACGGTTTCTTTGATGACCTGCAAGTCGCGCATCTTGACATGCGAGCGGTCGGCGTGCAGATGCATTGTGACACCGTCGGCCCCGGCCAGCTCCACTAAATTGGCAGCCACCACCGGGTCGGGTTTTATGCCGTCTCCAGCCGAACGCAAAACGGCCACGCCGTCCAGTTTTATATCCAGGCGAACAGTCATGTATTTCTCCGAGAGGTGCAAATATGCACCGATTGCAAAACAGCCGGATGATATCACAACAGGTACTCAAGCCACAAACAAAGCACGGTGCTTGTTACATATGAAAAGCGTGTATGGCTAAGGATTTCCTCTTGTATACCATTATCCCGATATATGGATCTTAGTGCTTTTTCACCTTGAAATTAGTTCAGCATGACAGCTATGTAAGATTGTTGGTTTAAGTAAGTAGAAAGTTCTGGATTTTTCCAGGAAATCGTGTTGATATTGAATATAATGAATTTGGTGTATAGTGAAGTTGAAGCAATTTCCGCTCTCAATCGGGTAGGTTATGTCTTTTCGAACGATAACAAGCTGGCTGGTTCTGTTGATGCTGTTGCTTTCTTGCATCTCCTGCGGTGACGAAGGCATGGGCGACGGTCTGGACAAGTGCCTGAAGGTCTGCCAGAAGCTGGAAAGCTGTTTACCTGAAGGAAGCTTCGAGCCCGGCAATTGCAGTGAATACTGCTACCAGCAGATTTATTATGACTCCCGCGCCCTGGATTGTGCTTTATGGGCTTTGGATGCCGAATGCTCTGCCGACTATGTAAACTACTGCAACGGCGAGAGCGGGGTGGAGTGGAAATGAAAACCGCACCCGCAAAATATCTTTCACTTGCCGTTATTTGCCTGTCTTTAGCTGCGTTTATTATGTTGCCGGCCTGCGGTGACGACGGCTTGGGTTCCAAGTGCATTAAGGCCTGTGTCAAACTGGTCGAATGCAACGGCGAAGAACTGGACGAAATGAGCTGCCGCTACCAATGCGCCGAGCCCGACCTGCTTTTGAACGAAGAGTTGGCCGACTGTATCCTCGAAGTCAAATGCTCCGATATTCTGGATGTCTGCTACTGATAAATATCGCTAATCGGCAGATTAGAGAACGCTTTGTTCCTTTTTTTGTCCGTTTGTATCTGTAATTTCAGCTGCAATATTCAACTGTTTCCTCTTGTACAGGTAGTTTTTCAGTAAGTCCGGGTAGATTGTCATCCTGAACGAAGTGAAGGATCTTCAAGTGCTTGGGAATAATAGATTATTCGCTGCGCTCAGAATGACGGTTCATGGCTTTGCCAGGACTTACTGAGAAGTTATTTGTATAAATCCATGGGTCTTGTTAATGTGCCCCAGCCGGAGAGGTTTCCGACTTTGCTGTAATTTCGGAGTAAGCGGTGGAAATAGAAAAAGACATAAACGCCAACGGGAAATTCAAATTCGGCAGCGTGAGCGGTATCGCCTTTGTGCATTTCATTCACGATATCTATACCAGTCTGCTTGCCCCTGTATTGCCGCTCATCATACAAAAGCTTTCGCTCTCCATGACACTGGCCGGGTCGCTTTCCATCTTCATGCAACTGCCGTCGATTTTCAATCCTCTATTGGGATCTTTTGCCGACAAGCGCGGCTGGACGCGCCTGTTGATGGTGCTGTCGCCCGGAGTGACGGCGATATTGATGTGCCTGATCGGTCTGGCCCCGTCTTATGCGGCGCTTGTCCTTATACTTTTTGTGGCGGGAATCTCCACGGCGGCTCTGCATATCTCCGCGCCTGTCATGGCGGCGCAACTTGCGGGCAATCGCGTCGGGCGCGGCATGGGCTTTTTCATGCTGGGCGGCGAATTGGCGCGCACTGCCGGGCCGGTGGTAGCTGTCTGGGCGGTTTCGAGCTTCGGTCTTGAAGGAATGTGGCAGCTTATTCCGCCGGGTGTTCTGGCATCCCTGCTTTTGTGGTGGAGACTCAAGCCCGAGGTTGATGGGCAGGCAAAAAGCGGTAACGGCGGCGATTTCCGCCTGATGTTCAAAAAAATGCGCCGCATCATATTCGGTATCTTCGGAATACTGATGGCCCGCGCTTTCATGGCTTCGGCCATTGCTACTTTTTTGCCGACTTTTTTATATGGCGAAGGCCATTCGCTGTGGTTCGCTGGAATTTCCCTGTCGGTCTACGAATTCGCCGGAGCCTTCGGCGTCATCGCCTCGGGCAGCATATCCGATCTTGTCGGACGGCGGCGCGTGCTTTTGGGTGCCATGACGATCTCGCCTGTGATGATGGTCCTGCTTCTTTTATGCGACAATGCGTTTATTATCCCCATACTGCTTGGACTGGGTGTTACTACCCTGGCAACCGGGCCGGTCCTGATGGCGGTAATGATGGAAAATGCCGGAGAACACAAAACCACCGCCAACGGTCTTTACATGGCCATATCTTTTGCCATGCGTTCCCTGATATTGCTTTTGATAGGAGCGCTGGCCGACACCTATGGAATGCGGACGGCTTTTAGTGTCTGTGCAGGAATGGCGCTTTTGGGTCTGCCGTTTCTGGTGTTCTTGCCCAAGAGCGAAAAAAGTCGTTAAACATTCCCCAGTTTTATGTAAATTTGGTAAATTTTCAATAATCCCAGGTAGCTTGTCATCCTGAGCGTAGCGAAGGATCTGTTTGATATGCAAGAGATTCCTCGCTACGCTCGGAATGACGGGGTTCGTTGTGATGGCGGTATCTATCTTGTAGGGGCGACCGGCTAGTCGCCCCTACGGTTTTTACATAAATCTAGAGGGCCTGAGCAGGATAGAGCCCTGCTCCAACGAAAAGAAAAAATATCGAGTTGGAAATTTCCGGTTTCCCACCTCGCCAAGACACTGAATATCTAAGAAAAACACAGCCATACGCTCTTTTTTTATTTGACAAGACCCTGTAAAACAACTAGGCTTTCCGGGCTTTGAAAATTGCTTTGGTGGCGCTTTTCCGTAATGCCTCGGGGATAAGCGCCCATTTACTATTTGAGGCAGGTAATATCTTTTAACTTATGGAAAATGAACCTAAGAAAACAAACGAAAATGTCGACGATGTAGTCGTGAGCGAGGATGATTTTGAAGCCTTGTTCGAGTCCAGTCTCGCTGTCAACGACCTGAAAGAAGGCGATCTTGTAAAAGGCCGCATCATTCAGATCGTAAAAGACATGGTCATGGTTGATATCGGATACAAATCCGAAGGCCTGATCGACATGGACGAATTCAGGAACGAGAGCGGCAGAATCGAGATCAAAGAAGGCGACGAAATCGAAGTCGTCCTTGAAGAGATCGAAGGCGACGAAGGCCTGGTAGTGCTTTCCAAGGAGAAGGCCGACCGTATGAAGGTCTGGGAAGAAATCGCCGATAAGTGTGAAGCCGACGAGTTGATCGAGGGAATTATTCTGGCTCGCGTCAAGGGCGGCTTGTCCGTAGACGTCGGTGTCAAAGCATTCCTGCCGGGCTCTCAGGTGGATCTGCGTCCCGTACGCAATCTCGACAAGCTGATCGGACAGAAATTCCAGTTCAAGATCATCAAATTCAACAAGAAGCGTGGAAACATCGTTCTTTCGCGCCGTGCGCTTTTGGAAAAAGAGCGCGAGGAACTCAAGAGCAAGACTCTGGAGAACCTGGCAGAGAACATGGAAGTTACCGGCATCGTCAAGAACATCACCAACTATGGTGCGTTTGTTGACCTGGGCGGCATAGACGGTCTGCTGCATATCACCGATATGTCCTGGGGCCGCATCAATCATCCGTCCGAGTTGTTCGCCGTCGGCGACGAGATCAAGGTCAAAGTGCTCAAGTTCGACGAAGAAAAAGAGCGCGTATCCCTGGGTCTCAAGCAGCTTACCCCGGATCCCTGGGTAAACATCGACGAGCGTTATCCGGTAGACAACAAGGTCTCCGGCAAGGTCGTCAGCCTGACCGATTACGGTGCGTTTGTAGAGTTGGAAGCCGGCGTCGAAGGTCTGATCCACATCTCCGAGATGTCCTGGGCCAAGCGCGTCAAGCATCCCTCCAAGCTTCTGTCAATCAGTGACGAAGTTGAAGTGGTCATCCTCGACATCAACGCCGAAAACCGTCGCATCAGCCTCGGTATGAAGCAGGTCGAGCCCAATCCCTGGACCCTGCTCGAAGAAAAGTATCCTCCGGGAACCGTTATTCGTGGCCGCATCCGCAACATCACCGACTTCGGTATCTTCATCGGTGTCGAAGAAGGAATCGACGGACTGGTTCACATCTCGGATATCTCCTGGGTGCAGAAATTCAAGCATCCCAACGAAGTGTATCAAAAGGGTCAGGAAGTCGAAGCTGTTGTACTCAGCATCGATCCTGCCAAAGAGCGCTTCTCTCTGGGCATCAAGCAGCTTTCCCCCGATCCGTGGAAAAAGCTTGCTCAGAAGTGCTTCCCGGGCATGGTGGTTGAAGGACGCATCTCCAAGGTTGCAGACTTCGGCGCATTCATGGAACTGGAAGACGGCATTGAGGGCTTGATTCATATCTCCGAACTCTCCGCCGACCGCGTAGAGAGCCCTTCCGATGTCATCAAAGAAGGTGAAGTCGTTAAGGCCGAGGTCAAGCACATCGATCCTCTCGAGCGCAAGCTGTCCCTGTCCATCCGCTCCCTCAAGGAGAACAAAGACAAGATGGATATGGCCGAGCATCTCAACATGACCAGCGACAACACCACCACTCTGGGTGCCGCTTTGAGGCAGAAACTCTCCGGCTTCGATATTTCGAACACCGAAGAAAAGCCAGTTGAAGAAGCTCCTGTAGTAGAAGCAGCTCCTGTAGCTGAAGAAGCTCCTGTAGTCGAAGCAGCTCCCGTAGCTGAAGAAGCTCCCGTAGCTGAAGCAGCTCCTGTAGCTGAAGAAGCTCCTGTAGCTGAAGAAGCTCCTGTAGCTGAAGAAGCTCCTGTAGCCGAAGAAGCTCCTGTAGCCGAAGAAGCTCCCGTAGCCGAAGAAGCTCCTGTAGCCGAAGAAGCTCCCGTAGCCGAAGAGAAAAAAGAAGAAGAGCCTGAGAAAAAAGAAGAAGAATAAGAATTCGATTTAAGTTCTTCTACGATTTTACAAGAAAGCCCGCCTTTAGGCGGGCTTTCTTGGGTTAGACTACTGACAAACCCCGTCGAATCCGGCGGGGTTTTCATTTGTATGTTGGAAGAATCATGGGGCAAGAAGATTTGTCCTGGAATTCGTAAAAATCGATGGCGCGATCTATCTTGCGCAGAAGGTGATCCTTTGGCACAAGCTGATCGATGAAAACCATCTCCAGCTTCGATTGCTTCTCCCGGTTTCTTTTAAACGTACTTTCATTATAAAAAAAAGTCCCTGCCAAGTGGCGAGGACTTCGTCAACAAACCGAAGCCTGCCGGACTTTTCAACCCATATACAGCAAATTCTTTCTTTACATAGCCAGCACTTGGAGTTAAGTACATAAGGTTGGCTTTTTCACGGGTCGATTGCATGGCGTGGTTTTTGCCTGCCATGATTTCGGCTCTTATGCTGTGGCGTCTTTAAAAGGCGCGTTATATAGGTTAAGAAGGTAGATAAATGAGAAGTTTTACCGGCAAAAATATAAGCCTGATGCACTTGGCACAGGTAGGTGAGATAACGGACGAAATGCGCATCGTGGCCGAAACCGAAGGAATCGATGTGGAGTTGGTGCGGAAAGAACTGGCCGCCGGCCGCCTGTCCATTCCCGCCAATATCAACCATGCAAACCTGAAGCCCATAGGCATCGGCAAAGTATGCAGCGTCAAAATCAACGCCAATATCGGCAATTCGCCGGTTACCTCCAATATAGATGGCGAGCTTGGCAAGTTGGGCACCAGCTTGAAGTATGGCTCCGACACCGTCATGGATCTTTCCACCGGCGAGGAGATTGACGTCATCCGCCAGGGCATCATTGACAACAGCCCGATTCCGGTCGGGACCGTGCCGCTTTATCAGGCTCTGGCCGAAGTCGAAAGCGAGTTGGACTTGACGCCGGAGTTGCTGCTTGAGGTTATCGAGCGCCAGGCCGAGCAGGGCGTGGACTTTATGACCATCCATGCAGGGCTTCTGCGCGAGCATCTGCCGCATATAAAAAGCCGCTTGACCGGCATAGTCTCGCGCGGCGGTTCCATTACCGCCAAGTGGATGAAACACCACAAACGCCAGAATCCCGCTTATGAATACTTCGACAAAATTCTGGAAATCTGCGCCAAGTACGACGTAACGATTTCTGTGGGCGACGGTCTGCGCCCCGGCTGTTTGGCCGATGCCTGCGACAAGGCCCAGTATGCGGAACTGCGTACCATGGGCGAATTGGCCGACCGCTGCCGCGAGGCCGGAGTACAGGTCATCATCGAAGGTCCGGGACATGTTCCCTTGGACAGGATAGAAGAGAACATCCGTATGCAGCAGGAAATCTGCAAGGAAGCGCCCTTCTATGTGCTGGGGCCGATTGTGACCGATGTCGCTCCCGGCTACGACCACATCACCTCCGCCATCGGAGCCGCCATGGCCGCCTGGTACGGAGCCAGCTATCTTTGCTACGTGACCCCCAAAGAGCATCTTGGCTTACCCGATGCCGAGGATGTCAAGCAGGGTATCATCGCTTACAAAATCGCTGCCCATTCCGCCGACATCGCCAGAAAGACAGGGGCAGGACGCGCCCGCGACTGGGACGACGACATGGCCCGTGCCCGTTTCGACTTCGACTGGGAACGCCAGTTCGAGTTGTCGCTCGATTCTGAAACCGCCCGCGCCATGCGAGATGAGTCTCTGCCCGAAGACCAGCGCAAGGACGGCGATTTCTGTTCCATGTGCGGCGAGAAATTCTGCGCCATGCGCATCAGTCGCGGCATGAACGAAGAAGACGAAGAATAAAAAAAAACTCAGGCTTTGGTGAGGGAAAATGAAACTGTTCTCCGCAACGGCGCTTTTAGTTTTGTTGCTCCTGCCGTCCTTGGCTTTAGCCGATGGCGATCTGGACGCGATTGAATCCGAAGACATGACTTGCGCCGGAGATCATTCCGACTGCCCGCCGGGTTACGAATGCGTGGAGAACGTCTGTACCGAGCTTAGTCCGGGGCAATGCCGACGTGACGTTGATTGTGCCGATGTCAATCAGTACTGCGACGAGGAAGTCGGGCTGTGCGAGTACTATTGCTATATGGACTTGGACTGCGAGGACGGCGAATACTGCGATTACGGAGCCAGCAGTGAATGCCTGCCTATACAGGTGGATGGCGACAACGAAGACTTTTGCAGCGACGACTCCGACTGCGACGAGGCCACCGAATACTGCGAGACCTACACGCACACCTGCCGCCCGGTCTGCACCGACGATGAGGACTGCCCGGAAAACTGGGTCTGCCGCGACTTTAAGTGCTCGCCGGAAAATCCCGGCGACTTGGATATCGACGCGCCCTGGTTGGATTATGAAGAATACGCCGAAGAATCGCCCGAGATTCCCGATTGGGAAATGCCGGAAGTGGCAATCGAGACGGACAAAGAAGCCGGCTATGAGAACGAATGGGCCGAGACGGGTGGACTGGGTGAATCCAGCTTGAACGGCGACAAAGATAAAACCGCCGCAACCGAAGACGAAGATTCCGGCTCATGCCAAAGCACCACCGGCGCGCCCTGGTTCTTGGCGCTGCTGCTGCTGGCTGTCCCGCTCAGACGGCGGGCAAAGCTTTAACCTGCTCAGTCTGGGTAGGTCGGATAAATTCTTTATCCGACATCATCAGAAATTGTCGGGCAAGGAATTTGCCCGACCTACACGCTGTACTTATAAAATTATTTAGGATGGGTATCTGTCATGCCCGCGTAGGCGGGCATCCAGTTGCTTTGCCTTATCTTACAATATCATTGTATAGATCTCGCCAGACATTATCAGAAATTGTCGGGCAAGAAATTTGCCCGACCTACGGTGGATTATCAGTTCTCGTGTAAATCAAGCCGATCCATTACCCGAAAATGCCGTTTATTCCTTGGCCAACAACCAATGTTCGGCGTCAAGTGCCGCCATGCAGCCGGTTCCGGCGGAGGTGACGGCCTGCATGTATTTCGGGTCCTGCACGTCTCCGGCGGCGAACACGCCCGGGATGTTGGTTTCGCTGCTTTTGGGCTTGGTGATTATAAAGCTTTCGTCGTCGAGATCGATCTGGCCCTTGAAAATACCGGTGTTGGGATTGTGACCTATGGCTAAAAAGAAGCCGGTGCAGGGGATTTCTTCGGTGCTGCCGTCTTTTGCAGACTTGATGCGACAGCCGGAAACGCCCATTTCGTCGCCTAAGACTTCCTCGACGTTGTAGCTCAATCTGGTTTCTATCTTGGGATTTTCCTTGGTCTTTTTCTGCATGAATTTGGAGGCGCGGAACTCGTCGCGGCGATGGATGATGGTGACTTTATCTGCGAATTTTGCAAGCGTCATAGCCTCATCCATGGCCGAATCGCCGCCGCCGATCACCACGACTTTTTTACCGCGATAAAGCGGGCCGTCGCAGGTGGCGCAGGCCGAAACGCCGCGATAGCAGTACGCTTCTTCGGAATCGAGCCCCAGATAACGGGCCGAAGCGCCGGTGGCGATAATGACCGCATCGGCGGTAATCGCTTTGCCCATGACTGTCAATTCAAAAGGAGTCTTCGAAAAATCCACGGCATCGACCACGGCCGGAACCATGGTGGTCCCGAAGCGCTCGGCCTGTTTTTTGAAAATATCCATCATTTTCATTCCGGGAGCGCCCTTGTAAAAGCCGGGGTAGTTTTCAACCACTCCAGCCTTGGTAAGCTGGCCGCCCGGATCCATACCTTCAAACAATACCGGTTCGAGATCGGCGCGTGCGCAATATAAGGCGGCAGTGTATCCAGCCGGTCCGGCACCGATAATGGCGACTTTTACATGATTTTCTTTAGACATACTGTCCTCCCGGAAACGATAATTCGTTAAATGCAACCTGAATGATTCAGACGAGCGAGGCAACCCATGCGCCTGATGAACTCTACTATAACCCCGATATCCGATTATTCAAGGACGATGAAGTTTTTTTCCAAACTTACTCAGACCCAAGGCTTTAAGACTTTCACACTCAAGCCTTAAAGCAGCCTAGCAGCATTTCTATGTGAAAATCCACCTGCTCCTGAAGCTTGATATAATCCGGGTCCATAAAATGATGAATGGCAATCCCGTCCAAATAGGCCATCAGGTTGATGGCTATGTCTTCGGATTGATCTTCTATCTCGGGGCGAAAGAGTCCTTTAGTCACGCCGTCTTTAAGGCATTCACAAATAAAATGTCGCATACCGGCCAGTATGTCCTGCAATATATGATGTTCCTTAAAGAATTCGGGCTTCTCCATATAAAGCTGCACCATGGCCAGCATAACTTTCATATTCTTGTCTTCGCTCATGTAGATCTGCATGGCCATGAAAACAAAAGTCTTCAGGCGCTCGGCGGGATCGTCTATGCCCAGATCGGTTTCAAAGTGCTTGGGGTCGCCGCTGTTGATCTCGGCCCAGGTCACCATGGAAGCCACAACCAGCTCGTCTTTGGACTTGAAATATTCATAGATAGTGCCTTTGCCTATTTCAAGGGCATTGGCCACGTCGCTGACCGAAGCTGCCGAAAATCCTTTGTCCATAAAGACATTCAAAGCTCCCAGGGCTATCTGGACTCTCTTTTTTTCCTTATCGACCGCAATCGCCGCCATTTGACACCTCCGTCTTCAAAAATCATTACAGACAAAACAAGCTACCGCAACAGTGACCGACCGGTCGGTCGGCGTCAAGCGTTTTGCAATGATGGGAGGTTGGGCCTGTTGTTATTTCGGACTTGAAAGCAAGGCACAAAAAAGCCTACAACTGAGTGCTGACCATCCAGACGCCGATCAGTATGCAGCCTACGCCGCCTAAGTGCATCACGGAGATGTCTTCGCCCAGTTTGAAGAAGCTGTATGTCAGGACGATCAGGAAGCCGATGGAGGTCATCAGCGGGTAAGCGATGGACAGCTTGACCTTCGACAGCACAAAGGAATACGCCAGAAGATTCAAGCCGAAGAAGATGACACCTGTAATCACGACCGGGTTCAAGGCTATCTGCAAAAAGGTGTCTAAAGGGTTGGAGATATCCAACTGGCGCGCCTTCATGCCTTCTTTTAGCAGGATATTGGCGACGGCGTTGGCGATCAGGGCGAAAATCAGCATAAAATATTCGGGTCTCATAGCAATCCTTCGAGAATCAGAACACAGGTTACAAGCCACAACAGAATATTGACGGCCAGCGGACGGTCGGTCAGAAGGATGCGCGTCGGGCTGCCGCCGCCTTCTTTGAGGTGCACCAGATACAGATAGCGGAAGATTCCGTAAAGCACGAAGGGAATGGTGTAAAGCAGGTGATTGGAGCCTATGTGCTCGACGGTATCGGCAGAAATAGTGTACAGGGCATAAGACATGACCGTCGAGGCGGTCACGATCATTATCATCTGGTCCAGAAAATACGGGCTGTAGTGCATCAGCACCTTGCGGTGCGAGTTGGCATCGTCAAGCTGTACCAGCTCGTGGCGGCGTTTGGCAAAACCGAGGAACAGCGCCAAGAGCATGGTGCACATCAAAAGCCAGGGAGTTGGAGGAACGTTTATCACCACCGCTCCACCCAAAACGCGCAGGATGAAGCCGAAGGAGATTACCATCACGTCGATGATGACTACATGCTTGAGGATGGAGGAATACAAAAGATTGATGATGAAGTACAAACCGGCCACCACAAGAAATCCCCAGCCGATTGCAAAAGCTCCCCCCAAAGACAGAGCCAAAAACAGCACAGAAGCAAAGGTTGCCACTCCACGCGAGAGCTTGCCGGATGCCAGCGGGCGCTTGCTCTTGGTTGGATGTACCTTGTCACGCTCCAGGTCCACCAAGTCGTTCATCAGGTAAACGGTACCCGACAGGAGGCAGAAGATAGCAAAAGCAGCCAGTACCAAGCCCAAGGGCTCCGGGGCAAACAGGTTGCGCGAGAACACCAGCGGGGCAAAGATGATGCCGTTCTTTATCCACTGGGTCGGGCGCATGGATTTTATTAGATATCTCAACATTCAAAACCGCCATAAATAAATACTTTTAACAAAAGCTACCTGCCCGAAAGGATAAAGACAAGAAAAATGAACATTTCGCAGCAGGAAGATCAGGAAAGCCGCCAGTTTTCAATCTTCTATGGATACCGCTAGTACTGAGCAAGGTCGGACTCAATCCGAGTCCGACAATATTTTCATCTTCACCAACTCCAATCCCAGGAAACCTCTACCGATTCGCTGTCAGTGCTTATCATGGGTATATAAGCAGAGGCCGACTGTTTCTTCGGTTTTTTTGTTTTATCAATAGAAAATAAAAGCACCATAGAAACCAGCAGGCTTCCACCCCCTATTACGAACAGCGTTATGCCAGCATTCTCATATTCATTGTATTGAGATCTGGAGTGATTGGGGTTGCCATCCTTTATGTCAGTCATTTCCTTGAAGCACAATCCGGCTGCCAGTATAGACACCAGACTGACTCCCATAATCGTACCACCGGCAATTAAAAGATTAGTATTGGTGTCCAGGCCGCTTTCGTTCTTGGCATTGGACCCGACAGAAGCTTTGGGATCAAGCTTAGAATTGTATCCGGGTGGAGTTTTGGGCTGCTGTTCGAGGGTGACGGCAAGCTTTGTTTCCTTTTTCTCCTCAATTGATACGCGCCGGCTGTAATCTTTGTAGTCATCAGCTTTGACGGTAAGTTTTTCAGCGCAAACCGAGACCGGATAACTTCCCGGCACCGAGCCTAAAAGTTTTCCGTCGATATAGGCCTTTGCCCGCACGGAATCGCTCTGCGAGTTTATGGATTCCAAATCAATTGCCCCGAGGATTGCATCGGCATCGATGGCAAAGCTTTGCCTTATTCCCTGTTTGATATCGAAGCTGCTTTTCCGGCTGTAAAAGCATTTGTCCCTGATTTCCATTTCGTGTCTGCCCGGATACAGCTTCACATTCCTAAGTGGTGTTACACCTGCATATTTTCCGTCTATGAGCATACGCACTCCAGACGGGTCGGTGGTCAGATCCAGAAGGCCGAAGTTGGCCTGCAATTTCCATTTTACAGAGCTGTCTTTGCCGATATTGACCGTCTCGGTCTTGGATGTGTAATCGGCGGCCTGGATAGAGATTTCATGTAGTCCGGCTTCAAGCGAACGCGAGCAGGGCGTGTTTTTACATATCAGGTTTCCATCCACACTGACAACCGAGCCTTTAGGAACAGGAGCGAATTCTACGACAAATCTTTTGGAACGCTCCCAAAGCCAGATATATCTTTTGCCACCCTTTAGCTTGGCAGGCCCTACCTTGACCAATGCCCGCAATAAATCCCTTACTGCGCTTTTAGACGCCTTGCGCATGGAATCCTTATCCTCGGTGAATCCCTCTCCCTTGTACAAGGCTTGAGAAGCCGCCAGTACGCACTGGTCTTTTTCCAGCGTGAGCGACAGAATGCGCTCGTTGGAGCCGTCGCCTTGAAGACCGATACGCAAAAAACTGTTCGGGGGAAAATCCATGGAACAGGTTTCCGAGCCGTTGGCCCTTGGCCTGTGATGGGCTTCGGTGACGATATCGAATTTCGACTGTTCCCTGATTTGAGAAATTATGTTGCCGCGCAACCATTCCGGGTTGCCGCTGACTGCATATTTGTCGCCTATTACATCTATCTGTCCCACTTCCATTTTCAAATGGGTATTCTCGAAATAATCTTTGACGGCCTTGTCTATGGGGTTCACCTTGTGACTCATTATCGCCAAGGCTCCTTCCCAAGAATACAAAAACGAGACCGGCAACGATGGATTGTCCATGCCGGAGGCGCTCGATATCCGCTTGAGAATGCTTCCGTCGGAATCGCAGATGGTTTTATCGGGCAACCAGTCCGGCGGAGCGGAACAGACATCGGAGTTCTCGGATACTACAATGAAACGAAGCCCTTTCCCTTTGTATTTATCATGCAGCTTTTTCCACTTAGGCACGGCTTTCATACACGGCTTGCACCACGTGGCGTAAAACTCGACAACCACCAGCTTGACCCCCGGCTGCGACAATTCCTCGGCGATATCCAGCCCTTCATAAGCCCGTGCCTGGTCGAGTCCCAAGCAGAAAACGGATATAAAGACGCAAAATGAAACGATGCGAGAAAGCACCCTGAACATACTCAAATCAACTGACATGTTTTCGTCACTTTTGTTAAATACCACAACGCACAATATCAATATCTTATCCCAATGATTTTCATACTCCAAGAATGTTTTAAGACAATCGCCAAACCGTCGCGGGCGGGTGGGTGGGAATTGGCGCGGGATTTGCTTTTTGGACAAGGGCAGGCTTTTCCCGTAGGTCGGGCAAATTTCTTGCCCGACATTAGCTCTCAGCTTGGAGCAGAGCTTTAAAGCCTGCTCCAAGCATTTCAAGCACCATCAAGAAAAATTGCAATCTGCAAATGCCGTGTCGATTGGGAACCCGCGACACTTGAAAGCTTGGCAACGAACCCTTCTGAAAAAATCGGCGGCAACAAAAAACGTGTAAATACCCCGTAGGGGCGGCCCCCTGTGGCCGCCCTTTCCAAAAATTTAGCGGCAACAAAAAACGTGCAAATGCCCCTACCAAAAATTCAGGTCGAAGGTAGGTCGGACTCAATCCGAGTCCGACCTACCTTCTGAAGGGCGCGATGAATCGCGCCCCTACGTTGGGATGGATTGTTCTGAATAAATCAGGCATAAAAAAAACCGATATCGTAAGATATCGGTTTCTTGAAAGTTTTGGCGACCCTGGCGGGATTTGAACCCGCGATCTCCGGCTTGAGAGGCCGGCGTCCTAACCGCTAGACGACAGGGCCAGGTAAAAAAATGGTTCGGGGACGAGGACTCGAACCTCGATTAACGGGACCAGAACCCGTCGTCCTGCCATTAGACGATCCCCGAACACATGATTATCTGACTAGAGGTTACCGTCAGTCTTTTCTGCGCTCAATGACGAAGATAAAAATCTTGCCCTTGATGCTGCTGACATTCGCGCTTTCCCACCTGGAGTTCGGGTCGTGATTGACAAAGTGGATGCTCTTTACTCCCGGAACGGAAACTGCTGTAAACCTCGTTACGTTGTCTGCGGCCTGGTAGGCTTTCTTGTAGAATTTCTTGACTGCCGTCCAGGATTTAGAAGTCTTGAAACGATTTCCTTCAACCTGGGCAGCGTCATCGGGCAATCTGAACCCGAATTGACTCTCAGCCATAGCCGGGACGCACAACGAACATGTAAAAATAAATATCCAAAGAACACGCATGTGAGTACTTAATCTCATAGCGACAGAGAAGCTATAATCAAAGCCCATTTCTGTCAAGAACTTTTGTTGATTTTTGAAAAAAAAAGCGTCTTCTACAAATTTCCTGCCCTAAGAACAGCAATTGCTTGTTGCGCCAAAACTTGACTAAGCATCATGCTGGTGTAAGATATTATGAAACAGCAGGGATAATTTGTATATATTGCCTTCTACATCTTGCTAAGGGGTACGGCAGTTTTTGAGTAGCTAAGTGGAACTTAAATCATTTACTCTTGTAATGGAGGAAGATTATGAATAGGAAGACTGTGTCTGGCATTCTGGTTATTGCCTTTCTTCTGATGGCTCAGGCCGCTTTTGCGGAAGATGTCACCGAGCAATCCGGTAAAAGCACTATAAACTGGACTAAAAAAGAAATCGTCTTCACCGGAGACGGCGCCCCCAACCTCAAAGCTCCCAATGCCGCATCAGGCCGTCTGGGTGCTGAACGTGCCGCGGAACTGGTCGCTTTGAGAAACGCTCTCGAAGCGCTCAAGGGCGTCAAAATTCGCTCGGGCATGAGCATCGGCGATAAGATGCAGCAAACACCGGGGATAACTGCCGAGGTTGAAGGCATTGTAAAAGGCTTCATCGTCAAAGAGACACGCTATTATTCCGATGGCGGAGTGCAGCGCGATCTGGTGATTCCCATCGACGGCGTTTTGACCAAGGCTATTTTAGGCGATGAAATGAAAAAGGTCGAAGTCACCCAAAAAGAAAAAAAGCCCTGCAAAAAAGGCAAAGTCGAAAAACGCGACACCGCCGCCGCCGAATCCAGAGCAAAAAGCGCCGCCCCGGTCGCTAAAGCCGAAACCCCAAAACCCACCGGTCTTGTGGTTGTGGCCAAAGGCTTAAAGGTCGTGCCCGTACTGGCTCCTAAAATCATCGACCAGCAGGGCAAGGACGTCTATGACGTAACCATGGTCGAGAGTTCCGCCGGCAATGGCATTGCCAGCTACACAAAAGAAGAAGCCACTGCTACAAAAGACGCCAAAGTCACTGATAGACCTCTGGTCGTCAAGGCCATCGAATCCCCCAACTCCGTAGATCTGGTGGTTTCCGATGCAGACGCTAAGCTTATCAGAGATAACAAAAGCATCCTGGCCGAAGGCCGGGTAATCATAGTCAAGGACTAACCCGGACACATTCGGTTCCGATAGGAGAAAAACAATGCATAGAACCCTTGTCATTTTAATAGTAGCGCCCTTGCTGGTGCTTTCATCCCTTATGGCTTACGCCCAGGATGCTGAAGTCAAAAAAGTCGTCGTCACAGGCGAAGGCGTAATCTTCAACAAGGATCAGGTCACGGCCAAAGAAAAAGCCATAGACACTGCCCTGCGCCGCGCAGTCGAGCAGGCCGTCGGCACCTTCGTCAAGTCTTCGACGCTTGTTGAGAACTACGTCACGGTCGAAGATAAGATCCTGGCCCAGTCCAAGGGCTTCGTCAAAGAATGGAAGATTTTGAGCGAGAAGGTCGAAGACAACGTGATGGTAGTCAAGATCGAAGCTGCTGTCGCTTCATCCAAGCTCAAAAAGAGCCTGGACGCCATACAGTGGGTCATGGCTCAAAAAGAGTACCCGCGCCTAATGCTGATGATAGCCGAGCAGAACATCGGCGATCAGAGCTACTCCTACTGGTGGGGCAACACCGCATCCAGCGTCTCCATGAGCCAGGTCGAAAACGCCTTGACCGACGAGTTGGGCAAAGCCGGATTCACCATCATCGATCCGCAGGTGCTCTCGGGCAAGATCAAGCAGAAAGACGTTTACAAAGTCACCGCCGCCGGTGTCAAAGACGATGCCGCCCGCGAAATCGCAAACTTGACGGACGCGCAGGTCGTGGTGGTCGGAACGGCCATCGCCACCAATGCCGGACCCGTCATGGAAGGTTCCAAGCTGATTTCGGGACAGGCCGATATTTCGGTCAAGATGATAAACGTCGATAACGGCGAAGTTCTGGTAACGGGCACCACCCATTCCGCCGAAGCCCATATCTCGGCTATCACAGCCGGAAACAAGGCTCTCACCAAAGCAGCTAAAAAGCTTTCAAAAGAGATGCTTGCAAAGCTGGTGGACAAATGGTCGGCCACAGCCGGAACAGTCACAATAGAGTTGACCGGGCTTGATTCATATCAGACTCTTTTAAAATTCAAGCAGGCCTTGAAAGAAAAAGTCTCCGGCGTCAAGGGCGTCAACGAACGCAAAATGACCGGCGAGTCGGCTCAGTTCGATGTGTACCTTTCGGGCAAGGCCAGCTATCTGGCATCGGAACTGTCCGGCAAGAATTTCAAGGACTTCAGCTTGAAAATTCTGGAAGTGACCCAGAACCGCATCAAGATGAAGATCTCCAAGTAACAAGTCACCTGCCCTCGGGAGCGTTCTGAATATTCAGGAGGCGTCCCGGATAAGGAAGGATGAAAGCTATGATCGTCAAAAAGTATAAAATGATCGCGCTATTGCTTGTCTTGTCGCTGGCGGGGGTTCTGACCTTCTCTCTGGCCTGGGCCGCAGAGTCCAACAAGGCATCCATCGCTTTCATGGAAGGCAAAGTGCTTTTCAAGGACGGGCGCAAAGGCGAATGGAAAGCCGCAGCCGTGGGTACAGAACTCGGCAAGACCCATTATTTAAAAACCGAAAAAGGCGCCAAAGCCGAATTGAAACTGCCGGACGGCAGCGTCATTCGTGTAGCTCCCGATTCGCAGATAAGAATGAAAAGCCTGATTTTCGGTAAAAGTAAAGTCCAAAAGGAGCGTGACTTCGACATGAAGCTCGAAGCCGGACGCATCTGGGCCAACGTCTCCAAGGCCGTAGGCGGCGACCAGAACTTCAAGATCGAAACAGGAAACGCAGTGGCAGGTGTGCGCGGTACAGTTTTCCAAATCGGACTGATCGGAGCGGCAAAAGATATCGCAACGGTCGTCAAGGTCTACTCGGGAGCGGTGGCGGTTGTTGGCAACGCCCCGCAATACCAGCGCAAAGGAGACACCAAAACCAACCGTGTGCAGGTCAAGGGTCCGCAACAGGTAACAAAAAAGAAGTGGGAAGAACTGGTGGCCAAGGCCATGCAGCAGATTAGAGTAGCCTCAAACGGCGAAATGACCATGGAAGGCCTGGTCATGGAAAAAGAACAAAAGGACGATTGGGTGGCCTGGAATCTAGAGCGCGACAAGGCCATCGCCAGATAAGCTGATTATTGAAAATCGTGATCTTTCAAGGAGCAGGGTTTTGGATCGACCCTGCTCCTTTGCTTTTGAAGTTTGAAACAAACTTGGGGGAATAGTTTTTTCATGTTCCGGAGGGGTATCATATCCGTATTGTTGTCGTTTTTTATCTTGGCATCAGGTGGATTGTTGTATGCAGAGGGCAACGACTCTCCATTTTTCATGGGCCAATCCATAGACAAATACAAAATCAGCAGCATAGACAAACACCCCGAGTACTGGAGACTGGATTTTGCAAAGGGAACCTCCAAAACCGGTGTTGCTTGAGTCTTTCGGATACCTTCCATGAAAGATCGGAAGAATATGTCCATATTTTCAAAGGAAAATCTGAGAACTTCACAAATATTGCTGCTGGCACTCGTTGTTTTGTCTGTCTTCGCCGCTTCTCAGGCTGTTGCATCTGTAAAGTTGCCGTTTGACAAAGGCGAGATTATCGCCGATGGCTGGCAGGTGCTGAAAATCAATAAACACGCCGAATTCGTAAGGATAGAACTTGTAAATAGCGGAGAAAAAACCGGCCTGGAAATCGCTGCCAATAAAGACGGTAATCCTTCGGAATGGGCGACAAAGCAATATCGCCTGCAACCGGCACCGGAAAAATTTCCGCCTGAGGGTCTGCTTCTGGCCACAATGGAGATACTTAAAAAGCACGAAGTCTCAAACTCCGATCCATTCGTCTCTTCCGCTGAAGACAAGAAAAGTCCTCCTCCACAAAAACACATCGAAACAACACCGGAGTTCTCGTATCAAATACGCTACTGGCTGGGGACACCTTACCTGTCCATGTTTCTGGCCCTGTTTTTTGTGCTGGTTATTGTCAGGCGCAGTCGATTGGTTGTCTATTCCGAGCCGGACACATGCCTGATGCCGGCCTTGATAGTCTCGCTCTTTTGCGGCGCGGTGTCATTCGCTCTTTTTTATCACTTGGGAGACGATGCGCCCATCCACCATCCGGTGAGCGATACGCTGCTCAAAATAAGACATTATGCAGAAGGAGATTTCCATCTCCTCACTGGAAACGTTTCCAGCTACAGTCTGCATCATGGAGTTTTGTGGCTGAAGGCTCTGGGTGAATTCAATCGTCTCGGTTTTGGATTCGGCGGACTTTCTTTCCTGGCGGCTGCTCTACATTCTCTGGCAGTGATTATTCTCACGCTATATCTGGCTTTGAAGCGCGGTCCGTTCTTCGCTTTTCTGGCAGGAATCCTGTTTGCACTGATAAGCCTCGGACAATCGGCCTGTCCCTACATTGCCAACACGCGCTTCATAGCCTTACCGCTGGTGTTGTTTTATGTCCTCATGGATTCAATTTTCAACAAGCCGGGCTTTAAAAAGTTGATGCTGGCAGGCGTGCTTCTAGGTCTGATGACAGACACTCACATTGTCATGCTGCTGCTTTTGCCGCTATACTTTTTCTGCGCCGGACTGTGGCATGAAAACAGATTGCGCAATTTCATATTCTCCGTTCTGGCTTTCTACGGCAGCTTCTTCGCCGCATCATTCGAGACTCATATTCTGGATCTGGAACCGCTCTGGAACTCGGGATTGTTTTGGCCTTTCGTGATTGTTCCGCCTGTGTCTGCGATTTTGGGAGCCTTTTCGTCCTGGCGATTGCAGGCCTATTCCGATGATGATCGTCGCCTTTTGTGGTGGAGTCTTTCTGCAGTCTATATAAGCTTCTCCATACATTCATTGAGCCTCATCGGAGAGAACTATCTGCATCCGCGTTTTTTCATCGCCGCCGGACCCGCCTATGCCCTTGTACTTGCAACCTTGCTTTTTAAAGTCTACCGCACGCTGTCGCAAAACGGCGGCATGGCAAAGAAATCGTTTGCAGCCCTCCTTATCTGCGGCCTTTTGTTTTGCTACGCTGGCTTTTTGTACGACAAAGACTGGGCACACCTGCAAGCAAAGAGCAAACAGGGATGGAGCGTGCGCGATGTTGAAGCTCTGGCGGAGAAATTCCAGCATGAGGGATTTGAGTTTGACGACCTTCTCAACAGACTTGAAACACCGAACAGAACACACTTTATAAACGCCCTTTATTTCTTTTATTCCGATCGAACGACAGAACCTCGCAAGAAACCGGCATTGCTTGTTTTCAAGAAACGTAACGACCTGATAGCCGAAAAGCTCCCGCCCGGATTCGAGCGCGTGGCATTGAGTCGCGATTATTCTGCGCTGATACGTAAGCTTGATTCATGGATCGTACGCGAACGCTCCGAGATGTGTTTCGAGGAACTCGGGAAAGAGTCCAAAAGGCTCAAATGTGTCAATCGCAAAAGCATCAACAACTGCCTGTTGCACGAGGATTGCTCTTATCTGGCGGATATCAGCGATTACCACGAGCCTTTGAGCATCAACAGCATGTACCAGACATATGCAAGCGAGAAGGCCGCCAGCCGAAGACAAGTTAAGGTGTCTCTGCACTTCCCGCTGAAGGCCGGGCGCCAGGCGGAGAGCAGAACCTTCATGATATCGGGAGACAACTACAGCATGGTGGAGGGGTTATCCTGGAAAATAGACTCCGTAGAAGGCTTGCAGTACAAAATCGATAAAGACGGTCTTTCGGTAGTGGTGGTGGCGGGCGGCACGAAAAACGAAGGCAGTCTGACTATCTCCGGAATCATAGACCCGTCTAAAAACATCGCTCAGTATCAACTTCATCCAAATGTCATAGAATGCAGACAGGACCTTGAGGAAGACACGAAGGCGATGCTCAAAGGGATCGGGTATTGAAACAGCGATAAACTGGCCGAGTCGCAAGTTTTTAAACTACCCTGAGCTTCGCATACTGTTTGAAGTCTTCCCACTTGACACGATGCGGGGCTATCTGCTATCCAAGTCCACAATGATTTACACGCTGGTAACGAGGAGACGAGTCGTGCCCAAGATCAAGATAAACAAAAACCACAATCTGCCCATGGAAGAGTTGCGCAAGCGCGCCGAGGAACTGGTGGAAAAGCTTCAGGACAGAATGGCGTCTTTGAATATGGATTACGAATGGCGACCGGACAAAAGCGGCATCGACTTCAAGGGCAGTGGCTTTAAGGGCAAAGTGGAGTTGAGCGCAAACGGCATAGGGATCATGATAGATCTTTCCCTGATGCTGGCGGCCTTTAAGGGCAAAGTCGAAGAGCGCGTCGAAAGATCCCTGCAGGAGTTGATAAGCGCCTAGCCTCTGCTCCAATCCGACAAGACAAACTTCCGTTGAAGCGGGTGGAAAATCCGAAATTGTCATTCCCGCGCAGGCGGGAATCCAGCGCGTAGGTCGGGCAAATTTCTTGCCCGACAAATGGCTACAAACCTGGATCTAGGGCATCAATTTTTGCACATTAAAATCGGCAATGACTTTATCGATGATGGTTTTTATTTGCTTGTCCAGTTTTTTATCTTTTCGATAATCGGCCGGTGCAATAAAATTGGCTCGATTATTTTCGATCAATTTGCTGGCTTTTTCTTTGTTATTTTTTTCATTTTCCTCTTTCTCGTCTGGTTCGTAAACAACAATTGAGAAGCCACCTTGATCCTTTACCAATTTCATACAAGGAATGTCCGTGTCTCCGTCTCCTATATATACCATTCGCGTGAACGGAATTCGTCTTTTTTCCGGTGCCTTATACTCATTGACTTTTTTATCTTCATATATTTCCTTAACACCTTTATTTATGCGGAATAGGTATTGGGTCTTCGTTGTATAATTCAAGGCAAGAGCTGGCCATTCTGCAATATCGGCACTGTTGTAACGGAAAGACGATGCAAAAATTCCCTCGAATTTATCTCCAATAGGCGAACCTTCTATCATTTCTTTCAATCCAGACGAAATAATGTAGTGCTCTATCTTGGCACCTTTGTCTTTTGCATATTCATCAATTCGACCAAACCATACTTTAACACCTCTATACAGAGCAGCTTTCTTTCCATGTGCGCGAATAGCTGATTTCGTTATCTGGTTTTCACTTTTTGTGTTTCTCGCTTCTTCAAGCATAAGATGCATATAGGTTAAAATTCGATCAGCATTATGATCTTTTGTATTTTTGCTAACGTCATCCCAGAAATCATCGGATTCTATATTGAGTTCTGGAAGAAAACTGTTTTCTTGTATGTTACCGTGTGCAAGTGTGCCGTCAAAGTCGTAGCAGATGGCGATTATCGGTTTTCTGGCTGCCATTACTCCATCCTCCATTTTCAAGTCTCTACAAGTCCCATCGTCGGGCAAGAAATTTGCCCGACCTACGCGAGAACTAAAAATCTTATCGTCGAGTGAATCTTCACCCGACAATTTTCGATTCGTGTCGGATAACAAGTTTATCCGACCTACGCGAGAACTAATGCTACCCTTGCCATTCCTCAATTCTTCTTTGGCTATTCCGAAATCAGATCCAGGTAGCGGCCCATCCAGTAAGGCAGCAGCCAGGGTGTGCCCGACAACTCCGAGTGTCCGGCTCCGCCCTGTTGCAGCGCGTAGGGATTTTCGGCCCAGCGCATACTGCGGCGCTCGTCGTATGGCAGGACGCTCATGTTCTGCGGCACTTTGTGGCGGTCGTCGTGGGGATTTTTATCTATGTCGGTGCGTGGCAGGTTGTCAACATCCCATTTTATGAGCGAATAGGGCAGCATTTGCAGCGTGTCGATGGAATCCTGTAAATCGCATTCGCTGTCGTTGGCTGCCCATGAGCGCGTAAAGTTGAACTCCGGGTTTTTCTCCGGGCGCTGCGACTGCCATTCTAAATCGACTCCTTCCTGCCAGATTTCCATGAAATACGGATCGTACTCGTAGCGCGTCAGCGTCAAAAGCGCCATGGCAAGCATTTCGTTGGTGTCGTGGTTCACTAAAAAGCGCGTGTTGATTTCATGGCAGATACGCACCCATTCGGCGAAACCTTCATCCACCGCCAGATAATGGAAAGCCTCTTCGAAGCGCTCTTCCCCCGTGGCGTAATAAGCGAAGCGCAATGCAGCCAGAATCACCACGCCGTTGAAACCGGCATCGCCAAGCTGTCCGCCTAAAGGATGATTTATGTATTCGGGTTCGAACTTGGCGTGCGTGGTGCATTCGCCGTCCAAGTCGCGCCAGCAGTAGCCGCCGTCGATGACGGCATCAAGCGTCCTTGTGATGGTGGCGCGTATCTGTTCTTTTTCGTTCTCATCGGCCACCAGATCGTAATAGATGGGCAGGCCGTAGAAATGGCCGATGAATTCATCGGTGGAGGGATCGCCCTTCCAGCAGTATTCCGGCAAGGTCTCCGAAAAATGCCATTCGCCCACGGAAGGTCCGGCGTCTATCCTGGCCTGACATTGATCGTCGGCGGGAATGGTGGAGCGGGCGAAAAATCCGGGTACGCCCGTTACGGCTTCCAGGCGCAACATGGCCTGCATGGCGGTGCGTGCATTTGCTTTGGCTTCTTCGCTGCCGGTTACGGCGTAACGTAATGACTGGGAAGCCAGATACATTTCCGTCCACTGACCGTCGTTGTCGTCGTCGCCGTTTCTATAGCTTGTCACGTCGCCGGGGATATCCAGAATGTTATTGGTGGATGTGTAGCCGTCGCGCATATGGCGCTCCTGCGTAATGCGGTCGTATTCGGCGGCGACTTCGGCTAGTGTAATCTCACGTTCTTCCACGCGGGTGATGCCCTCGGGTGTGGCGAAATACATGTAGCGGCCATCGTAGGCCACATCGTTTACGGTCTGCGACAAAAGCCAGACTTGCGAGCCGAAGTAGTGTTTGACTTTGTGCGGGTCGTTATGGTCGCGCTGGTACCAAGCGCCGTAGCTAGTGCCTATCAGGTACATACCCTTGCTGGCGTCGTCCTGCTGCGGATAGAATTTTATGGCGCTGATCTCGGGATAGCTTGTCTCGTGCGGCCATTCGATAAACGCCCCGCCTGCGCTTTCCTGTAAAAGCAATCCTTGATTGCTTCCTAAAACCAGACTGTCATCAGGCAGGACTTCGAGCGTGTTTATGAGCTGTTCTTCTGCAAGCGTCGGAGCTGCAAGCGCAGTAAACGTGCCGGGAGAAGTGATGTCGGAGTTTTTATAGAGGTGTGCGTTCTGAGCGAATATGAAACTGCCGTCGGACAGTACGCCGCCTGCCATAACCGCACCCGCTTCATCCAGTGCGAGCGCCACCGCTGTTGTACTTTCGCTCCAGTGCATGATGCTGCCGTTCGCAAAACCTGCGCCGTAATGTTTTTCACCGGCGATATTCGCCGCCAACAGCACCTTGACTTCACTTGCCGCCGCCAATTCCTGACAGGTGCCGGAATTGTCCATGTAATAAAGGGAGAAAGCGCCTTCGTGTTCGCTGGCATATGCCACAGGCTGGCCGTCGAGCAGGGCCGCCAGTGTGGGATGTCCCTGCATGGTGCAGCCGCTATCGAAAGCGCTCCAGCTCGAATTGTCGCCATCAAAGCTGGCCGGGCCGGAGTCGCTTAGAGCCAGCATGGAATCGTCGCCGAGCGGATAGAGCTTCAGCACGTTTTTGGAAGGCAGCCCCTGGGTGTCGGTATCGAAGTAAGGGAATTCTTTGATAAAGCCTTCATCTGCGTAGCCCGGCCCGAGTTGACCTTTGGGATCGTTGGGGATGTTGAGGTTGTCGTCGGTCTCGCCTTCAAGCTCCGACTCAAGTTCTTCGTCGTCGTCGGCTTCCACGTCACCATCGGCTTCCACGTCACCATCGGTGGGAGATATCGTCTCGGACGAATCGTCGGCACAGGCAGCAAACATTAGAATGCAGACCATAAACGTGACAAGAAACATGGCTGACTTCATGGAAACCCCCGTTTTAACTACTCAATAACGTCTTACGCTTGGCGTCATTGATAAATCTTGACCAATTGTGATGACACTGCTAGCATTCTACCTGATTTTGGTTAGTCAGTAATACTTTTTATTTTGCGCGTGGCGTATAATAAACTTGTGTATCGAAGACAAAAAAAGAGGAGAAGAAAATGAAGAGAAAATCTATTCTGTTTTTGTTCGTGCTGATGATTGCTGTTGTCGGCTTGGTAGCTTACGGCTGCGGTGGCGACGATGACGACTCCGGCGAAGGTGAAGGCGAAGGTGAAGGCGAAGGCGAGGGTGAAGGCGAAGGCGAAGGCGAAGGCGAGGGCGAGGGTGAAGGCGAAGGCGAAGGCGAATGTGAACCCACTGGCGAGCCCCAGGCAACCCAGCCCGGCGCTGCCTGCATTGAGAACGAAGACTGTGTAACCGAAGCTTGCCTTGACACCGACCTTTTGACCAACATTGTTGTCAATATGGCTGGTGGCGAATGCCCTGATGGTGGTTGCCAGGTTGAAGGCGGCTACTGCTTCAAATTGAATTGCGATGTCGAAGACGACAGCACCTGTCCGGCCGAGTTGGGCGGAACATGCTTCGAGTTGTCAACTCTGATCGGCGAAAACCCGCTGCTCAAAGCCATGTGCCTGCGTTCCTGCTGTGACGACAGCGACTGTGGACCCAACACATGCTTCGATTTCGCCGCTGAATATCCGGACGATGAAAACATCGCCGCTATGGAAAAAACCAAAGTTTGCTTGAACGATTCCATTATTGCTCTGATCAACACCATCGCTGCAGGCAACGAGCGCAAAAAAATCATGACCCCGATCTCGGGAATTTCGGCTGAATAAGCTGGAACGAATCGAGTGATTTTAAGGGGCGTATCTTTGGATGCGCCCCTTTTTTTGCCATATTTTGAAAAAACCGCATCTTACATTTGACAATCGGCTCGGTTTCAGCTAAACAAACTAGGCTCAATCGGGCCGTTCTTTAAAATCGGTATAGGAGGTCAACCTTGGAAAACGACCACCGACAATGGATGGAGCTGGCGCTTTTAGAAGCGAAAGCCGCAGCCGATGTCGGAGAAGTTCCTGTCGGGGCGGTAATCGTCAACGCCGACGGTCTTTTGGCCACAGGCAGAAACGACAGAGAAGCCAGTCAGAGTCCCTTGGGACATGCCGAAATTCGCGCTGTAGAAAAAGCGGTACGAAAAGTCGGAAGCTGGCGTCTCGAAGGTTGCACCATTTACGTCACCCTGGAACCATGTATCATGTGCATGGGAGCTTTATTGCAATCCCGGGTGGAGAAGCTGGTTTTCGGAGCACGCGATCCCAAGGCGGGTGCCGTGCGCTCTTTGTACGAACTGGCATCCGATCAGCGCCTCAACCACGTAATAGAAGTGGTCGAGGGAGTCTTGGAGGAGGAATCCTCGAAGATGTTGAAAGAGTTCTTTAAAAAGCTGAGAAATAAAAGCTGACAAGAGATCGTTTTTAAACGATGACTCTTGATGTGGAGAGATGGCCGAGTGGTCGAAGGCGCATGACTCGAAATTATGTGTACCCTTTGGGTACCCTGGGTTCGAATCCCAGTCTCTCCGCCATAGCTTCATGTGTAGTTTGCAAATTTCGGAGAGATGACCGAGAGGCCGAAGGTGTACGATTGGAATTCGTATGTGCCTTAACGGGCACCGAGGGTTCGAATCCCTCTCTCTCCGCCATGATATTGCCGGG
>CAYTHG010000001.1:27169-65172 GCA_964437525.1 uncultured Myxococcales bacterium | reverse complement strand
GGATCCCCGCCTGCGCGGGGATGACATGAGTTTGAGAAATCTTTTTCAATAAATAGTACTTTGTCAACAATCTGAGCAGGCAGGGATGCCTGCTCCAACGTAAAAACAGCGCTTTCCAGCTACGTTCCACCATTAAAGAACTTGATTCTTCGATTTCAGTCGTTAACTTTGATACTTGGAAGTTTTAAGGAATAAGTAATCGATTTAATTTGTTTTTATGTTTCAAGCGCTTTACTTATCTGATATTCAATCGAAACTCGACATTCAGCGCGGATTTTGCGAAAGGTTGATCTTAGAATGAAAACTATATCCATATTGGGGAGCACCGGGTCAATAGGCTCGAATACCGTCGATATCGTGCGGCGTTTCCCTGACAAATATAAAGTCACGGCTTTGGCCGCCGGTAAGAACGTCGATGTAATGGCTTTGCAGATCAAGGACTTGAATCCGTCTCTGGTTTCCATGTCGAATGAAGAGAGCGCCGAAAAGCTTCGCAAGGCGGTGCCGAATTTCGAAGGCGAAATCGTCTACGGTTCAAAAGGCTCTGTAAAGGTTGCAACCCACCCTGAAGCCGAGTTCATCATGTCGGCTATCGTGGGCGCTGCCGGAATAGAGCCGACCTACGCCGCCGTTAAAGCAGGAAAAACAGTCGGACTGGCCAATAAAGAAACCATGGTTGCAGCCGGGCGCATTATGTACGATGCGGTCAAGACCAGCGGCAAAAGCTTTTTGCCCGTTGATTCGGAGCATTCGGCGATTTTCCAGTGTTTGCAGGGCCAGCACGACAAGTCACTTGAAAAGATCTACCTGACTTCCTCGGGCGGTCCGTTTAGAACCTGGGATAAAAAACGCATACAAAACGCCACCTTAAAGGAAGCTTTAAATCATCCTGTCTGGACCATGGGACAAAAGGTCACCATAGATTCATCAACCATGATGAACAAGGGTCTGGAGGTGATCGAGGCGCGCTGGCTCTTCGATGTTGATCCTAAGGACATACAGATAGTCGTGCATTCCAAGAGCCTCGTTCACAGTATGGTGCAGTTTATAGACGGTTCCATAATCGCGCAGGTCGGCGCTCCCGATATGCGTGGGCCGATATCCTATGCAATGGCATATCCTGAGCGTTTGCCGCTTGAGTTCAATAAATTCAACCCGCTTGAGGGCGGAGCATGGGAATTCGAGCATCCCGATTCAGAGCGTTTCCCGGCCTGGACTTTGGCATATAGAGCTTTGGAGATGGGCGATGGATATCCCGCCATCTTGAACGCAGCCAACGAAATTGCAGTCGAATCTTTCTTGAATGAACGGATTTCCTATGTGAAAATAGCCGCTTTGGACGCCGCCGTGCTTGATCTGGCATTTAAAGACAAAATCGGCGACAATATGAATACAGTGGCGGATGTACTGGACCTGGATGACTGGGGCCGCAAAGCCGCTTTGAAGTTGATAGATAAAAACGAAATCCCCGAAGGGAGTATTAAATGACCCTGATTTGGGCACTAATTTTACTTGGCGTTTTGATTCTCGTGCATGAGTTGGGGCATTTTACCGCCGCAAAATTGACTGGCGTAAAAGTGATCCGCTTCTCTATCGGCATGGGGCCGAAGCTGTTTTCTTTCCACATCGGAGAAACCGAATATCAGGTTGCCATCCTGCCTTTAGGCGGTTACGTCAAATTGCTGGCACAGGAAGCAAGTGAAGAAATCCCCGAAGAAGATGCCGATCGGGCTTTTGTAAACAAGCCTTTGTGGGTTAGATTCTTAGTGGTTTTCGCCGGTCCCGCCGCATCGCTGCTTTTCCCGCTTTTCATTTATTTCCCAATGTACATGGGAATTTCCGAGATGACGGGAACGCAACTCGGAACGGTTTTCGAGGGTAGCCCGGCCTATGAAGCCGGATTGCGTTCGGGCGATGTCATCACTTCTGTCGATGGCGAGGAAACCCGTTACTGGGAAGACATGGCCGATGATGTCAAGGTTGCCTATGACAGAGAAATTCCCATAGCTGTCGATCGCAACGGCAAGGCCATGCAGTTTGATGTCACACCCGAGCGCTATGTGTCGAAAGACAAGCTCGGTGCCGAAGTGGTGGTCGGGCAGATCGGTATCGCCGCCGATGCCGTGCCGCCTGTGGTAGGTCCGCAGGGCAGGCTTTCTCCGGCTTTCAAGAGCGGTATCCGTTTAGGGGATCGCGTGGCCGAAGCCGGTGGCAGCCAGATAAAATACTACTGGCAACTGAATAGCTTCTTGAAACGTGCATCGAATTCGAGCAGTGCTTTCGAGTTGAAGATCGTGCGCCCGGCAAAAATCGATGCCGAGGGTCAGGAGCAGGCCAAAGAAGAAAGCTTCACCGCCCTGATACAACCGGAATTGCAGGAAGATGGTTCCTACTGGCACGGCTTGCTTTCGGCTGACACCATTATCGGCAAGATAGACGAAGGATCTCCTGCCGAACTTGCCGGGCTATTGGTGGGCGACAGAATGCTGAAAGTCGCCGGGAAGCCGATTACTTCATGGACCGTAATCGAGAAAGAACTGCGCCAGAGCCTTGATAATCCTATCGAATTTGTGATCGAACGCGACCGCGAACAGGTGACATTGACCATAGCCCAGAAAAAAGAAGAAGTGCAGGGCGAATTCCATCAGCCGGTGACGCACTATCGTTTCGGGGCATGGTCCGAAGTTCCGTACACGGATTGGATAAGAGCCGATAGCGTCAAGGTTGAGAACCGCCCGTGGTTTGCAATGGCGCGTTCTGCCAAGACGCTTTATGAAATCACCTACGAAGAGTTGCGCGTGATCGGCTATCTTTTTTCGGGCGAGTTGTCCTTCAAGATGGTCGGCGGTCCCATATTGATCTTCGATATAGCCGGAAAAGCCGCCGAGCGCGGTGCGGCCACATTCCTGTGGATGATGGCGCTGATTTCCATTAACCTCGGAATCATCAACCTCTTCCCCATTCCTGTACTTGACGGTGGCCACCTGATGTTCTTTGCCATCGAAGCCGTAATGCGCAAGCCGGTCAACAGCAAGATCAAAGAAAAAGCCACCGTCGTCGGATTGATTTTGTTGCTGCTGATGATGGTGATGGTCTTCAAAAACGATGTGGAGCGCTACTGGGATTCCATAGTGGCCTGGTTTGTCTGATAATCTTTAGAGCTTTCAAATGAACGATTCCGATATGAAGCTTTTATGCATAGAAGCCTGTACCTCAAGGCTTTCACTGGCGCTTTTCGTCGGCGGTAAGCCGCTGGCGAAAAGCTACCCACAAAAAGACGCCCGTCACCACTGCGAAGCCTTGATACCCGCTGTGGACGAGCTGTTAAAAGACGCCGGTGTCTCGGTAAAAGATCTCTCGGCAATCGCCGTCACTCGCGGGCCGGGCAGCTTTACATCCGTCCGTATTGCTCTTGCCACCGCATTGGGGTTGGCACGCGTCGATAATCTGCCGACCTATGCGCTATCGACCTTGGAGGTTTTAGCGGCAGGTGTAATGGATAAAGGTTTGCCTGTGCTGGCGCTTTTAGATGCACGCAAGGGCGAAGTCTACGGCGGTATGTATTCCTTTAAGGATAATCATCCCGAAAAGCTTTTGGAAGAGCGCGTCGATAAAGTGGAAACTGTTTTGCAAGACGCCCTTGAGTGTTGTTCGGGACAAAAGATAATTGTTCTCGGTGAAGGCGCTCTGGCCTACAAAGATAAAATCTCAAGCGACAATTTCGTTTTTGTGGAAGATTCAAGTCTCAATCTCCCGGACGCTTCTGTTCTGGGACGATTGGCGCTTTTGAAGCTCGATCTGAAAATGAAATTCGACCCGGCTACACCAAACTATCTGCGTCAGCCGGAAGCTGTCGTCAACCTGGGGAAAGTACCCAAGGGATTGACCGAATAGTTATTTTTAGAGCTACCCTAAAATCTTGTTTGACAAAAAATTGTTGTCTGTGATCCTGTTTCCTGGAATGTTGCTACTTGCTTCGTTCATCTTTGGTGGAACAGCGCATTCGTTCATCTCGAGTACCAAAGTGTGTATCTTCACTCATCCCGAGTGCCGACCGCAGGGAGGTGTATCGAGGGAGGGATGCTTCGATACAATTTCGCTTTGCGAAATCACTCAGCATGAGCGGTTTTTCATTATGATGTGTAACTGATAACTGCGATTACTTTCAGATATCACCAAAAGAGATAGCTGATTGAGAACGGGGACAACTCAGAGGCATAAGTTCCAAAGCTGTTCTTTTTCATTGAATTTACCCACCTTATATGACAGTTTATCTGGGAATGTTGTCAATCTGCCGAAGTAGGAAAACAAGATGTCCCTGAGAAGAATAATTGTCCTCTGTATTTTCTCCTTGCTCTTGCCGCTCTCTTTGAATGCGGCCCCAAGCGATACATCTTCAAAGGTCGTCTCCAGCGACTACCGCACCCTCGCCGATTACGGAGCGTTCAGGCTCTTAGAAGGCAAAAGCGGCAAGCTGTATCGTCGTATGGCAGAAGGCGCAATCCTCGAAATCAAAGGGGCAGACGAAATCCGCCTGACAAACGGGATCGAGAACGTCCCGGCGGGCAAAGCTTTGAAAGGCAGCCTTAAAAATCGCCGTAAGGCCATTCGCCTTGTGCATCATCGCGGACCCATTCCGGCAGGCTTTGTCGAAGAACTCAAGGCCACGGGCCTGAAGATCATAGACTATATCCCCAACGGCGCTTACACGGTCTTCGGCGACGCCGACAGGCTGGAAGAGTTTGCAAGACGTGGACAGTTTAGAGTGGATTACATCAGGGACTGGACAGGTGCCGACCGCGTGAAATCCGGTCTTGTGAAAAACAGTGCTGTTCTTGATGTTGCGGTGCAGATAATCAATCACGAGGCTTCCTCGGAAAGCCTGCGTCTTGTACGAGAAAACGCCATTGTCCAGTTTATGCCGCCGGTTGACATGCGCTCGTTTACCGTCTTTCGTGTGCGTTTGGATGCTGCAACGCTTGAGAAGCTTTCAAAGCGCAACGACGTTTACTGGATAGAGCCGTATGTCAAGGCCACACCGTGTGATGAACGTCAGGGCATGATCTTAGCAGGCAGGCACAACGGCACGGCTCCGACCGGAGCGGGCTACGCCAACTGGGTAGAAGCACTCGGACTCGACAACCTGTCCGGCATGATGGTCGATATCACCGATACCGGCTGTGACGCGGGAACGCCCGAAACGGTAGGGCATCCAGATCTTTCCGGGCGCATTATCGCCATAAAGAACTGGGTCGAAGGTCCCAACGGTTATGACAAAGGCGGTCACGGCACCATCAACGCCTCCATCGTCGGCGGCCTGCCATCTGTATCCGATGCCACCACGCTGGATTCAGACGGCTTTTTGTACGGCATGGGAATAGCGCCCGGCGTCGATATGATGTGCAGCAAAGTCATGCTGGACGGCTACTGGTCCGCATCGGGCAACTACACGGATATTCTGTCCAACAGCTTCAAACAGGGAGCGAAAATCTCATCCAACAGTTGGGGTATGATGGTCGATAACGCCGCTTACGACTCCGGCGCGCGCGAATACGACGAGTTGGTGCGCGATGTTGACCGCGATCCTTCGACAGGTTTGCAGCAGATCGTAATAGTCTTTGCCGCCGGAAACGAAGGCGACGGCAACATGTTTACCGGCGAGGCTTTTAATTCTCTACGCTCGCCTGCTACCGCCAAAAACCTGATAACCGTGGGCGCCAGTGAGAACTACCGCATGACGGGCGCCAAAGACGGCTGTGATGTAGCCGATGACGGAGCCGACAACATCAGGGATCTCATCAATTTCTCTTCACGCGGACCGACCGCCGACGGCAGATTGAAACCCGATCTGGTGGCGCCCGGAACCCATATAGAAGGTGCCGCTTCGCAGTATGCAAGTTTCGACGGCTCAAGCGTCTGCGACGCTTACATGCCGCCGGGACAGAACCTGTATAGCTGGTCCTCCGGCACTTCTCACGCCTGCCCTGCTGCCGCCGGAGCCGCTTCGCTCTATATGGCATGGTACGAGAAACAAAATTCGGTGCCGCCCTCACCGGCCATGGTTAAAGCCATGATGACAGCCCACAGCGAAGACATGGCAGGTGGCCAGACCGGATTCAATTCTCTATTGGAATCCATCCCTTCCAACCGTCAGGGTTGGGGACGAATCAACATGTCCGACGCCTTCGGATCTGCTCCGCGTGTAGTGGTAGACCAGAGCGAATTGTTTACCGCCAGCGGCGAGATATTCGAGCTTGAAAATCTCGCTCCGGCAGATCCGGAGATGCCTGTCAAAGTTTTTTTGGCCTGGACCGATGCGCCGGGAGCCACGACAGGCGCGGCTTATAACAACAACCTCGATCTTTCCATACTGGTAAACGGACAGGATACCTATCCGGGCAACTGGCTGGTGGACGGCGTTTCGGAACCATTGGATGGCTACGATCCCATTAACAACCTCGAAGGCGCGATAATCCCCGGCAGGCGCATCAACACCATGAAAATCAGCGTCATAGCCTCGGATATAAACTCGGATGGCGTGCCGGGCAATGACAGTGCCACCGATCAGGATTTCGCTCTCTATATTTTTAACGCAGTTGAACAACTACCGTGCAACAACGACGAAGAATGCGACGACGGAGTGGAATGCACTTTGGATACCTGCACCGACGACAGATGTCAGTCTGTGCCCGACAATTCGCTCTGCGACGATGGCAACGACTGCACAGTCGATGCCTGCGACATGCTGGAAGACTGCCAGTACGAAGACTTAAGCATCACGCCCTGCGACGAAGGGCTTTTCTGTAAGGTGTTCGGACATTGCGACAGCGGCGTCTGCATCAGCGAGGACAACCTTTGCGACGACGGTATCGCTTGTACCCAGGACAGTTGCGACGAGGAAGGCGAGGAGTGTCAGCATTCGGCGAAACACGAAGAATGCGACGACGACGACCCTGAAACCTACGACATCTGCGATAGTGAACAGGGCTGCCGCCACGATCTGGCCGGTCCCTGCGAGTTGGCCGAAGAATTGGCCGTACCCGGATTCGTGCAGGGCTCCATAGCCGGACGCGCAAACGCCATGGATGAATATTGTATGGACGGGCTCTTGCTTCCCGGCGGAGAAAACGCCTACAGACTTGAGTTGGCCGAAGGCAAAACCTTGCAGGCGCGTTTGATGCCGACCGGATTCGATGCGGCCCTCGTGCTCTTGGCGGATTGCGAAGATCTGTCCGCTTGCGCATCTTTTGCCAGTGATAAGGGCGCGGGGATGCAGGAAACCCTTGTGTATAAAATATCTCAATCTGGAACGTATTTCCTTTTAGTCGAAGGCGTCGCCGCCGAGATTGAAGGCTCGGGAACATTTATACTTGACCTGCGTTATGGAGAATTGGAAGAAGACGGCGATGGCGCGGATGGAGATCAAGGCGGCATAGACGATGATGACGACGATGATGACGACGATGATGACGACGATGATGACGACGATGATGACGAAGACGACGGCTATCGCGAGACCGGAAGCGGCGACAGCGGCTGCGCTTCGACCTCTGAGGCTAACGTCTTTGCCTGGGGTGTTTTGTTTTCACTTCTTTTGTGTGCCGCAATCAGAAGACGCAAGCTGAATATCTGATTATCTCTCGACTTTTCGAGCTATCTCATCCCTTAAGCAGGTCTTGCATAAATGTCAAAAAATGCTAGCATAATCTGCTGGTAAGATATTTAAATTTAATTTAAATACGAAAGTTGTCTGCTAATGAACAAGTGCGGCTTGAGTATTGTTGTATCGTTTGTGTTTGCTTTGTCGGTAGCCATGTTGGCGCCGGGCTGCGCCGGGTCCGATGACATGGATTTCGATGAAGATCCTCAGCAGTGCGACTTGAACGAGCATTACGAAGACGGGCAGTGTGTCTGCGACGACGGATATGAGAATAGCGACTACGGCTGCAAGCCCGTCGGCGGAGATGGAGAGCTTGGCGGTGACACCGATACGGAACTTGCTGAACAAGATGCCGACAAAGAAGCTGACATCGAAATACAGGAAAAAGATAAAGACTTCGATAGCGGAGTCGATGGCGATGATGAGGCAGAGCAGGATGCTGAAGCCGAGTTAGAGTCGGAAGTCGAGCCAGAAGTTGAGCTTTCCGATGGCGATAATGACGCGGAGCCTGAACTTGAACCTGACGTAGATCCCGACGCCGAACCGGAACTTGAAGCTGATATTTCCGATGGCGATGTTGACGCGGAGTCTGATGTTGAACTCGAAGTTGAGCCCGACGCAGAAATTGAAATAGAAGCTGACGTTCCCTGCCAATGTTCTTCCGGGCCTTGCTGTTCGGACGGCTGCCACTTCGATGCTGCGGACAAGGTTTGTAAGTACGACGCCGAATACCAGTTCGGCTGTCTCGATGGCACGGACTGCGGCAGCGACGTTTACGTACACATGCGCGACCGCTATTGCTCCGGCGACGACGCCCTGTGTGATGGCGAGCTGAGCGCTTGGCAGGACTGGTTCGTAACCGATTTGTGCGACGGCAATCATGTCTGCGTGGAAGGCGAGATGTACTGTCAGTACGAAGAGCTTTGCGAATTCCCGCCGGACGGCGATGAAGAGCTTGAATATGATATCGAACTTGAGTTGGAAGCTGAGGTGGAAGTCGAAGATGAACTAGAACCGGATGCCGAAGTCGAGTTCGAGTTGGAAGCTGATCCCGATGCCGAACCAGAACTTGAAGCTGATATTTCCGATGGCGATGTTGACGCGGAGTCTGACGCGGAGCCCGAAGTGGAGCCTGAAGTGGAGCCTGAAGTAGAGCCTGAAGTAGAGTCGGAAACCGAGCCCGACGCAGAAGCCGACACAGTACCCGATGGCGACATTGACGTGGAGCCGGACGTAGAGCCTGATATTGCTCCCGATGGTGATGTTGATGCCGAGCCCGACGCGGAGCCCGAAATCGAGCCAGACGTTGAGCCCGACGCAGAAGCCGACACGGTACCCGATGGCGACATTGACGTGGAGCCGGACGTAGAGCCTGATATTGCTCCCGATGGCGATGTTGATATAGAGCCCGATGTCGAACCTGACGGGGAGCTCGAAGTGGAGTCCGACGTTGAGCCCGACGCCGAACCAGAAGTGGATCCAGACGTGGAAGCTGACGCCGAGCCTGACGTGGAGCCTGAAGTAGAGCCGGAAACCGAGCCCGACGTAGAAATCGATACAGTACCCGATGGTGACGTTGATGTAGAGTCAGATGCCGAGCCCGACGCGGAGTCTGAAGTAGAGCCGGACGTTGAACCCGAAGCGGAACCCGAAGCCGAGATTTCATATGAGCTTTTGAATGTCTGGCATATTCCGACTAACGAGGAACCGCCTTCGGTCAGTATGCGTAATCCGCTTGGGGCATTTGCCGGAGATGACATTAATGTCTACGTCGGTGGATATCCGTCAGATGCTATCTGGGGCGGTCTGCTGTTCTGGCGCTTAGATGGCGCTCAGTGGAACATATCGGAGTTCAACTACGACAGCGACAACTTCAACAACGCTTACTGGCTGGCCTTGATAGACACTCAGGAGCAATCGGGAATACTTGAATATTATCTCGGCATGTACGGCGATAGCCAGGTCTTTGACACCACCTATATCTACGGCGACGACGACTCAAGCTATGTCACAGGCGACGAACAGACGGCAGCCGATAATGCATATTCCCTTGTTATAAGTGAACTTGCCGATGGTGATAATGACCTGGAGCTTGAAGTTGAGCCTGAAGCGGAATTGGAAAATGAACAGGAACCGGAGGTGGAAGTCGAGTCCGAGCTTGAGTCCGAACCTGAAGTTGAAATTGAGCTTCCCGATGGCGATATCGAACTAGAGACAGAATCCGAAACTGATCCCGATGTTGAAGCTGATGCGGAAGCAGACGCAGAGCCAGATGTTGAGCCTGATGCAGAACCGGAGCTTGAAGCTGACATTTCTGATGGCGATGTTGACGCGGAGCCCGAAATCGAACCAGATGTTGAGATCGAAACAGAGGCGGAGCTTGTCTGTCAGTGTTTTTCCGGTCCTTGCTGTTCGGACGGCTGTCATTTCGATGGCGAAGAAATGCCCTGCGGTGCCGAACCTGAAACCGCTTATGGTTGCGTTGACGCCGCTTGCGCTGAAGACGTGATTTATCATACTCGCGTTTACTATTGCAGCGGTGATTCCGAAACCTGCGACGGTCTAACTGGTGACTGGTCGCCCTGGCTTTTGGCCGACGACTGCGACCATCTGGAGGTATGTGTAGAAGGCACGCCGACATGTCAACTGGATCGCCCGACCTGCGACGCGACATATTGCGCTGCAGGCTCCGGCGCGTGCTGCAACGACGCCACCGAGAGTTATTATCAAAATGACCATGCTTGCGAACTGAATTTTGAAGATGAATATAGCTGTGACGGCTCAGGTTGCGGCTTTGATGTCTTGCTGCGCTCCCGCGACCTTTACTGTTCCGGAACTTCCGTTTTGTGCGACGAGCAGAATTCGGAGTTGGGTCAGTGGAGTGTCTGGCAGACCTACGATGATTGCAACGATCTGGAAGTCTGCACAGAAGGCTATGCCGATTGCCAGCCTGATCGCCCGACCTGTGATGACAGCTATTGCGCTTCGGGTTCCGGTACGTGTTGCGATGATCAAAGCGAGACACTGTTTGCATCTGGCAGCATCTGCGCTGCGGATGCTATAACAGAGACCTCCTGCGAGAACGGTGATTGCGGCGGAGACTTGCGCTCGCGTTCACGCGATATTCTCTGCGATGGAATGAGTTCCTTGTGCGATGAGGCTAATTCAATCTTCGGGCAATGGAGCGAATGGCAGGTGCTGGACGATTGCGGGCCGCTGGAGCTTTGCGATTCTCAGCAGAGTGCTTGTGTGTCCGATCGCCCGTCCTGCGACACTACATATTGCGCTTCCGGTTCCGGTGCGTGTTGCGATGATCAAAGCGAGACACTGCTTGCATATGGCAGCATCTGCGCTGCGGATGCTATAACAGAGACCTCCTGCGAGAATGGTGATTGCGGCGGAGACTTGCGCTCGCGTTCACGCGATATTCTCTGCGATGGAATGAGTTCCTTGTGCGATGAGGCTAATTCAATCTTCGGGCAATGGAGCGAATGGCAGGTGCTGGACGATTGCGGGCCGCTGGAGCTTTGCGATTCTCAGCAGAGTGCTTGTGTGTCCGACCGCCCGACCTGCGACGACAGCTATTGCGCCTCCGGTTCCGGCGCGTGCTGCAACGATGCCACCGAAAGTTATTATCTAAGCGATCATGTTTGCGAAGCGGGTATCCTCCAGTACGGTTGTCCCGGCGGTACCGGCTGCGGGTCCGATGTATACAGCCGCAGCGGAGACCGCTATTGCTCGGGCAATTCTTCTTTGTGCAACGGCGAGTTGGTCTCGCAGGCAGGCTGGCAGGTTTTTGAAGAATGTGAATATTTCATGCGGTGCCTGCCCGGTTCGTCATCTTGCGAATACGAAGCGTCCTGTGATGTCGTTCCCGATGGAGACAGCGACAGCGAACAGGAGCAATCTTCATCCTGCAGCATCGATGATGACTGCGCTGTGGGTCAGTATTGCAGCGAGCTTAACATTTGCACCAACGATTGTGTATCCAACAACGATTGCCAGGTGATCTATGGACAACACTGGATCTGCGACGAACACGGACGTTGCGCGGAAGAGCCGATAATCTGCACAAGCAGCGACGACTGCGATTATCAGCACTACTGCATTCAGTATCAAGGCTGTTTCCAGGATTGCGCTTCAGACGCAAGCTGCCTTTCCACATACGGTCCGGGCTGGATATGCACTCAATACGGTCAATGCCAGATGGGCAGCCATGAAGAAACCGACAGCGACGACGGTATGACGTGTACCACAAATGACGAATGTCCCATATATCATTACTGCGATCAGGCGACATCCCTTTGTATGCAGGACTGCGACGAATCCATAGACTGCGCTGCGGGCGAGACATGCAGCGTCTATGGCCAATGCCTGCCAGTTGCGGAGATGGACAGCGACCCCGATGAATACTATCCGCCTGGATATTGCGACAGCGATGATGACTGCCCCACAGAGCCCGGTGCTTTCCCTGCCGGTCAATATTGCGGCAACGACAATTCCTGCGCCTTCGACTGTTTTTACGGCGAAGAAGACGACGGTTGCGGTGCCGGTTCATATTGTGATGAGAACGGGCGCTGCCAGACAGAAGGCGGCGATGCCGACGTGGACGAGCAAACCATGTGCGGTCCTAACGGCGAATGCCCTGTCGGTTTGCATTGCCAGTATGGAGATGTTCTTGATTTCTGTGTGACCGAATGTCCCTGTGCCTCGCACATGTATTGCGACGATGACGGGTATTGCGTCATCTCGCAAGACGGCGATTACGAGGAAGATGAATATTACCAACCCTGCGAATCACTGGATTTGATCTGTGCCAGCGATGCAGGTTGCCCTTACCATTCACACTGCGACTTGATAGATTTGACCTGTTTTGCCACATGCACTTTTGATGAACATTGCAATTCAGGGCAGGTTTGCAACGATCTGGGCAAGTGTGTCGATTCACCCTGGACCTGGGATGGCACGGGACACGATAACCTGCGCGGCTGTACAGTCGATGAAGATTGTCCACCCAATACACATTGTTACATCGAAACCGGAATACAGGGAGTCTGCCGCGTGGATTGTTTATGTCCCTGGGAGCACGGAACGCTTGTAAGTTATCCGGTGGAGTGTCAGACCGGCTACCAGTGCAATTTCGATAACGGACGTTGCGAAGAAGAACAGGTAGATGGCGACATTGACCTTGATGACGATCTGGAACCGGAACTTGAGACCGAACCAGAAGCTGAAGAAGACACATTGACTTCCTGTGTACAGACCTCCGATTGTCCATCGGGCAGCTATTGCGGTATAAGCGGTTATTGTCAGAGGGATTGCACTCAACCTGCGCCCGATCCGCTGGGTTGCCTGGTTGCCGGTATGGGTTGCCTTGCTTACCAGGTTTGCAACGAATACGGCCAATGCCTGTCACCGACAACTGCCTGCACCGACGATGCCGACTGCCCGGCTCACACCTACTGTCTTGATATTGCCGAGATGTGTGTCAAGGGTTGTGCTTCCGACTACGAATGCTCGGATGGCATGACTTGCGATGTAGAACGCGGGCGCTGCATGGCATCGGAGTCCGATGTTGAATTCACTCATACCTTCCCGACCTGCCTTGACGACTGCGACTGCCCGGCCTTTAGCTGGTGCCGCGAAGACGGCAACTGCGTCAGCGATTGCTTCGAGGGGCTTGGTTGTCAGGCGGGAGAAGAATGCACCTTGCAGGGCCGTTGCGAATCTACGGTCGATGGCGACATAGATTCCGAGATGGAAGTGGAGTATGAAGAGGGCGCCTGCCAACCTGTTGTCTGGAGTTGTCAGGACACGGACAATTGCCCGTGGCATTTCCGTTGCGAAGGCTATCAGTGCATCTCCGATTGCATGGATGATATTCACTGTCAAGCGGGGCAGGTCTGTAATGATCTGGGGCAATGCGTAGCCGATGGCTGGACCTGGAGTGGAAGTGGACATGGCGGTCAATCGGGCTGTGTCGACAACAGCGAGTGCTCCGAGCATACTTATTGCTGGATGGACGAGCGAATCTGCCGCTCTGACTGCACCTGCGAGCTTGACGGGGTAAGTCAGTTCCCGTGCCCGGCTGGACAAAGCTGCAATTGGGATATAGGACTGTGCGAAGCAGATTAGTAGAGATCCATTGGTGCCTGTAGATATAAAGAAAACTATATGCGTATTCTGATAGCTCCCGACAGTTTCAAGGATTCACTCTCGGCCTTTGAGGTCGCCCAAGCCATGAAAACCGGAGCGTCAAAGGTTTTGCCCGAAGCGGATATCGATCTATGCCCCATGGCCGATGGCGGCGAAGGCACGGTCGAAGCGCTGGTCGAGGCTTCCGGAGGCAAGCTTGTCTGCGGCATGTTTTGCGGTCCTCTGGGCGAGGACATTCAATCATGCTGGGGGCTTTTGAAGGGCGGCAAGACTGCCGTAGTCGAAATGGCTGCAACAGCCGGCCTGCAACTGGTTCCCGATGACTTGCGCAATCCCGAGGACACCACCAGTTACGGTGTCGGGCAGCAGATAAAAGCCGCGCTGGATGCGGGAGTGAGGGAAATTATTATTGCTGCCGGTGGCAGCGCCACTACCGACGGCGGTGCGGGAGCATTGCAGGCTCTGGGCGTGCGCTTCTTCGATTCTGAAGGAGAGATCAGGTGCCCCTTTACCGGGCGTATGCTCTACGGGCTTGAGGGCGTGGATTCCTCGGAGCTTGATAAACGATTGAAGAACGTGCCTCTGCGTCTGGCTTGCGATGTAGAAAATCCTCTTTGCGGTAAAAACGGTTCGGCGGCGATCTATGGACCCCAAAAAGGAGCCAGCCCCGAACAGGTCGAAAAACTGGATGCGGGATTGCGAAATTTGGCGAAGCTTTTTCCTTCAGGTGATCCCGACCTGCCCGGTTCGGGTGCGGCAGGCGGATTGCCATTCGGGTTGAAAAGCGTAGCTTGGGCCGATTTCGAGCGCGGGATAGATCTTGTTATGGATGCAGTCAGCTTCAATGAAAAACTAGCCCGTGCCGATCTGGTCTTGACAGGGGAAGGCCGTCTGGATTCTCAGACTCTTTCGGGCAAGACTGTTTTCGGCATCCTCAAAAAAACGTCTGCGGCCAATGTGCCTTTGATTGCTTTTGCCGGAAAGGTAGAGCAGGGAGCGGAGAACCTTACGGAGCAAGGGCTTCTGGCATGTTTCTCCATCTCCAACGGAGCCATGAATTTACAGGAAGCGCTTTTGCACGCTGCGCCCATGCTTGAAGAATCGGTGCGAAATGCGCTGGCGTGTTTTGCATACGACAAGCGCATTTCCAGATAACCTAAGCCCTGTCACCACTTGGCGTAATGCTCTTCGGCTACGCCCAGCATGTCAGCCACTTGCAGGCGCTGGCCGTCTGCTGTCGTGATATAACCCGAGTAAGAACCGAAAGGCTGCTGGAAGCGGCTTTGCACTAAAATGATATTGATGTTTTCCTTGCGGATGCCGCAGGGCTTGAATTCCAAATGCAATGAGCGCTTGTCATCAAACATCTGCCACGGTGCCAGGATATCTTCGGGTTTGTACTCGAAATGAATTTTGCCGAATTGCGTGATGTTTCCGTCCAGCCAGACGATATTCTGGAAGTTGCGACCTTCGTTTAAGCCCGCACCGAAATTCCAGCCCAGACTGCGACCGTCTGCCATTACACCCGATGCCGCCGACCAATTCCAGAATGTCTTGCGCGGCGGGCAACCCCAGGTCCAGTCTACGTGCGCCCGTGTCGAAGCCTTTTTGAAAACGATTTCTTTGCCGTCCAACTCGAGTTTCGCCTCGGCAGGCAGCCCGGCGCTTTTGTATGTCAGGTTAAAACGACCTTCTGAAGGCTCGCCTAAAAAACCCAGGGCGTTTTGGCCGTCGTCGCTGACAGCGATGTTTCCTTTTATTTTTCCGGCGGCTCCTGAAAGATCGAGGTTCACTTTTCTGTAAGAGCTTGGCGTATCGCTTTGGATTTCTATCCTGCGTGAACCGCGCACGAAACTGAAGAGCCCTGTTTTCGGGTCGCGCTCGGCTTTGACGCCTTTTGCGAAGGGCGACTTGGCCGACCATTCAAGCAGCTTGCCGCTTTTCATCTCGTATAAATACAACCAGCCCGTGCCCAGATAGCCGACGTTCACAACAGCCAATCCCAAAAGATATTCGGGGCTTGAAAGCCCTATATAAAGCCAGCGTTTTTCCGTAAACAGGGCGCGGATGTCGCCGCGTTTCCAGGGGCCGTAGTCCTGGGTTTGTACCGACGGTCCGTAACCGCGCCAGATGCCGTATTGAGCATTGCCGTCGTCGTCGAAGAGTCTTGCAGGAGCGGGACCCAAAGTCATCTCTCAGCCTTCCTGTTTTCTTTTGGAACTGCGACCGTCCTTTTCGGGCGGTTCGATTCCAAGAGCCTTCAGTTTTCTGAAAAGCGTCGTCTTGTGTATTCCCAACTCATCCGCCGCCGCCTGTCTGTTGCCGTGATTGCGCTCCAATGCCGATTCTATCATGGCTCTTTCCATCTCCTCTAAAGACGCGCCGCCGCCGTCTTTGAGGCTTGTCCGCTTTTCAGGCACAATTTCCGTCGGCAGATGCTCGCTCAAAATCAGTCCGCCGCGACACATAACAGAAGCGTGTTCTATGATGTTTTCCAGTTCGCGCACGTTTCCCGGATACGCATGTGACATGAGTATGTTCAGCGCATGGCGATCTATACCGACAATCTCGTTTTCGTTGCGGTGATTCAAACGGGCGATGAAATGTTCGACTAAAAGCGGGATATCCTCGCGCCTTTCGCGCAGTGGCGGCAGCTTGAGCTTTATGACATTGATGCGGTAAAAAAGATCTTCGCGGAACTTCCCGGACTCGACCAGTGTTTCTAAAACCTTGTTGGAAGCCGCCAGTATACGCACGTCGGACTTGATTGACTTGATGGCCCCGAGCGGTTCGTATGTTTTTTCCTGCAAGACCCGCAGGAGCTTTACTTGCAAGGCCTGCGAGACATCGCCTATCTCGTCCAAAAAAAGCGTCCCGCCATCGGCTGCTGCAAAACGCCCCTGCTTGTCGCGGACGGCACCTGTGAAGGCTCCGGCTTTGTAACCGAACAATTCGGACTCAAGCAGTGTGTCGGGCAGTGCTGCGCAGTTTATGGCCACAAAGGGAGCGTCGGCGCGGTTGGACAACTCGTGTAAGGCGCGGGCAAAAAGCTCCTTGCCCGTCCCGGACTCGCCTTCTATCAAGACAGTGCTGTCCGAATGAGCTATCTGCGGCAGGATATCGAACAGCCTTTTCATTTTCTGCGAGCGGCTGACTATATTGCCGAAGGAAAAGCGCCCCGAGAGATTCTCTCGCAACTCCTCGGCGCTTTCAAGATCGCGGAAAGTCTCGACACCGCCGATGACTTGGCCCTGCTCGTCCTTGAGTGCCGAGGCCGAAACGCTGATGGGCAGTTGATTGCCTGCTGCATCTATGATGAAAATGGCGTGATTGATGACGGGCTGGCCGCTCTCCACAGCCTGGCGCACGACACAGCCGCTTTCGCAGACGCTGGCGCGGAAGACTTCCGAGCAAATACGCCCAAGGGCTTCTTCTTTATGGACGCCGGTTATCTGCTCGGCGGCACGATTGAATGAAGTGATGCGCCAGTTCATATCGACGGTGAAAACGCCATCGGCAATGGAGTCAAGTATCGTCTCAGCCGATTCCGGCGTGTATGTTAAAGAATAATCAGACATGCCAACACGCTAGCACAAAATCACGCCATTATAAATAGCTGTATCATGCAGGCGACTAAAAAACATTAAGCGATCAAAAACGGGCCAGATGTTTTTCGGTCACGCCGAAAAAGCCGTCCACTTTGTGAGTCTCGCCCGCATCGTCTGTCAGCTCTCCCTCGTAGATACCGTAGGGTTGGTGGTAGTCTGACAATATCAGGCCCATGTTGATTCTCTCGGCGCGCTCGCCTATGGGAGTGAACGTAAGCTTGCAGCGTCCGTCGGTGGTTTCGATCTTCCACGGCTTCATGTAATCGCTGTCATCTATGGTAAAACGCGCTGCGGAGATCTTGGAGAGCTTGCCGTCGACCCAGATCACATTTTCGTTGTGGGTCTCGTCGTCCTTGATAATGTTCTGGACCAGATTCAGGCCAATGATACGGCCTTTGGAGTCGCGTCCGCCCAAGGTGGCCCAGTTCCAGAAGGTATTGTAGGGGTAGTAGGTCTTCTGCACATCTATCAGACCGATGTCTTTTTCGGGCTTTAATTCTACTTCTCTATCGCCGAGGCGGATGCTACCCGATACCGGACAGACCATTTTGTGTGTGTACAGCGGGCGGTTGTCGCCCAGCGGAAGAACGGTTATGAGCGGCTGCATGGAATCGAGATCTTCTAAAAGCTCAAGATTGGCGAAGATGCCCGGCTTGCCTTTTTGAGGCTCGACGGCGATTTCTATTTTGTGGTGCTTTTGATTCAACTGGTTGTGGAACACCAGATTGTATCCCGGTCGGTTGAAATGGCAAGCGTCGTTCCATAATTCGTTTGCCACCTTGGCCACCGGCAGCGGCGTTTCCATGTGATGCTCGACAAAACGCTTGTTGTCGCGCTCGTAGACGTAGCAGAAGGACATGCCGAGGTAGTGGTTGTTGTTGATGACGAAACCCATGAAAAATTCATCGTTGATGATGGCATAGTGCTGCCATTCCTTGATACGCAGGTTGCGCAGAAATTCAGGGGTGCGCGTCTCGAAAATTTGCGCTTCACGGATATTCAGATCCTTAAAAGGTTCCTTGAAGAGTCCGTAGTCCACTACCCGTCCTTTATCGACCAGCTTCTCCGGCGTATCTTTGAATTGCGTCATAAGAACCTCGCTTTTGTTTTGCTTGAGCGATGAAAGAATATCACAACGATTCGTCTGGATGAATGTTTTTTACTACCCGCTTCAATATCCGACCGCTCATAAGCATTGACAGCAAATGCTTTTGAAAGTTATAAGAGATGGGTTGTCTTCATTTCGTGAAATACCTGGAGGAAAAGTCATGCGTAGGTTTAGCTTGATTCTGGCGCTGGTGCTGTTTGCCTTTTGTCTTTATGCATGTGGCAGCGAAGAAGTAGAGACAATCGGTGGCGAAGGTGAAGGCGAAGGTGAAGGCGAAGGCGAGGGCGAGGGCGAAGGTGAAGGTGAAGGTGAGGGCGAAGGTGAAGGTGAAGGTGAAGGCGAGGGTGAAGGTGAAGGTGAAGGCGAGGGCGAGGGCGAGGGCGAAGGCGAAGGTGAAGGCGAGGGTGAAGGTGAATGTGAAGCCTGGGAAGAAGCCTGCCAGGATCTCAACACAAATGAAAACGATTGCCAGCCTTGGGAAGTCGAGCAATGTCTGACGGAGGCCCAAGCCACAAGCAATGAAGCTTCCTGTCTCGGTAAGGCTGCAAGCGTAGAAGACGATTACTGCACGGGTGAGCCGTATTGTGGCAACGATATAAAAGAAGGCGATGAAGTCTGCGACGACTCCAAGGGTTGTGACAGCGGGCAGGTCTGCAACGGCAATTGCTCGGCTTGTGTCGATGGCGAATGCATCCTGTGGTCGAACGCCTGCGCCGCATTGGAAAACGATTCCGAATGCAAGCAATGGGAAATCCAGCAATGCGCCTTGGATTCGTTTGCCGCCACAAGCGAGAATGAATGCCAGGGACATGCCGATACTGTCAAAGACGATTACTGCACGGGCGCTCCATTTTGTGGCAACAATATCAAAGAAGGCGATGAAGTCTGCGACGCTCACGACGGTTGCGGTGCCGAAGAAATCTGCAAAGACGATTGTTCGGCCTGCGCCGATTACGATCCCTGCGATGCCTGGAAATTCGCCTGTTCAAATCTTTTGAACACCGTAAACGACTGTCAGTCGTGGGAAATCAACCAATGCTATCAGGACGCCTTGACAACCCACGGTTCGGAATGCATCGGCAAGGCCGCTACAGTAGAAGAAGATTACTGCACGGGTGCACCTTACTGTGGCAACGACATAAAAGAAGGCGATGAAGTCTGCGACGGCGTTACAGGCTGCGAGGAAGACTACGCCTGCAACAATGATTGCACTGCCTGCGAGTGGGTCAATCCCTGCTTGACCTGGCAACAGGCCTGTGTAGATCTTTCCTCAGACGACGATTGTGAAACCTGGGAAGTCAATTCCTGCGTGCAGGATTCCTTCGTTGCCACCGATCCTCTGGTATGCGCGGGTAAAGCGGCCACAGCAAAAACAGACTACTGCACCGGCGCGCCTTACTGCGGCAACGCCCTTATTGAAGGCGACGAGGTCTGCGACGGTTCGGTCGGCTGTGATAGTGGCTATGTATGTTCGGACGACTGTTTGGCCTGCGATTTCGATTACGGCCCCGACTGCGATGCCTGGGTAGATGCCTGCATGGACTTGATGGGTGGCCAGAACGATTGCCAGGATTGGGAGATCAGCCAGTGCGTGGCGGATGCTAGCGCCGCTGACGGCGCGGAATGCGTCGGCAAGGACGCTACTGTCATTGCGGATTATTGCACCGGTGCGCCTTACTGCGGCAACGAAATAATCGAAGGCGACGAAGTCTGCGACGGCGGCGAAGGTTGCAGCGCTATGCAACAGTGCAACGACGATTGCAGTGCCTGTGAGGATTTGCCGCCCTGCGAACAATGGGAACTGGCCTGTCTGGAACTGCTGGAAAACAACGAATGTCTGACAAACGATTATGGCCGCTGTTATGCCGACGCTCAGGCTGCGACCAGCGATGCCCAGTGCATCGGTAAAGCCGATACCGTTATTGCCGATTACTGCACCACCGATTACGACTGCTCGGTCTGCGCCGATTTCGACGGGCTTTACTGTGTCGCCAACCATATCGGCAATTGTTCGCCCATCGGAGACCAGTTGGATTCTATGCTCGTTCAGGTCAGCGAAAATCAGGGCGTCGATTGCGGTTTCGATGTGGAGATGACCGAAATGGGTTCCTTTACCATCGTCGGTTGTGAGTTCTCGGACATCTACGTATATCAAGATATGATATCGATTTCGTCGGATCTTGAAAACTCGCAGGTGGTCGTCAATGTATACAACATGTGCTACATCTACTTGACACAGGCGGCCTGCCCGGAGATTTAGATAGAGCTTCACTGAAAACGAGCGTTTTCAGTTTCAGAAAGGTTGTTGGATGAAGTTGTTTAAAAACGCTTTGTTGCTGATGTGTTTTGTGAGTGTGTTCTTTCTAATCGCCTGCTCTTTAGACGACAACGACCAGGAAGACTCTGTGTCAGACGGTGATAGCGACGCAGAAGCCGGGACCGTGGATGGCGATATGGATTTAGAGCAATCTTTGGAAGACGGAGACGACGAGCTCGAAGTCGAGCCGCAGCGTCCGGAATATCCATACGACGACCAGTTGCGCATAAACCATATCCAGATGAAAGGCACACACAACAGCTATCACATAGCCACCGACGATTACGCCGTGGCCCCATTGGAATACACCATGCAGCCCTTGCAGGTTCAACTGGAAGAGCAGGGAGTCAGACAGTTCGAGATAGACATACAGTACTCGGAAGAGGATGGATTTTATGTCGTGCATGACATCATCTACGATAACGGCACGAACTGCTATTACTTCGACGAGTGTATGCAGCAGATGAAAGACTGGTCGGTGGATCATCCCGGACACCACGTATTGATGGTGCTTTTAGAACCCAAAGACGATTACTACGACGAAAAGTTCACAGACAAACAGACCGATATCGAGCAGGCCATTCTTTCGGTCTGGGGCCGCGAGCATGTCTTGACGCCTGATGATGTGCGCGGCGATTACGCCACATTGAACGAAGCCATAAGCCTTGACGGCTGGCCGACCTTGGGTGAAGCGCGCGATAAGGTCATGTTTGTTTTGTTCGATTCATCCGACCACAAAGATGTTTATCTGGATGGTCACCCTAACCTTGAAGATCGCCTGATGTTTACTCGGGAAGGCAATCTCGAAAGTCCCAACGCGGCTTTTGTCAAGCTTGATGATCCCATAGATCAGGCCGAGCGAATCCTGGAAGCTTCTCAGGCAGGTTTTATGATAAGGACCCGAACGGATACCAATGTGAACGAGCCGCGCAACAACGATTACACCCGGCAGGAAGCGGCGCTTTTATCCGGCGCTCATTATCTGAGTACTGATTTTCCCGCGCCTGTGGAGGAATTCGATTACTGGTTCGATATGTCGGACGGCAATCCCTCGCGCTGCAATCCCGTCACCGCACCCGATTTCTGTACTTCCGAGGCGATAGAGAATCTGCCCTGATTTACTTGTCGACTCGACCACTGTATTCCGACAGCCTGCCGATTTTTGTCATGCCCGCCTGCGCGGGCATGACAATTTTATAAGCTCGGTTATTATGGTTTGTTTAACAATTATCTTGTGCCTTTATTCATCAGGCGCATTTTGACTTCTTCCAGTTGCGGAGCCTGCGGCAAAAGCATATTCATTGAGGCCATTACAGACGAGTCCAGGCCGCATGGTCGGATGCGGGCGAAGTCGTGCATGTCGGGGGCGATGTTAAGCGCAAAGCCGTGCATGGTGACGCCGTGGTGCAGGGCGATGCCTATGGAGCAAATTTTCAGAAGTCCCAACTGACCCGAATCGACCCATACGCCGCGATGATCCTTGCGGCGCGTGGCTTCAAGTGAATATTCGCCGAGCAGGCCTATTGTCAACTGTTCTATCCAGTTGACAAAAGCGGGGATTTTATCTTCGGCTTTGAACTTGTAAAAAATATAACCGACCAATTGCCCGGGACCGTGGTAGGTCACTTCGCCGCCGCGTTCGGTCTGAACTACGGGAACGGACCCGGTATCAAGGAGTGCGCCCTCTACTACTCCGCGCCTGCCGAGCGTGATGACGGGCGGATGCTCCAGAAGAACGAGCGTGTCGTCGATCTCGTCTGCCAGTCTGCTTTGACGCATCTGTCGCTGGCGTTCCAGACAGGCACGGTACTCGACTGTTTTCCAGTCTTCTATTTTTATCTTTTGTATATCAGGCATCGACTTGCATCCTGCCAGCAATTCATTTTGTGGGCGCGATCATAAACCCGGCTTGCGGAAAGTTCCAGAAATATTTTCGTCGGATATGTAAAGATAATTCAATCCAATATGCTGGCTGGCAAATCGAGAATAAAACGGGCCAAGCGTTTGAAGATGATGTTTTGCGATTGGCTGGCTCAACACTGCGGCACAGAATTCTCTTTTAAGGAACTCTTGACTTTGACAAGGGGTTTTCTTCTAATAAATATAATGTGCGACTGGCTCCGGATCGTTGAAGGACGATTGATGTCTGAGTCGCAAGCGACGCACATTCAAAGTAAAACGGCGACAATCCATTTCGAGGGGGAATCATGAAATCAAGGTATATCTTTGTCGGTCTGTGTTTTCTGATGATTTCGGTTTGTCAGGCATGTGACGCTTCCGATTCGGATATCGCGGACGGAGACATTGATCGCGACATGGATCGCGACAGTCTGGAATACAGCGATACCCCGGAAGAAAACGAACACGACGAATATTCAATTCCTGCCGAATACGATAGACCTTTTATTACCGACCAGCGCGGCGGCGTTCTTATTCTTCACGGCGCCAATGTGGATCGTGGCGCCAAATCGTCTCCTTACTACGCCGATATCACCAGGGAAGAGATTCTGCGTTTTTCAGAAGATTGGGGTTTGAATTTCGTTCGATTGCTCATCCTTTGGGCTGGTGTAGAACCGGAAGCGGGCACGTATGACAACGAATACTTCGACAGGATCCAAGAACGTCTGGATTGGTTTCACGAGGCGCATGTCTGGGTGATGCTTGATATGCATCAGGATGTTTACAGCGAATACACATGTGGTGACGGCGCTCCTCTGTGGGCCGTTCGGGACGACGGACTGCCCATCGAGTGTCCGGCGCAATGGTTTCTCGGGTACTTCGAGCCGGGTGTTAAACGGGCATTCGATAATTTCTGGAACTACGAAGGAGAGCATTCGGACCTTCAGGATCATTATGCGGATATGTGGGCGGCAGTCGCCCGAAGATTCAAAGACCATCCGGCAGTCATTGCCTACGACATTATGAACGAACCTCATCCGGGATCTGATTTCGACACCTTGGAGGCAATCGGGGTCGAGAGTTCAAGTAATCTGTCTCCCGAATTCGACCGTAAGAAATTGCAGCCTTTTTACCAACGGGTGATTAACGGTATTCGCAAGGAGGACACCGAGAACTGGATAGCATTCGAACCGCGTTACGGTGCGCCGGGGAACGGTTCCCCTTCTTATCTGAGCAAACTTGAAGACCCGCGACCGGGTTTGCCACGCCTGCTTTACGCTCCGCATCTTTACTCGGTCGCTCTTGAAAACAATCAGCGTTACGATCCTGAAGAGGATTTTACTGTGGAACTTTGGGAAGAACATCGAGCTAAGGAGATTGAGACTCTGGGTACACCACTGCTTTCGGGGGAGTGGGGGCTTCACAGCGACTGGCCCGACTCGCAACTGTTTATGAGCAAGACACTGGCGATGTACGACAGGCTTCTTGGCGGTTGGGCCTATTGGCCTTGGGATCCGGGCGGCTGGAGTTGGCTCAATTCGGATTCAAGCGAGAAAGAAACCGCAAATCTCATAGTCAGAACTTATCCTTGGCGGATAGCCGGTATACCCAAAGAGTTTCATTTCGATACGGAAACGCTTGTGTTTTCTCTGACATTCTTCGACCATCCGGAAGCCGAAGGAAAAACGGAAATATATATCCCGGAAGCGCGTTTTTACCCGGATGGCTGGAACATCTTATTGAGCGATCCCGATGGGAGCTGGTCCTACGTCTGGGACGAAGAGCGGGAAATGCTCTTTCTCGATACCCCCGAAATCAATGGAGAACATACTGTGGAGATTCGACCGAAGAGCTTTGTCGAAAAGACATATTGAAAAAAGATTGAACGAGTTAAACGGACTTGCCGCGATTCTCAAGGCAGTCGTTGTGTCTCTCGTTCTGGGTCGATGCGCAATTGTCAAGCCAATATGCTGGCTGGCAAATCGAGAATAAAACGGGCAAAGCGTTCCGGCTCTGACTCGAAAGAGATATTGCCTTTGTGCTCGTTGACTATGCCGTGACTGATGGAAAGCCCCAGTCCGGTCCCTATGTGACGAGGCTTGGTTGTGAAGAAGGGGTCGAAGATACGTTCCGATATTTCGGGTTTGATGCCGTTGCCGTTGTCTTCGACAATCACACGCAACCACATTTTACCGTGCTTTTTGAGGCTGGACACCGATAGTTTTATCTGTTTGCGGTCGGGCTTGATTCTTGCGCGTTCGTTCAGACTGTCGCGGGCATTGGTTATCAGGTTCATCATAACCTGTTGAATCTGCTGGAAATTGCATTTACAGGTCGGCAAGTCTCTTGCAAATTTCATTTCCAGGTCTATATCGTCCTTTTTCATCATTTGACTGGTCAGGGTCATGGTGTCTTCGATGATATCCTTTACATCGAAGGCTCCATGCATTTCGGCATCCTTGCGCGAGAAGGCCAGAAGATTGGAGACGATGCGGGCAATGCGCTCGGATTCCGAGATGATCTCATGGGCGTAGTCGTTCAAAACATCGCCTTTTTGTGTGCGGTCGTAGATCAACTGGCCGAAATTCAATATGACGTTGATGGGGTTGTTTATCTCGTGACCTACGCCGGATGCCAGAGTTCCCAAAGATTCGAGTTTCTGCTGCTGGCGCAGATGTATTTCCAGCCTGCGCTTCTCATACTCGGCTTTGGCCTGTGGTGTGATGTCCTCTACCGTGCCTTCATAATAAAGAATCTGGCCGTCTTCGTCGCGCACGGCGCGGGCGCTTTCGCGTACATGTACGCTATCGCCGTTTTTTTTGCGCCAGCAGGATTTAAGACCTATCACATAATCTTTTTCTTCTATCTCCCGCTTGAATGAATCTCTGGAAGGATCAAGGGCTGCCGGAGGCTGATCCCTGTCTTCCAGATTGCAGGCGGCCAGCTCCTCGAAATTATCGAAACCGAGCATTTTGATTAACATGTTGTTGGACGAGAGTATACGGCCATCGGGAGTCGTACGGTAAAGCCCTATCAGGGCATGTTCGAAGATGCTTTTGACGTGCTCGTCGCTGGCGGCCAGCATTTCATTGGTGCGGCGTTTGACAGTCTCCGAACACTCTTCGCACAAAACACCCGATTGGCTGCGATTGGGTTCTTTAGCCCCAACAAGCCCCCGCTTGTCTTCAGGTTTGCTTCCGCGCTTCATAAGGATTTACCTCAACAAGAGTTTTTCACTGCTCAAACGATCTTCTCAGGCAAACCGATTTTCGGATAGCTGGGATAAATTCTACTCGTACACTGCTGGATTGACATCTTCGGCGTCCGGCAGGTTCAAAAGTTTATCCACCGAGAATCCTACAAAGGCGTTCTGCGGCACCGGCAACGGGCGTCCGGCTGCAACCCAGAAAAAGCGCTTGGCCGGATCGTAGAGGATCTGGAACAGCGCGCCGTTGGTGGCGATGCTGCCGTTGTTGTCGAACACATCCAGGCCGTATTCTTCGTGGGTACGCGGGTCTACCCGGTCACGCAATGCACCTATCAGTGTCTCCGGCGAAAGATTGCCGTACAGACTGTCTGCGCCGGATTGCGGCATGAGCTGTTCAAGTCTCTGATAGCGAACGTCGCTTGATTCTGGTATGGGTTCTTTGTCCATCTCCGAGGTGCCTTCGCCCACGAAGTGATTGCTCATGTAAACCACGTCGTCTTCCAACTCGCGGACGGTTACACCCTTGCCGCACATCTCGAAAACACCCGCACGATTGTTGTTGCCATCGGATACCATGACCAGCTCAGTGGACATATGACCGACGCTTTCTATCATGGCTTTGGCTTCTTCGAAGTCGTGAGCGGTTCTCAATATTTCGCCTACCACCTGTACGTGGCTGCGACCTTCAAGGGATTGTACACTGGCATCCAGCGGGTCGGCCTCGTTGGAGTTGACCACCAGACCGGCGGCGTTGATGCCCGAATAAGGGCTCAGATTGCCGGGGAAGCCGATGTATATATGCGGAATGCCTTCTTCTGGCTGGCGCACGAAAATAGTGGGATTGTCAAGCATGTAGCCGATCTCGCTCCAGTCGAGGCCGCGGGCGTGATACATGCGGCCATCGGTGGTGGCCTCGCCGGTGGCGACCATTTGTGTGCAACCCGGCAACATTTTCAAGAATTTGGCCTTGGTTTCCTCGGGCAATTCCGGCATGGCTTCCATCAGGAATTCAACCAGCACATCGCCGAAATTCAGTGCCAGACATTGATCCACGGTCCAGCCCACATCCCCTGCGGTCTCGACCAGGCCTTCGCATTCTTCCACAACGCTTTCAAAGCTGTTGGCGTAAGCCAGATCCATAATACCCTTGGATTCGGCCATCTCGACCATGTACTTCATACCGAAGTCCGACTGTATGTATTCTATACCGGCCTTGAGTTCCTCATGCAGCAGTTCACCCTGCTGGCGACCCATCTCACGCGGAGTTCCCGAAAGCCAGACCACCGTGAAGTGCTCATGTTTCTCGCGCTTGGGAGGAATTACCTCGAAAGCTTCTTCGCCATCCTCATCGCCATCGCCTTCACCCTCGCCTTCACCCTCGCCTTCACCTTCGCCCTCTCCCTCGGCTCCTTCGCTATCGTCATCGCTACCGCAGGAATACAGCGCCAGCGCCAAAATCAAAATGGACAACACAAACATCAAACGGGCAAATTCGCCGCCATGCTTTTTCATGCTTACCTCGAAAAATTAATTTAGTAACTGAGTCCTTTTAATACTTGAATTTAACCTTCTTTTGCTGCAAGGTCAAGGCAAAGGCATCTCTCCCATTCAGTCGATTTTGAGTAGTCCCCAGTTTTAATTTTGCAGTAACACCGCCAGTGCTGAGGAAAAAAGCGAAGCTTTTTGTCTCGAAGCACGCTTGTAAAACAAGATCCACCCTGTCGAGACAGCCGCTAAAAAAGCTGCTTCCTCAGGCTTTGTCGGGGAAATCAAATGTTTTGTTGAGAAGCAAGTTCGTTTTCTACGAAACTGGGTACTACTCAGTCAGTCGCCCCGACGTTTTTTTAGATTGACTGATTTGAGACAAGATATAGAATACACTCAAAATAGAATCCCCGGAGACGGCTGGAGGAAAAATTGGTAGAGATTGCAGATCAACAGGTTTCATGCAGCGTTTGCAAAAAAGAATTCACACCGCGCTTCACCTATCAGGTTGTTCGTACGCCTTCGGGCAAGGCGCGTTATTTCTGCAGCCAAAAATGTCTGCTGCGTGAAAAAACATCTTCTGAGCTTGTGACCTGCTCCAGTTGCGGCAAGAGCTTCAGGGTAGAGCTTGCCTATCAGCGCTCGGTAGTAAACGGACGCACTATGCATTTCTGTTCCCAGAAATGCCGCGAGCCGCACATGATAGGTCAGTTCTCGCGCAAGTACGGCCTGCGCCGCTTGGCAGTCATCAACCAGAAGGGCGGCACGGGCAAAACCACTACCGCCGTCAATTTGTCGGCGGCGCTAGCCACACGCGGTTTCAATGTGCTTTTGATAGACTTGGACGCCCAGGGCAATGTCGGCATATCCTTGGGGATTAACGGTGAACGTGATGCCTATCACCTTATTGCAGGCAAATCCAAAGCCGTAGACTGCGCCGTACCGATACGCAACAATCTGGATGTCATTACCTCCAACGAAAAACTGGCCGAAGCCGAAATCATGCTGGCCCGGATGCAGAATCCCAATGGGATATTGAAAGATGCCATGATAAAAGAGGGCGGTGAGGAAGGCTACCATTTCGTGATAATGGATTGCGCTCCGTCTCTGTCGCTTTTGAATCAGAACGCGTTGATATACGCCGACGAAGTGCTTATTCCGGTTTCCTGCGATTATCTCTCCATGGTAGCGGTCAAGCAGGTATTGCGCACGCTGGATCGCATCTCAAACGATCTGCACGAGCCGGTTTCGATTTGCGGAGTGTTGCCGACTTTTTACGATACAAGGACGCGCATCTCCCGCGATGTACACGACAACCTCAAGCGGCATTTCAAAGAAAAAGTGCTGCCGCCCGTGAGGGTCTCCACGCGACTGAAGGAAGCCCCGGCTTTCCGCAAGACCATTTTCGAATACGACGAAAAATGCAATGCCGCCATAGATTATCTGTCGGTGGTGGAGAAGCTGGTGGTTTAGATTACAACCCGTTAATGCCGTACAATCCAAATGCTTATTGGATGCCGCAGGCGGCCTTGATGCTTTGTGTCCATTTTTCAAGATCCCGCACCAGCCAGGCGCAGTAATCCTGCTTTCCAGCGGTATTTGTAAAGCCGACGCGCAAAAGCGGCTTCATTCTGCTGCGTCCCAAAAATACGCGCACATTGTCGACCGAGGTGATTTTGTCAAGGGGAATGATAACCTCCCGACGCGACATCCACAACTGGAAGAAGATCTCGCGTTTCGTGTAGAACAAAAAACCGTTGCCGCGCAATTGCCTACAGCCATGGGATTTTACGCCGAAGAAATTGGCGCGGTCGCTTGCGCCTAGAAGCTCGCTTTTGGGGTAGCGTTCCAAAAGTTTTTCAGCCTGCTTGGCCCTGGATCGCCTGAAAAACCATACCAGCACCAACAGAAACAAAAGTGTTCCCGAAACGAACAGAACAAGCACGAGGTTTTCCAGCGAGGCGCTTTGCATGAATCGGCTCTCCTGATTTGTTGCGACCTGGGAAGTTTAAACCTTATAAAGTGGGAAGGCAACCTGAGTCGGTGGATGAATACGGAATCGGGAACAAGCCGGCACTGCCATCTGAAACAGTTGGATTTATTTGAAGTTTTTGACAGCCTATGACACAATGTTTATCGTCCATTGCCAGTTGCGGTTTTGGCATTACGTTTCCCATAAAATAAAGAGGGCGGCGGTAACGAAATCTGTTTTATTAGAGTGGTACCAAGATGTCTGAAGTATACCTTTCCCGATTGATAAAACTTGAGAAAATCTCCCGTAGCATAGACTTCATCTTTCGCAAGACCGGAATGCCGGTTGCTATCGTGGACCTGGAAGGACAGGTTCTTTATTCCAATATTTCGCAGATACTGAGCCATAAGTTTCATAATTCTGCTTTGAAATCGGACCCTGCCCTGACTGAAATATATGAGAAAATGATTGAGGGGTTGCATCACAAGGAAGAATGCACCCTTAAATGTTCAAGCGGACTGTATTCGATAGGGCTTCCCATACGCATCAATGGGGTATTGAAGGCTTTAATGCTGCTGTGCCATTTCAAATTCGATTTCGACTTGCCCGTCGAAACGGAACTTGCGAAACACAGTTCTGCACTAGGCATAGATGGCAATGAGTTAAATGAGCTTATGGACAAGCTCCCTACATTCAACCGGCAGGAAACAGATGAAATAAAGGAATATTATTCATCTTTCATCAAACTGGTTGAAGTCACGGGAGAAAAGAACCTTGAATTGGAACAGAAGATAGAGCTTCAGCGCAAGATAGAAAACAAGCTTCGTGAAAGCAACCGTAAATATAAATTGCTGGCCGACAATGCCTCCGACGTAATCTGGACCTGTGACCTGTCGTTCAATTTCGATTATATCAGCCCATCCATCGAGCGAATTCTCGGTTACACCTCCGAGGAGGCTTTATCGAAACCACTTGAAGAAATGTTGACGCCGGACACTTTTCAAAAAGTCCAGGAAGCGCTCGCTGATTTCCTGAAAAAAGAAGAAAAAGGAGAAAAGCACAAAGTAGTTCGCCTGGAGCCCCTTGAAATCGTTCGCAAAGACGGCACTACTGTTTTTACAGAAGTTCTGGCTACCCCGTTGTGGGATCAAGTGGGCAAAGCAACAGGAATACTGGGTGTCACAAGAGATATCAGCGACAGAATGCAAGCCAACAGGCAACTGGAAGAAAGCAGGGAACGCTACAGAGCGCTTGCCGAAACGACCTTCGAAGGAATCGTTATCACCCGAGACGGCGTCATACTGGAAGCCAATAAAAGATTGTCAGAAATCATCGGGCATGACCTGGAAGAGATGAAAGGCCGTCCCGCAAAAGAGTTTCTGCATTCTGAGGATGCTGAGATGGCATTATGGCACGCTGGCAACAACATGGAAACCCCATACGAGTGTCGCCTCGTTCACAAATACGGGCATACGATTTACACGCAGGTCAAGGGTGGCCAAATCGACTATCGCGGCGAGAAAGCTCGCGTGGCTTCAATTACCGACATAAGCAACCGCAAGCAGTTGCAGGATGAGTTGGAACGCTTCTTCAGCCTTTCGCCGGAAGTTATCACCATACTTGACAAGGATTTGAACTTCCAGCGTGTCAGTCCATCTATCGAGAAAGTTCTGGGACGAAACCCGGAAGAAATGCTTGGAAAATCAATCGTGGAATACGTTCATCCCGATGATCAGGAACGTATGCTGGAAGCCTTGCGAGATCGTCTGATAGAGAACAAGGCCATCAAGATCAAATCCCGCTACATCTGCAAAGATGGTAAAACACGCTGGATTAGCTGGAACGCAGTTCGCACATTGGATGGGCTTACTTATGCATTAGGGCGGGATATCAGCGTCCGCGTCATCACAGAAAGGGCTCTTGCCGAGAGCGAGGAAAAATTCCGCAGTATGGTGGAGTCCGCCGCAGTCGGTATATCCCGACTCGATATGCAAGGCAGATTGTTAAGCGCCAATCCGTCTTTTTTAAAAATGTTCGGATACGGAGCCGAAGAACTTGGATCTCTCAACTGGCAACAATTCGTCGCCCCCGAATCAAGGGAGGAAATCGACAAACTGGCTACGGGATTGCTCGAAGGAAAAGACAACCATTTTACAATGGAAAGCCGATTGGTTAAGAAAGATGGGAGTAAACTATGGGCAAGGTTTACCGTCTCAAGAGTATTTTCCAACATGGGAGAACCCCGCTTCTTCATTGCCATGATAGAGGACATCAGCAATGAAAAAGAGATCGAGATCAAACTGCGCGAAAATGAAAAGCGCTTCCGTCGCGCGGTCGAGACCATGCCATTCCCGGTTCTGATTGCCGACGAGAAAAACAATATAAAATACATAAATCCTGCTTTTGAAAATCTGATCGGATACAGCCTGGATGAAATGCCCGACATGAAAACCGGAGGCAAATTGTGGTTCCCCGACGAGAAGGAAAGAGAAGCTTCTATGAAGCTTTGGGAACAACGCAGAAATAAAAAAGGAGGAGCTCCGGTATATCTCAGCCCGACTTCCAGAGACGGACGCAGATTGAGTGTCATTTCCCGGGTAATAACCATGGACGATGGTACGATTTATGCTGTTTCTGAAGATATTACCGAGAAAGTCCGGCTGGAAAAAGAGAGGCGCAATATTGAGGCTCAACTGCGCCGACAACAGCGCCTTGAATCCATGGGAACGCTTTCTTCAGGTGTGGCTCACGAAATAAACAACCCCATTCAGATAATAATGAATCTGGCCGACCTCATATCTGAGGAAACAAACAATATCGGAGAGATACACTCATATTCGCGTGACATCATCCGAGAAAGCGAACGTATCGCCGTCATAGTCAGAAACCTTCTGATATTCTCGCAATCCGACAAAAGCGGAATGCGTTACTCGGATATATCGGAGGTCATCTCCACAACGCTGTCTTTGATGAATACCGTCATCAAGAAAGACCAGATAAGAATTGTAACCGAGCTTTCCTCCGACCTGCCTCGCGTACACTGCCAGCCGCGACATATCATGCAGGTATTGATGAGCCTGTTTTCAAACGCGCGTGAAGCCTTAAACCGCCGTTACCCGAACTACCATCCAGAGAAAAAAGTCATCATAAAAACCTCGACATTTGAAAATGACGGTCAAGACTACCTGCGCATCAGCGTCGAAGACACGGGCGTGGGTATTAAGGCCGATATTATGGACCGTATCTTCGATCCCTTCTTCACCACCAACACCCGCGATAAAAGCGCCGGTCTGGGGCTTTCCATCAGCCACGGAATCATATCGGACCACAACGGCAAACTGACTGCCGAAAGCCAAGTGAACGAATTCACGCGCTTCAACATTGATTTACCGATCTAATCCCGGTAAAAATATAATCCAAGTTGTCGGCGGGCAATTGTGACCGCCTGTATTTGCGAACCGTTATCCGGGAGAATGTCATGGACCAAAGAATCCAGAAACTTGCCGATCTTCTATTGGACTATTGCGTCGAGCTGAAAGAAGGCCAGACCGCACTTGTAAACACAACCACTTTGGCCGAGCCGATTGTCAAAGCGCTGATCGCCGGAGCCGCCAAGCGTGGAGCCTACCTGATCCCGCTTTTAAAAGTAGAAGACAGCCAGTATCTCTTTTATGACAACGCCACAGAAGAACTTCTGGATAATCTCGGTCCGGTAGACAAACTGCTCTTTGAAAACGCCGATGCCATGATAGCGATTCTGGCCAATCACAACTCCAAAGAGTTGACCCGCGTGGAGCCTTCCAAAATCGCCCGTACCAACAAGAGCCGCCGCATACTGCACGAAATATTGAACGAGCGCGAAATGAAGGGCGAATTCAAGTGGGTGGTGGCACCCTTCCCGGTATCGCCCATGGCAGCCGACGCCGAGATGAGCCTGGAAGAATTCACCGAGTTCGTATACCGCGCCTGTGCCTGCGACAGCGACGATCCGGCGGCGCACTGGCGTAAAATCCACGACGAGCAGGAGCTTATAGTCAAGCAGTTCGACGGCTCCAAAAAACTACATATCGTCGGTAAAGACACCGACCTGACCATGTCTGTCGATGGCCGCAAGTGGATCAACTGCGATGGCAAGCGCAATATGCCCGACGGCGAAATCTTCACCAGCCCGGTCGAAGATTCAGCCGAAGGCACGATTTATTTCGACTACCCAGCCTCCTATCGCGGCGTAGAAGTCGAAGGCGTACGCTTATGGCTCGAAGGCGGCAAAGTCGTCAAAGCCACAGCAGAAAAGGGCGAGGCTTACCTGCTCAAGCTGCTGGACACCGACGAGGGCTCGCGCCTGGTTGGAGAAATCGCCATCGGCACCAACTTCAACGTGCAGAGCCCGACCAAGTCCATATTGTTCGATGAAAAAATCGGCGGCAGTATGCACATGGCGGTCGGCATGTCCATCCCCGAGGCGGGCGGCAAAAACATGAGCGGCCTGCACTGGGATCTCATCAAAGATATGCGCGATGGCGGACGCTGGGAACTGGACGGAAAAGTCGTCTACGAAAACGGCGAGTTCAAAATCTGATAAAAGCGCTTGAACGAATGACACGCAAAAAGGCCGGGCGCGAAAGCGCCCGGCCTTTTTTGGGATCTATTGACAAACCTCTAATTTTGAAGCTATTGACAAACAACAGCAAGTCGTCATTCCCGCGAAGGCGGGAATCCAGAATAATATCGGCGGAGTGGACACCCGCCTGCGCGGGTGTGACAAGGTTTTCGCTATTGTTTTCCAGTAAAAGATCAACTTTGTCAGCGATCTGAACTACTGTCGATTTACGCTGGATACACACCAACGACACCCAAACAAAAGTCGCCTTGACTTAACTTCGAAAATAGCGAAGCTAGTCCTCTCGCTTGTTCAATTGGTTATTTTCCTGAAGAAAAGACTCCCTTTTCCTCCTTGGCCTTCATCTTTTCCTTTTTCTTTTCCTTCTTCTCTTTTTTGCTTAGCTTGGGCTGATTTTGCTTCTCTTGCCTCTTTTTTTGATCTTTATTCGACATATGGTCGCTTCCTTCCTTTTTTCTAACACAAGGACTGATTGGCCACTGACAGCGATACCAGCCATTGCGTCAGGCCGGGATTGATCGCTTGGCGGCAAAATCCACCAAAGATTTTGTCACCTTAAAGCGGCGGCAGAACAAGTCTCCAGAACCGATGGTCGATAATCGAACGCACGACACGGACTTTACTTATTATAATGCAATACTCATTTCCAGATCGGTACCAGAGCTTCTTTTAATATAGCAGACAATCCCCTGTCGGACAAGCTGTCTAGTAAGGTGTGCAATTCTGAAGCGGCAAGGTATGGCACCTGCCATTTTTTTATCCCTTCAAAGAACCGCCCCCATATTTCTCAAAAGCCTCCCAAAAACCGGCTAAGGCCAGCCTCAGCCCTAAGCGACCTTCAAGGATTCCCATCTTTAGAATGTAGCTCCTGAAAAACCGCCAGGATGCGTGCGACAGCGCCTGGGTTTGTGTCTGTGCTTTTGCAAGCAGCGAAAGATGGGAGCTTTCGTTTTGGGATTCGCGTCTTTTTGCGGCGGCCAGTTGTCCGTTTATACGGGCTTTTTCAACAACTTCTTCCACACTTTTTGCGGTGCGGTGCATGATGGGCTGTTTAAATCTGCCCCAGTCTCCTGAAAGTTTTACGCTGTCGTGGGGTTCGCGCAAGGTGTCCCAAAATCCCGCCTCACGCAAAAAAAAGCGCTTTTTGCGGTTGGGCCAGTAGCCTGCGCGTTTTATCCAGCGTTCCCCTATGAAGGTTTTGACAGGAATTTCAAAACCGGATCTGCCTTCGGGTTTGGCTATGACCTGCTCGATTTCCGCTCTGCCCTCTAAACTCAGCCACTCGTCGGCATCGAGATTCAAGACCCAGCGCCCGCAGGCTTTTTGCCGCGCGAATTCCTTCTGGCTGTTGCAGCCTTTGTAGGGATTATGGAAAATATTGTCCGTGAATTTTCCGGCGATATCTAATGTGGCATCAGACGATCCGCCATCGACCAGAATGATTTCATGGCAAAAAGCCAGTGATTCCAGGCAGCGGGCGATGTTGGATTCCTCGTTCTGGCAGACCACCAGCGCGGATATTGAAGGCTTGGATTCATGCATGTCTTGAATAATTCGGTCCAAATCGTAAATTGATATATAATAGCTTAGCTTTTAACAGCCTTACACGGAAGTGCGAATGCAAAAGTTTTTAAAATTCTCCAGTTTGTTTGTAGCGGCCATTGTGATTCTGGCTTGTTCCAGCCTGGCCTTCGCGCAGGATGCACCGGTCTCGACACAGGGCAAGACGCTTGATGAAATCGCCGACATACTAAAGCGCAAGGCCCAAGAGAAACAGCAAAAGCAGAATGAGGAAAAGCGCAAAAAAACCAATGGCAAGCTTATCTACAAATACAAAGACAGCCGTGGCAGGTGGCAGTTCAAAAACGATATGGTCAGCGTCCCGGCGCGCTACAGGCCGTATGTAATCGAAATGCAAATGGAAGAGCGCGACAACAAGCAGCCTGCACGCCGCATGAAATACGACCCCGAACCTTTGAGACGCGAGTTGCGCGTCAAAGAACGCGAACACAAACAATGGCACGAGCGCTGGCTGGGTTTGAGATCAGAGTTGAAGAAAATGGAAAACTTGTACCTGAGCCTTAAAGACAGTCCGCCGGACTGCCAGACTTATGCATTGGGCATCACACCGACATCAAACGACCCCAAGCAAGGCGACTGCGAAACCAACTGGCGCAGACATGTGGAAGCCTCCAGAAAGAAATACGAGCAAGCCAAGTTAAACCTGAATGATTTTATGGAAGAAGCTCGCCGGGCCGGGGTGCCGCCGGGATACTTGCGTTGATTCTCAATCTCTGTTAATTTTTTCGGAATAAAAACAGGATCCGATCTGTTGTTGTTGCATACTCGGGTTCATAGACCATAAAAACGTTGGAAATCAGCGATTTATGTCTAAAATACCCATGTTTTTTGATTGCTTTGTTGACAAACGACGAAGATTTATTAATGTACTACCACGAAGTTGCAGTGTATTTTCAACAAGATCGAACACCTGAACCTTTTTAGAAGAGGGTTGTGATGATTAGCGTATCGAATCTTACAAAGAAGTATGGCCCGGTCACTGCCGTAGATAATATATCTCTGGAAGTGAAGAAGGGCGAAATCCTGGGATTTCTGGGGCCGAACGGCGCCGGAAAAACGACGACCTTGAAGGTCATCACCGGCTACCTGACCCCCTCCAGCGGCTCGGTCGAGGTAAAAGGTGTAAACACTCAAGTCGATCCCCAGAAGGTCAAATCAAGCATAGGCTACGTGCCGGAGAGCTTCCCGCTCTACGAGGACATGATGGTCTACGACTATCTGGCGTGGGTCGCGGAGATGCGTGACATTCCCAAGGGAGACCGCCAGAAGCGCATCAAGCAGACCGCCGAAGTGTGCGGCTTGATCCCGGTGCTGTCCAAAGACATCTCGCAGCTATCACGCGGATATCGTCAGCGTGTCGGCTTGGCACAGGCCATGGTCCACGACCCGGATATTCTGCTGCTTGACGAACCGACCTCCGGCCTGGACCCGAACCAGATTGTGGAAATCCGTAACCTGATCAAAAAAATCGGACAGGAAAAGACGGTCATTCTGTCAACGCATATCCTGCCGGAAGTTCAGGCCACCTGCAACCGCGTCATCATCATCCACAAGGGCAAAATCGTTGCTGACGGTTCCCCGGATGAATTGCTGACGCGCTCTGCCGGAGCCAACCGCGTAAGTCTGCAATTTGCGGAAAACTATGACGGCATAGCCGATCATCTGGCCCGCGTCGATTTTGTCGATAAGGTCAGCAAAAACGGCAACGGCGGCGATTCTCATCCAGGCTTTGTGGTCGAGTCCAAAAAGGGCCGTGACGTGCGTGCCAAGATCTTCCAGTTGGCAGTAGAGAAAAACTGGACATTGATCGAGATGCACGGCGAAACCGCAAGTCTGGAAGATGTCTTCCACGAACTGACTCAGGATTAAGGGAGGCTTTCCATGAAATACATTTGGTCCATATACAAAAAAGAACTGCGCTCCTATTTCAATTCTCCGGTGGCCTATATCGTCAGCACCGTTTTTCTGCTGATCGCCGGCTGGATGTTCTTCCAGCAATTTTTCCTGATGGGGCAGGCTTCCATGCGCTCCCTGTTCGGAATCATGCCGATACTGTTCATCTTCTTCGCCCCGGCCATCACCATGCGCCTTGTGGCCGAAGAAAAAAAGACCGGCACCATGGAGCTTTTAATGACCCTGCCGGTCAGGGATATTGATATCCTTCTGGGCAAATATTTTGCAGCACTGACGCTGATGACTATCACGGTGCTGTTGACTCTGCCCTATGCCGTCTCGATTTCATTGATAGGATCGCTTGACTGGGGTCCGGTCATGGGAGGCTACATCGGTCTGTTCTTCCTCGGCGCGGGATATCTCGCCTTGGGAATGCTGACCTCATCGGCCACCACCAACCAGATCGTGGCATTCATTCTCGGGCTTTTGTTGTGC
>CAYTHG010000001.1:0-27159 GCA_964437525.1 uncultured Myxococcales bacterium | reverse complement strand
GTGCGTGATTTTCTTCATGTTCGACAAAATGCTGCCCTTCATGCCTGACGTATTCGTGAATTTCTTCCAGTACATCTCTTTGGACTACCATTTCAACAACATCGCCAGAGGCGTGCTGGACTCGCGTGACATCATCTTCTACCTGTCTTTCATTACGGGCACGATGACCATATCGTCCTTCGCCATGAAGACCGAGAGCTGGAGATAGGAGGAGTAATAAGATGGCAAACAAGAAAAAACTCATATCGACCGGAAGCGCCGGAGCTTTTATACTGATTCTGCTCGGCATCCTGATACTCGTAAACCTGATCTCGGTGCAGTTTTTCGGACGCATAGACCTGACCGAAAACAGCGAGTTCTCACTGGCCGAAGTATCTAAAGACACCATGCGAGCCTTAGACGACCAGATTCTGGCCAAGGCTTATTTCTCCAAGGATCTGCCCGCGCCTTACAACACCCACGCGCGTTTCTTAAAAGACCTGTTCGAGGAGTATAAGGCTTACTCTTCGGGCAAGTTCAGTTTCGAGTTCATCGATCCCGGCGACGAAGAAGAAACCCGCATGGAGTTGACCATGAACGGCATTCCGCCTGTGCAGATTCAGGTTCTCGAAGACGACGAGTTCAAGGTCAAGCAGGTTGCCATGGGCATAGTCTTCTACTACGCCGACAAAAAAGAGGTCATTCCGGTAGTCAAGTCCACACGCGGACTCGAATACGAAATCACCTCCATGCTCCGCAAGCTGGTCAGCGACAAGCTCAAGGTTATCGGATTCCTGCAAGGTCACGGCGAACCGTCTCTCAAAGAGAAAATGAAGGAAGCTTCAAAGCTTTTGGAGAAAAACTACAAGACCATCGCCGTGCAGTTGGGCCAAGACGACAAGATCGCTGAGGACATCGACGCGCTGGTAATCGTTTCTCCGACCCAGCGTCTCTCCGAACAGGCCTTGTACGAAATCGACCAGTTCATCATGAAGGGCAAATCGGTTGCCTTCCTGCTCGAAAGATACAACGTAGACCTTCAAAGATTCAACGCCATGCCGGTCACTACCGGTCTTGAAGAATTGCTCAAGCATTACGGCGTAACCATCAACGGCGATTTCGTGCTGGATGTGCAGAACAAACGCATTAATGTTTCCACCCAGCAGGGGAATATGCAGATCCGCAACATCGTCAATTACCCCTTCATTCCGGTCATCACCCAGTTCAAAGAAGAAAGCACGCTGGTCGGTAGCCTGGAAGCTCTGTCCTTCCCCTTCGTATCCTCGCTGGAATTGGCCGCCAACTCCGCCAAGGTGACATACGAAGTGCTGGCCCAGTCCAGCCCGCGCAGTTGGTCGGTTCCTTATTCGACACCGCTTTCACCCTTGCAGCGTCAAGCTCCGACAGAGACCTCCAAAGTCGGGCCTTTCCCCGTCATGGCAACGGTAACGGGAATCCTGTCCAGCCGTTATGCCGGAATGGAAGCCTCACGCGAAGGTATGGAATGGCTTGAGGCCGCTCAAGTTATCCCCGAAAGCTCCGAAGCTCACCTGCTCGTAGTCGGTGACGGCACTTTCCCGCAGGACGATTTCTTAGACGCTCCCAACCTGATTTTCTTTGCCAACATGATCGACTGGATGGTACAGGACGGCAGCATGTCGGAGATTCGCGGGCGCGGTGTTACCGAACGCCCATTGGCCCAGCTTGAAAACTGGGAAAAGAACACCATCAAATACGTCAACCTGTTCGGTATCCCGATTCTGTTGATACTTTACGGATTCCTGCGCTGGGGAATGCGCAAGGCGCGCAAGAGCGGCCTGCAGCTTTCCAAATAGCCCGTTAGATTATAGGAGATTGACAACATGTGGTTTAAGAACAAGCTTGTCATTTCGGCTTTGATATTCGTGGTGCTTCTGGCAATCGTGATGATGGTCAGCGAAAGCCCTTATGAAACCAAGGTGGAATCCTTCGAGGGAGTCCTGCCCACCATAGAAGAAGCCACGCTTGACAAGATAGAGATTACGCAGGAAACCGAGTCCTTTACGGTCGAGCGCCGTGGCGAAGACTGGCTGATTACCTCGCCCGGCGAATACACTGCTGAAAGTTCCTGGAAATCTGCCGTGGTGGAAAAACTTGAAGGCCTGAAAATTTCGCGTGTAGCCTCCGACAAAAAAGAAAAGCATTCCAACTTCGAGGTGGACGAAAAAGGCATCAGAGTCAAGGCATTCGCCAAAGGACAGGAAGTGCTGTCAGTGATCGTCGGCAAGCAGACCCCGGATTATCGCGGCACCTTCATCAGGCTGCCCGACTCAGAGCGCGTACTTGTGGTCGAAGGTGCTTTTGCCAGCAGCTTCAAAAAGAAAGTCAAAGACTGGCGGAATAAGTTCGTCTACGATCTTCCCAAAGAAGAATTCAACTACATAGAGTTCGCCGCCGCCAGCTCCAAGTATGCCTTCGAGAAAAAAGAAATCGAAGTCAAGCAGGCTGCCAAAGAAGGCGAAGAAGCCGTCGCTCCTGTCAAAGAGACCGTCTGGAAACTGGTCGGCGACGAGAAATTCTCGGTAGATAAAACAAGGCTTGAATCGACGCTGAACACATTCGCCAAACTGCGCTGGGCCGAAGTTGAAGACAAACCTAAAGAGCTTGCCTTCTACGGACTGGACACAGCGGATGTAAAGGTATCGGCCAAAGACAAAGACGGTAACAGCTTCAGCTTCTCCATGAAGGTGCTGCCATCCGAAAAAGAAGCAAGCGGCCAGGACAAACCTTCGCAGTTCTCCTGGGTAAAAACCGCAGGCAGCGAAAAGGTCTATCAGATCCGCAAATACCAAGCCGACAAATTCACCAAGGACAAGGCTTACTACAACAGCGCAGGCGCAAAAAAATAAGTCCTTCCATGTTCCCATCTAAAACGGCGACCCGCACGGGTGGCCCGGTTTGGATTAAGATTATTGACAAAGTCCTCGCCACTTGGCGGGGACTTTTTTTTATAATGAAAGTATGTTTAAAAGAAACCAGGAGAAGCAATCGAAGCTGGAGATGGTTTGTATCGATCAGCTTGTGCCGAAGGATCATCTTCTGCGCAAGATAGATCGCACCATCGATTTTTTTGATTGCTGACAAAGTACTATTTATTGAAAAAGAATTCTCAAACTCATGTCACACCCGCGTAGGCGGGTGCCCATCCTGTTGATACTGTTCTGGATTCCAGCCTGCGCGGGAATGACAATATTCTACTGCTTGTCAATATCTCTAAAATTAAAGGTTTGTCAGTAGTCTAAAAAAAAGGCCGCGCCCTTGCAGGGCGCGGCCTTTTCAATCTCATCAAGAGAGTTCTTAGAAGTTCGCTCTCAGCATGGCGGTTACGCCTATCATGTTGGTGACGCTTGAGTCTTCGAAGACCTTGGTCAAGAGCTTGGAGTTGTCTTCGCTGGTGGCGAGTTTTGTTTTGTTCTTGTCGTTGATGTAATTGATTTCCAGAAGCAGAGACATGTAATCCGACATATCGAACTGGGCGTTGAAGCGGGCATGGATGATGTTGGCGGCGCTTTTGCCCGGCGGTAGAATTTCGACGTTGCGGTCGAAGGCATTTATGAATGTTACGGCGTCTGAGCGGTCCTTGACAACCGAGATCTGCTCGATGTTGGAGGCACCTTTGTAGGTGGCAGGGACTTTAAGTCCACCGGCCAGACCCAGTGTCAGATGAGCTTTGCTGATGTGATAGTCGATGGCCAACTCGCTCGAAATCTCGGGCCTGACGGCTGCCGAGGACGGGAAAGCCTGGAAGGGAATGAAGCCCGGTGTGTTGAACAGCAGGAATTCCAGGGTGCGGTACATGCCGTCTACGTGGATGCGCAGGTGGTCGTACTTGAACTTGGCTTGCAGCATTCCGGCTATGGCGTTGAATGCCTTGGTGCCGTCTTCGACTTCAGGATCCTGCAAAGGCTCGGACAGGAAATCGAATTCGCCGGATACCAGCCAGGAGAAACGACCGGTTTCGTATTTGTCGCTCGGTTTGGTTTTCAGGCGGTTGCGCGGGTCGTTCTGCCACAGGCGCATATTCAGTGAATTGGCGATGGGCAGGCCGTCGTTGTAAGAGACACGCAGCGATGCGCCGCCGGATATGATGTCGTCGCGCTTTTCGTTACCTGCGATCTCGGGCATGAGCGGGTTGTCGCCCTTCTGGATGACGCCGCCGTTGGCCTCGATCAAGAGACCCGGATAGGCTTTGACGCCTACTCCGAAGAGACCGGCATAAACTGCCTCGACCGGGACGCGCTCGGTGTTGAGCTTGTCTTTTTTTGGCTGACGATGGGTCTTCATGCCGGCGAAGACGTAGAACCAGGGATGATCGAAGGAGATGCGCAGGCCGGGAACGGGGTCGCCGTTCTGCGGGAAAGCGCTCTCGCCTGCCCAGGACAGATCGTAGTGATAGCCCAATAAGAAGGCGTCGGCATCGAAGGGGAAGCCGGTGATGTCAAGTGTCATGTCGCGGTCGCCGTCGTAATCAAAGACGTAGCCGACTTTGACGTACGAACCGTCATCGGCAATGCCGGTGCCGGTCGAGCCGGTCGAGTCGGTATACAGCTTGAATTTCAAGACCAGAGCAGCCTCGGTCAAGAGACCTTTCCAGTAACCGTCGGCGCGTTTGTAAAGCACCAGGTGCGACTGCGAGTAGTCCTGATTCTCACGCGGGCCGATATCGGCAGCCGGGGAGAACTCGCTGTTGTCTAACAGGTTGTCGTCGGAAAAGACGAAGTTGAGGTTGACAGACGGGAAGTCCGTCCAGTCGTTGCCCCACTCCTTGATAGCTTCGGTCTCTGCTCCGGCGCTTTCTTCGACTTCTTCGACTTCTTCGACAGGTGTCGAAGGCTGCTCGAAGGCTGGCGGCTCGGGTTTGGCTTCAGCTTCCGGTTCCACTTCGACTTCGGGCTTGGCCTCGGCTTCGGGTTCCGTTGCGGGTTCGGGTTTTACTTCAGGTTCAGCTTGCTCTTGGGGAGCGGCCTCATCTGCAGGTGTTGTGCCCTCATCCAGAAGATCGTTGGACGGTTCGGTCAGAAGATCTTCCTCGCTGGTTTCTTCCTGCGCTAAAAGCGGCAAGCTGGCCAGCATGAATACAATCAGAAAAATAATGGTGAGCTTAGATTTCATCGTAACTCCCTAATGACGGTTGCTGCGTTATTATTCACAATTGGTCTGCGGCATACTTTCCTTGCACCAGGAAGGCTGCGCACAATCGTATCCTTCAAAACTGAAATCGCAGACGACATCGCATTCGTCGCGCGGTACCAGTATCCATTCGGGATCGGCGCTGTAGTGATGGCGCAGAATTCCCGTAATCGACTGAATGACTTTACCTTTAGCCTCCTGGGAGCGCGGATCGTATCCCGGCATGGCAACTTCGGTCGACAGCGAAATCTGTCCGCCGTCGGGTTTATAAGCCATCCACTGTCCGTAGTTGAGATAGGACTCGTCGTCTATCTCCTTACTGGGCGAGACACCGTCTATTCTGACGAGGCCGCCCTCGTATTTCTCCATCTCCATTTCACAATCCAGCATGGCCGAGTTGATAAGCACCGGCTCAGGCAGAGCATGATGCGAACATTCGACGGCGTAACTTGGGAAGGTCAATTCGGTCAGACCGAAGAACTCCGAAATATTACCGGACAGATACGTGAGTCTGTCGCCGCGCTCCAAAGCTGGAATACCGCGAGTGTAAACGTAGATGCTGCCGAAATCCGGTTCGTCGGTGTCGGTTAAATAGAAACCGCCGATCTGCGAATGGGTCACAATCAGGCTGCCGGTTTCGATGCGAACGGCGTTGTATTCCCAGACGGAGGTATCCGGCGGCGGAGCTATACCGAGGGTTTCGTATTTTTCGCAAAGGTTGGTACCCTGCGTGGATTCCACCACTTCGGCTTTATGATTGGGATACTGCGCTCCGGCCAGCGTTATCTTTTTGAGATAGATGGTTTCGGAAACGCCGCTAACAAAGGTGTCTATATCTTCTACCCAGATTACAGCGTTGCCCATGGAGCGCTCGATTTCCAGCTCGATATCGGTGGCCTTGCCGTCTTCGATTTCAAGCTCGACGCTGCCCGGGTCCATGTCCAGGTGCAGATCGCCGGTGTTGCGCTCGGTAAAGATACCGGGCTTGACCTTGATGCGCACCTTGCCATCGTATTTTTTCATCAAGTCGTTCTGTTCATCGCGAGCTTCGATGGAAAGCTTTACTTTGAAATTTCGGTCCAGATCCAGTCTGCTCTCGGCGCTGCCAGTATCGGATGACAGCGTAACCTTGAAGCTGGTATGCCCGACCGCTTTTGCAGGAGCGGACGTATCCGGACAACCGGCTAACAGCAGGCTCAACAGGACGGGGAATATAAGCAGGTAAGATCTCATGTTTTATGCCTTATTCGATCAGCTTCAATCTGCCGTCGTCCACTGCCTCCAATGGGCTGTTTTCTTCCACGAACTCCATAACCACATCACGCAGCGAAATCATGGTGTCCACCTTGGTGGTGTTGCGCTCCAGAATATCGAAGCCCGAACCGCCGTTGGCGATATAGTCGTTGGTGGCCATGGAGAAAATCACATGCGGATTCATCAGCGTGTAATCTTCAACGATGACGATGCCGTTGATCTCGACGTATTTGACCGTGCGCGTCGAGCAGTCCATTTCGACCTTGGCACCGGAGACCTGAATCTGCGTTTTGCAACCGTAAGAGGCGCTACGAGAGGCCGAGTAGTCGAACAGCTCTTTGATTTCAGCACCGGAAATCTGCATTACGACAACGGTGTTCTCGAAGGGGAAGACCTCGTAAAGCTTGCCGAGCGTGATTTCGCCACGGTCGATATCGGCGCGAATGCCGAGCGAGTTGGTGACGGAGAAATCGGTCTCGACCTTGCGGCGGGCGCGGATGGCGTCTGCGACAAGGTTGCCCAGCGGAGAATCGCCATCGCCGTAGCGCGGCAGATCGTCACCGGCTACACCTATGATGCGCGAGAGATCCTGAGCCTGCTGAAGCTCGTACTGGTAATTGTAAAGGATATTGGCGACCAATTCGTCTTCATACAGGCGCTCGTCCGGGCGCAGGCCGTTTATGTTGGTTTCGCCGTCGTAGCTTTCAAATTCGTCGTAGACATCGGCGGTGCGGCCGTAAATGGGAATGGCCGTATATTCGTGGGCGACCACTTCGCCGTTTCTGACAACGACATCGAGTTTGCCGACGAATTTGAAGTTGACGCCGGAGTGAACCACGAGAGTCTTTTTGCCTTCGGGATTGATTACCTCAGCCGGAGGCATAATGACGACGTGATCGTGACCGCCGAAGATTATGTCGATGCCTGCTACACGCGAGGCGACCTGCTGATCAGATGCAACGCCGAGATGCGATACCAGAACGACGAGATCCACCAGCGGGCGTATCATGCCGACCCAGCTTTCGACTACTTCCACCTCATCTAAAGCGCGAACGCGCATTGAGTTTCCGGAGGTGCCTAAGCTGGTCAGGGAATGCACGTTGCCCATGCCGATGTAGCCGACCTTGATTCCGTTGTAATAACGGATAGTGGCAGGCATGACAGTACGGGCCATCTCTAAGGAGCCGGGGGCGTCCATGTCTTCCCACAGGTAATTTGCGTTTAACAGCGGGAAGTTACGGAACTTGTTCATCAGTTCCGCCAGACGGGTAGCGCCTGGGTCGAACTCGTGGTTTCCCAAAGTTACGGCATCCGGCATCATGGCCGATAAAACACGCACTTCGGCTTCGCCACGGAAAAGATTGAAGATAGGAGCGCCCTGGAAGAAGTCGCCGGTATCGACATATGCCGCACGGACAGCTTTTTCGCGTTCGCGGTTGATGATGTATGCAGCGCGGGCCGCTCCACCGAAGGTGTAATCGGCGCAAGCCTTGGAACCACGTACGTTTTCAAGACAGGCCCGGCAATCCTCTGCATCGAAGCTTTCTTCGAGACAGTCCTCGCATGGCGCGTTCTCTGTGGCCTCCAACTCGTACTGGTTGAAGGTCTTGCAGACCTGACAGGACTCCACCGACTCGTTGTATGTCAGACAAAGTTGGCAATCGCCCAGAAGGTTGACACCGTCACAAAGTTTGATTCCCAGATTTTGATCGGTGAAAGTCGGGACGTAAGTGAAAGGCAGTGTCTTTGAATGGGTATCGGTGGTGTGCAGGAATGTCATGCGCAGATCCTGGTCGGGATAGGAAACGTCGTTTCCGTCCACGCTGCAGGATGCAAGCAGCATTAGCAATATCAGGGCCGAAAAGAGGGACGGCGCTTTTAAGCGCCGTCCCTTGGTGATGTCTTCATGTTTCATGAATAATTTCACTCTTGGTTACTGGCAAGATACGTTTGCCGTTCCAGGTGTGGCGTAATCGTCGCCGTATTCTGTATCGGAAGCAAACAGCGTGGTCGAGTCGCACCAGTTGGCGCCGTCGTCGTTTGCGGTTGCGCTGTAAGAGCCGGAACTCAACTGCATTGATTTACCGGTGGTGTCCGGGAACTCTTCGTCGGTGTAGTAGACCTGATCGAGGATGGTGCTGCTGCATTCGATGATAACTTCGTCACCGCCATTGGCAAGGACGAAATCGGCATACTGATAGCAGCCGGTTACGCCGCCGTTGGTGCCGGAATCGCTGTTTACACACAATACCAGATAGCCGCCCACGGGTACTACGGTAGGACCGTTGGCAGAAGCTATGGTATGCGTGTCGGTATCTTTGTCCTTCAGTGTGCAACCGTTAAGGTCGATGCTGGAAGCGCTGCCGTTGTAGACTTCTACGAATTCGGCTTTGTCATCCAGGAAGGCAGCCGGGTTTTTGTGGATTTCAGTGATTACCAGTCCGTCTGTAGGCTCTACATCGCCGTCAACAGGCACGTCGCCGTCAACCTCATCGCCGTCAACTACGTCGCCGTCCGGGCCATCGCCTTCGAGCATGTCGCCAGCATCGCGCGGAATGAGTTTGGATTCGTTGTAGGACGTGTGGGTTACACCTGCCAGGGTTTCGTAGGTGGTTCCTACTGTTGGCAGGTCATAGAAGAACAGCAGGTCGTCGATCATCAATCCACCAGTGACGGCAAACTGTCCGTAACCGGCTTCGTTGTTCTCTACGGTTACATCTTCAACCTTGACCAGTGCTGACTGATACGGCTCGGCCAATGCACCGCCGGTGGCGATGTCAGCCGGGTTGGCGATCAGGTGCGGTTCGGGCACTGTGTCGGTACCGGTCTTGGTGACGCTTGTAACCTTGATCTGCGAAGAGCAGTAGGTTCCGGTTCCGCAGTATTCCTCAAAGGTTCCTACCAGATCGACAACATCGCCGGGGGCTACGCTGGGATCGAAATCCTCTTTGTAGTATACGGCAATGATGTTCTGCCACTGACCGCACTCGTCTTCACAGATGGTGAAACCATCGATGCTGGAAGAAACATACAGTCCGGCAGTGGTTACCAGAACGCCTGAAAGCGTTACAGCCGTGCCGGTTTCGGGCTGGGTCTCGGGGAACTGCAGGTAGGCGATGGTGCCGTCTTCAGGCTTGTCACCGTCCAATTCGTAATCGTAATCGCCGTCTACAGGCGTTTCGCCCATATCTTCGGCCTTGCGCGGCAGAAGTTTGAAAGCGTCATAAGATGTGTAAATGAAGCCGGTCAGAACAGGATATTCGTATCCGTTCATGGGAATTGTATAATGATAGAGATCGTCGTCCACTACCAATCCGCCGGTGACGGAGAACTGGCCGTAACCGAGATCGTTGTCTTCGACGCTTACGTTCTCGACATATACCAGCATGTCCTGATATTTTTCAGCATTTTCGCCGCCGGTCTTGACTTTGGCGGGATCTACCAAAACGGCTGCAGGCGGTTCGGCGGTGTCGCCGGTATCAATGATGGCGCCCTTGTCCATCTTGAAGGGAGTAAGCTCTACCTGAGTCGAACAGGATGTATAATATGGTTCGGAGATTCCGCAGAATTCCGATACCACACCGACTACTTCGATGACTTTGCCGACACCCAGTTCGGGAGCGTCATAGCCATAGGTAGGATCGGCTTCGATTGATTTCCATGTAACCAGCACACCGGCGTATTCGGTTGCGGTCTGGTCGGCTACAAAAATGCCGCTCAAGTTCGAGGCAACATTGAATACAACCGAAGTCACCACGATATTTTTCAACTCTACACGAGCGCCTGCTGCGATATCACCCTTCTGGATGTCCATAATGGTTGTCTCGTCGCCGGGCAGCACATCGATATCTCCATCGGAGTCTCCGTCGCCTTCACCCTCGCCTTCACCTTCGCCCTCGCCTTCGTTACCATCGTCGTCGGGGTCTACGTCGGCGCCACCGGTAGAGCAACCGGCGATAAGCATAGATGCCAGAATAAGCGACCAGAGTATGGTCAGCCAAGTACGTTTGTGCTTCATGATTTCTTCCTCCTTAGTCGATTATTCATATCTCGTATGTCAAACTGAACTTTTAGTGTTCCATACAAACAATAAAATTGCGGCCCGATTTCACCTGCTGCCGCTTAGCCAAACTGCGGAATTATCTATTATAAAAAATCAAAAAGCAACCCTTATTACGACTGCTTTCCATGTTTTCGATTCTTGACCAATAAGTGTCCACATGCAAGCTGGAATTTGATTTTTCTTCAATATTGAACAATTCAGATAAAATTTAACAACTCCTAATTTTTTTTGTAAAACAATTGCCCTAGACTCGACAATAGATATATGGTAGACAAACTCAAAGCCAATTATGCCTAAAATCAAAGGAATGGGAATAATAGGTGAGAACCAATTAAATCAAAGGAGAAGCGAGCTATGAGGAAGATTCTTCTCTGGGCATTTTTGCTCCAGTTGCTGGTTGTTTTCGCTGGATGTTCTTTCGAAAAAACCGAAGACGATTGGGTCAGAGAACTGAGTGACCGCCGCACCCGCGATGGCGCTATGCTCTATGTCCAGGAACACAAAACGCAAAAAGCCGTCCCGGTACTTTTGAGACTGATGGAAAAACGCTATGGCACGATCCCTGCCATTTATTCCCTCGGTATTATTGGCGATCCTGTCGCCGTGCCGCGTCTGGTAGGAGAACTGAAAAAAGTTGCTTCCAAAGACAGCATGGATCATGACCGCATGACCGAGCAGATCTGTATGTCTTTGGGAATGATAGGCGACAAAGCCGCCGTCGAAGCCCTCCTGTGGGCTGCTGGGAAAGCCGGAGAGATGGGACGCGCCGGAGCAGTTCAGGCTCTTGGTATGATCGGCGACCTGCGTGCCGAGCCCAAGCTGATTCAGCTCGTCGAAAAAGAGAGCGAAAAGCTTCTGATTCGTCATTATGCCACCATCGCTCTTGGTGAAATCAAAGCAGAAAAAGCCGGTGACACACTTGCTTATGCCCTGTTCGTCGATGACGAAACGGGTCGTAACCTCTTCCGTGACGCTCAGCTTTCCATGATCCAGATTGCCAATCAGAACGTCATAGACGCTTTGATCAAGCTTTACGATCTCAAAAACGAAAAAGCCAACAAGCTGGCCGAGAAAATCAAACTGAAACCCGAATGGATTCAGATCAAGGCCATCAACGTCATGGGTCAGATGCGCGACAAGCGTCTGGTTCCCAAAATGCTGGAAGAATTCAACAAGGGACTCAAGGACAAAATCGTCTACGAACTCTTTGCCAAGGTTATCCAGTCCATGGGTGTAGCCGCTCAGCCCGAGACGGAAGAAGCTCTGGTAAAATCGTTCCTCAATCGTCCGCGCAGCACCGAGTATCTCAACGAAAAAGAGATCATCGCCAACGCCCTGATTTCCATCGGTAGCTCCAAGCATCTCGATGAAATCATGAAAGTTGCTGCAAAAGGTGATTTGAGACTGAAAAACGCCCGTGGCAAAATGCAGGAATTCTCTCAGTATTGCCTGGCCGCCGCCAACGTCGTGTCCATCCTGGGCGACGGAAGTTATGTCGAAGGCTTCGACAAATTCCTGGCTAAGGGCAAGTGCAAAGCTAAAATCTACGGCATGAAGCAGAAGACTCCTGAACTGCTCAAAGACTTCTCCATGCGCCTGAAAGCTTCCAAAGACTGCGGCACCGACAACGCCTGCTGGGTCAAAAAGCTGACAGCCAAGCATTGGGCCGAGCGCGAAAAAGCTCTGTACGTACTGGCCGAAACCGGCGACACCAAAAAGTACGACAAAGCTGTCCTAGCTACAATGGACTTCCCCAACGAGCGCGTTCGTGAAGCTATCGTGTATTACGCATGGAAGATGGTCTCCAAAGACATGATTCCTCACTACTACATGATGTGGCAGGCACAGAAGCTCAACAAAGAATTCCAGAAAGCCACAGAGAATCTCGGTTATGTTCTGGCTATTCACCTGCGTGACATGAAACTCGCCAACAAAGAAGGCGAAAAATGGATCGCAGAACAGGTTGACCACATCAAGATCTTCAAAAAGGACAAAAAAGCCAAAGCAACAGCCGTTAAAGATGCAGCAGCCGCTAAAGATGCAGCAGCTGCTAAAGATGCAGCAGTCGCTAAAGATGCAGCAGCTGCTAAAGATGCAGTAGCTCCTAAGGCTGAAGGTGAAAAGAAGGCTGAATAAAGCCTGATATTTCAATGTCTCTTAAGCCCGGGCGGTTTCCGCCCGGGCTTTTTTTTGACTGTTTAACAATCCACTTTAATATTCAGAAAGCCCAAGAAAGTCGTTTGTCTGCAAGAAAATATGATAGGGTTAAATGTTTTTTTGTGCTCATGGCTCAGCCATATTTCTATGAAGGTAATGACAAACGAGGTTTTCCGTTATGAATTACAGAATTGCTTTTTTGCTTCTGGCGTTGACTGCTTTTTTCGCATCCTGCAATGATGCTTCCGAAAATTCTGGCTGCGATGCCGTCGATTGCGGTGGACACGGCATCTGCGTAGAAGACCAAGGCTCTCCTCAATGTTCCTGCGATGAAGGATATGCACCCGACGGGCTGGACTGCGTAAAAAACGAGTGTGACGACTTCACTTGCCTGCACGGCGTCTGTGTCATGACGGGCGGCGAGCCTTCGTGTCAGTGTGATCCCGGTTATGCCGGAGAAACCTGCAATGTCTGCGCCCGGGGATACAAGACAGACGGGCTTGAGTGCGTGTCCGGCTCTCCCTGTGATGAAGATCCCTGCGTCCACGGCGTCTGCAGCTCCGACGGCGGCAAGGTTTTGTGCGTCTGCCATACGGGCTATGCAGGCGAGGTCTGTGACCGCTGCGCCGAAGGATATGTTGAAGAAAACCTGCAATGCGTACCTGACAACGAATGTTATCCCAATCCCTGCGGAGACAACGGCGTCTGCATCGTTCAAAATTCCGAGCCGGTCTGCATCTGCGATACGGGCTATACCGGAGATACCTGCGGCGAATGCTCCGAAGGTTACGAGAAAGACGGCTTGAGTTGTGTTCCCGAGGATGGCATCATCGACCCGGAAAACCCCTGCATTCCCAATCCCTGCGACGAAGAAAACCGTTCGATTTGTGTCGTTGTCGGTGACAACTACGTCTGCGATTGCGACGAAGGCTACTTCGATGACGACGGCGTCTGCGTCCCCACCGGCGACAACTCCTGCATTCCCAATCCATGCACACAGCCGAATATGAGCGAGTGCATAGAAGACGGCGACAGCTACATCTGTGAATGCGCGGTGGGATTCGTCGGCGACAAGTGCGACGTTCGCAACGGCGAATTGAAGGTGACTTACTACGACCCGACCCGCCTGATCGAAAACCTTTATATAGCAGGCGAATTCAACGGCTGGGGCGAATCTGACCGCATGACGGACGAAGGCAACGGCAATTTCTCCGTGGTGCTGGATCTTGACTCCGGCGACTACGCCTACAAGTTCTTCAACAAAGATACCTCGAACTGGTTCCTCGATCCCAAAAACCCTTACACCAAGTACGTCTCCGACGTGCGCAACTCGCGCCTTCTGGTTGAGGACGCGCGTCATCCGCTTTTGCAGCTTTACCAACAGCCGCTGGTGGCAGGCAGCTCAATCGCCTTCTCGGTCGGCTTCATTCGCGGCACGAGTGAAGAATTGCTCGATCCTGCAACGGTCGAGATTACGCGCAACGGACAAAGCGTCACACCCGCATTCGACTCGGAAACCAACACCTGGAGCGTCAGCGACAGCGGACTTGACAAGGGCAAGTACTCGTATCTGTTCAAGGCCAAGGATCAGGCCGGACGCAGTGCCGAGAGTCTCTTTGTGCCGGTCTGGGTCGAGGACGAGCATTTCGACTGGCGCGACGGCGTCATGTATTTCGCCATGACCGACCGCTTCAGCGACGGCAATGCCGCCAATAACTCACCCACATCCGATGTGGACAACAGAGCCAACTGGCAGGGCGGTGACTTCGCCGGATTACTTGACGCCTTGCAGGACAACTACTTCAATGATCTGGGCGTCAATGTCATCTGGCTTTCGTCGATCAGTCAGAACACGCCCAACTGGGGCGCCGGTACGAGCGATGGCCGCAAGTATTCGGGTTATCACAGCTACTGGCCCATATCCAGTGGCTGGACCGATGAAAATCCGCTACCGGGTGTCGAAGCAGTGGACCCCCATTTCGGCGACTTAAACGATTTCAAGGCGGTGGTGGATGAAGCCCACAAACGCGGCATTCGTATTATCGTCGATATGGTGGCCAACCACGTTCACTCCGAGCATCCCTGGTGGTCGCAGCATCAAGACGATGGCTGGTTCCATACACCGACCTACGTCTGCGGCTGGGATAAGCCCATCAGTTGCTGGTTCACCGATTACCTGCCTGACTTCGAGTACAAGAATCTCGATCTACTAGACGCCATGACGGATCACGCTATCTGGCTGGCACAGGAAACAAACATCGACGGCTTCAGAATGGATGCGGTCAAGCACATGATTCACGATATGGGCTGGACACTGCGCGCCCGCTTGAGCGAAAAGATAGACACCACCGACGATATCCGCTTCTACATGGTGGGAGAAACATTCGTCGGCGAGAACGAAGCCGGAACCATCAAGGAATACATAGGCGAAAACGAGTTGGACGGCCAGTTCGATTTCCCGGTTTACTGGAACACCAAGGACTGCTTCTTGAACATGGGCCGCGACTTCAACAGCGTGGCGGGATTCATGGCGGCCAACGAAAACTTCTATACCGATTTCGCCATACTCTCAAACTTCATGGGCAACCACGACGTGACCAGAGCCTTATCCGAAGCGGACGGCAATGTCGGTTCGGCCTGGGACAATCCTCCGGGAACGCCATCCTACGACGAACCCTACAAACGTATGCGCCTGGCCTGGAGCTTCCTGTTTACCATCAAAGGTATTCCGCTCATCTACTACGGCGACGAATACGGCCTGCCCGGTTCGGGAGACCCCGACAACCGCCGCATGATGATCTGGGAAAACCAGATGAACAGCTACCAGAAGGCCACATTGCAGCATGTACAAAAGCTGGGGCAGATACGAGAGGACAATATCGCTTTGAGGCGCGGTGACCGTATACAGATTACAAACGACGCGAATTTCTGGGCTTACGGTTTCAGCTATGAGGGCAATAAAGTTTTGGTGGTTTTGAACCGCAACGGACAGGAAGTCACGCGCAACGTCAATGTAGGCGCGCTCGGCATAAGCGACGGAACATTGAGCGAGCTTCTGCGCAGCGGTTCGGCTGCGGTTTCTGGCGGCAGCGTGTCGGTCAGCGTTCCTGCAAAAGATGCATCCATTTACAAACTCGACTAGGTGTGAAAAATGAAAAACGCTTTTGGGATACTGCTTATATTGGCGGCGTTTTCGCTTTCGTGTACGACGGGCTCGGATTTCGATGATGTCTGCGATGGCATCAAATGCTCCGGCCACGGCTCGTGCTTGGACATAGACGGCAAGCCCGTCTGTGATTGCGACGAGGGTTATGCCGCCGACGGGTTGAACTGTGTCGCCCAAGCCTGTGTGGGATATTGTCTGCACGGCGAATGTTCGCTGAACTTGACAGGCGATGCTGTTTGCGAATGTGATGAAGGCTATGATGGCCAGCGTTGCGATGAATGCGCCGACGGCTATGTTGCCGATGGACTCGAATGCAGACTCGAAGGCTCAAACAGCGGAGTTTGCAAGGACTACGACTGCGGCGAGGGCGTCTGTTTTGAAAACGAAGACGACCAGGCCGAGTGCGGTTGCAATACCGGCTACGACGGTGAGCGCTGCGACGAATGCGCCGATGGCTATACTTTGCAGGACGGCGTCTGTCTGCCTGAAGGCGACGGTGACATTGACGGCGACGACGATGCGGACAGCGACGATATAGACGGCGACGACGAGAGCGAAATCGACGGCGATGCTGGCGACCCCTGCAATCCCAACCCATGCAGCGAGCGCTTCAAGGGCGACTGTGTGGCCGACGGTTCTGCATTTGTCTGTCAGTGCGAAGATGGCTTTGAAGATATGGGCGGAATCTGCAGGCCCGAATGCTTGGAGGGCTCGGAGTTCTGCGGGTTAGCGCATGAGTCCTCATCTTTCATGGTTTCGGCAAACGGCTTCGGCGCGGTTATTTACGACAAGGCCGAGAAAAAAGCCAACGTGCTTTTGGAGCATATTTACCGCAACTGGGACGACGGTGTCTGGACGCACAATGTGCTGTTCGATACTTATTTCGGAATTTCCAACGGAGCAACGCGCAAGTGGTTGAACGAAGTCACGCCTGAATATGTCGGCTACTACCACGAGACGGGAATCATTCACATCGTCAGACAGATTGACGACCTGCGTGTCGAAAGCTTTATATTCGCGCCCTGGCAGGTGGATCTTCCGGCCTTGACCATGATTTCCAAAGTGACCAACACCGGTACGCAGCAGGCCGACTTGTCGGTTTACTCGCTGCACAATTATCACTTAGGCAACGCCACGGATAACGAGAACCCCAAGTATCTGGACGCTTCCGGCGAAAGCATGTCCTACATCAATGGCTACATCGAAAAAGGCCCGGCGGGTGCGCTCTATCACAGGCCGCTGGGGGATTTCTTCGCCTCGGACTGCACGCCCAACAATCCATATCAGGCCTTAAAAGACGGTGTGGATCTTTCCAATAATCAGGAGAGCGCCGCAGGTGACGACCGCGTGGCGGGCTACCAGAAAAAACTGAGTCTGGCCCAAGGCGAGAACGGCTGGTTTGGCGTCAGTTCCGCTTTTGATGCAGGAGCCGCAAACGGCGACGCGCTTATAAGCTCTTTAGGCGCGGCATACGGCCAGGATACACCCGAGCAGATTTTGCAGGATGCTCTGGATGAATGGGAGAACTGGCGCAAAGACCCCATCGAGGGCTTGAGCGCTGCCGAGCTTTTTGTCTATCGTCAGTCCGAAGCGGTTCTGCGTATGGGACAGGTCTGGGAAACTGCGGATCTCTCGAAAGGTCAGATTCTGGCATCCATGCCACCGGGTAACTGGAATATCTGCTGGATGCGCGATATGTCTTACGCCATCGCAGCCTTGATAAAATCGGGGCATTATACGGAGGCCAAGGCCGCCTTGAAATTCGTGCTGGACGCGGATTCGGGTTATTACGAGACGGAAGCGGGCGTGCCGTATCAAGTCACCATCACGCGCTATTTCGGGCGCGGCAAAGAGGAAACCGACTTCAACGAGTACGGCCCCAACATCGAGTTCGATGGCTTCGGTCAGTTCTTGTGGGTGCTTTACGAATATGTGGAAGCCAGCGGCGACGATTCGCTTCTGACCGATTACGGTACCTTGATAAAAGATAAAATCGCCGACGCGCTTTTGGGCCTGATGAATCCGGCAAACGATCTTATCAAGGCCGACTCGTCCATCTGGGAAGTGCATTGGGACGGAATGCAGAAGCAGTTCAGCTATACCTCCATTACCGCCTCGCAGGGTTTATGCGCCTATTCCAAGATAGTGGATTCGGGTGCTCAGGCATACTCTGATGCGGCGGTGGCCATCAGGGAAGCGCTTGTAAATCACCTGTTAGACGGTCAAAGCGTGCTTGCCAGTTCGCTGGAAGAATTGAACGCAGCTTCGGGCTATCACGACATGGCTACGGTCGAGGCTTTCAACTGGTTGCAGATAGATCCGACCGGCACCGTTGCCGATGCGACTTTCAATATGTACTTGAACGAGCTTTCCGTTGACCACGGCAAGGGCTTTTTCCGCAACGACGATGGCGGTTGGTACGATTCGCAGGAGTGGGTTTTCGTGGATCTGCGTGCCTCAATCGGCGCTCGTCTGGCCGGTCGCGCGGATCTGGCAGACGATCTTCTGCACTGGATCACGGCACAGGCCATTAACAATCAGGGCATGATAGCGGAATTGCACCACCCGACAAACGCCGATTATGAAGGCGAAGCTCCCATGGTGGGCTTCGGCGCGGGTGCATATATTCTGGCGCTTTACGAACGCCACGACCCGCGCACGGTCGCGCCTTTCTGCGGTAGCTGGGAATAAGATTCGCCATGAAGCCGTTTTCTTTTGCCAAAATCCTTCTTGCATTTGCGCTCGTTTGTGCATTTGTGAGTTGCGACAGTGAAAAAGCCGACGACGATCCTTACATGCGCGACTGCCGCCTGCATGTCTCATTCGATCCGGGACAAAACGATGTCGAGCGGGTATTTGTGGAAGGCGATTTCAATTTATGGAAACCCGCTGATATCGAGCTGTCAAAAGACGAAGACGGCATCTTCAGAAAAACCCTCGAACTCGATCCGGGCGAGTATCTTTACTCTCTGCGTTATGATGGCAAACTAGCCATTGATGGCGGCAATCCCTTGACCATGTTCGACCAAGACGAGTACGAACGCTCCTATATCAAAATCGCGGACTGCTCAATGCCCGCCCTGCGTATTGATAAAAGCGAGGTTTCAGGCGGTATTTTGAATGCCCGGGCTGTTTTTTTGAAAGCTTCCGATGGATCATTGCTTGATGCCCAAAGTGTCACCGCCAAAATCAAGGGCGGCGAGAGTTTGCAGGTCAAAGCCAGTCCCGATCCGGGGATCGTCCTTATAGAAGGTGAACTGTCCGTCGGTAAAAGCCATGTGATACTCGAAGCCGCAGACGAAAACTCAGCCGAGGCCGAAAGCGTGGATTTCGCGGTCTGGAACGAGGATGAGCCTTTTGACTGGAACGACGCCCTGATTTACCAGATCGTGGTGGATCGCTTCAGAAAAGGCGGCGGCGAACTGACAGATGACATACCGATTTCCTACCGTCACGGCGGCGACTTATACGGCATTATCGAGGCTGTGGAAGAAGGCTATTTCACATCCATGGGCGTCAACACGCTATGGATTTCCCCCATGTACAAAAATCCCGAAGGCTACTGGCCCGGCTTGGACGGCTATCTGTACGAGTCTTTCCACGGTTACTGGCCCATAGAGGCGCGCGGCGTCGAAGACAGATTCGGCGGCGAGGAAGCGCTTTTGGAGCTGGTGCGGGTCTGCCACGAACGCGGTATCAGGCTTGTTGTCGATATGGTAATGAACCACGTCCACATCATGCATCCATACTGGCAGGAAAAACAGGACCAGGACTGGTTCAACTCCCCGGATAAAAGCTGCGTCTGCGGCTCCGAGGACTGCTCCTGGGCCGAAGCCATAGACCACTGCTGGTTTACCGAATACCTGCCGGACTTTAAATGGAAGAATCCTGAGGTGGTGGAGCAGGTCGTGGATGACACCTATTACTGGCTGGAGCATTTCGATCTTGACGGCCTGCGACTGGACGCCATTCCCATGATGCCGCGCATGGCAACACGCCACCTGCGCGACCTGATCCGCAAAAAAAATCACAACGGCGGCGCACACGTTTATCTTTTGGGCGAAACCTACACAGGCAAGGGCGGTTACGGACAGATAAAATGGTATCTGGGGCCGCAGGGATTGAGCGGTCAGTTCGACTTTCCCTTCATGTGGACCGTGCGCGACGTGATCGCCAACGAAAACGGTTCTTTCAAGGATATCGATGACATACTGCAAGAAGGCGCAGCAGCTTGGGAAGGTTCGGGGGCGGTAATGGCTCCCATCATTGGCAACCACGACGTGACGCGCTTTATCTCGGTGGCAGCAGGCGACGATCTGAGCGACGCCTGGAAAAAGCCCCCACTGCAACCGAAAGCGGAAGAACCTTATAAAAAGCTCAAAATGGCACTGACGTTGATGATGACCAGCGTCGGTGCGCCTATCATATATTACGGGGACGAAACGGGGCTGGCCGGAGCAGGCGACCCGGACAATCGCAGACCTTTTACTGGCGAAGAAGGACTTGACGAAATGCAGGCCGATGTGCTAAAAACTGTTCAGCTTGTCGGTCGAGTCTATCGCAGTATGACAAGTCTAAGAAGAGGAGAGCGCAGCACCTTGAAGGCCGAAAAAGACACATATATCTACGCCAGACATTTGGAGGGTGAAGACCCGGCTTTCGTGCTTTTCAATCGCTCCAAGCTCGCGAAAAGAATTTCCTTTTCAATCCCTGAACATGTAGGATATCAGGAAGATCGTTTGTACGTGGATATCTTTTCGAATCCGCTTGAAAACGAAGAGGGGATCATCGGCATGACTTTGCCTCCGCAGTCATCGGCTGTCTTGGTGCCTTTTGAAGTGCGCGAGAGTATGGAGATAAACTAAATGAAATTCAAGGTTTTCCTCTACTTTATATTTTTGATTTTGCTGCTTGCGGCCTATTCCTGCGCCGACGGCGAGGACGATATTGAAGTGGATGGCGATGCGGACGACGTGGAAGAAGACGCCGAATTGTGGGACGCAGGCGAAGACCCCAATCAGGACGGTTCGGGCTACGGTTACGGCGAAGAAGGCGGTCTGCCAACAGGTGTCAAATGCGAACAGGATCCCTGCCTGCACGGTAAATGCGTCGAGAAAAACGGTGCTGCCTGGTGCCAGTGCGAAGACGGATATGCCGGAACCTACTGCGAGATCTGTGCCGAAGGTTATGAGCCGGACGGCCTTGAATGCGTAGAGAAAACACCCTGTTCCGATTACGAGTGCGGACAAGGCTTGTGTAAGGTCGAAGAAGAACAGCCGGTCTGTTATTGCGATACGGGATATACCGGCGATCACTGTGACGAATGCGACGAGGGTTATCACGAAGAAAACCTAGTCTGCATTCCCGACTGAGAATTGACAATCACTGTAAGCTTATTCAAAAGGAGCTGACAATGAAATCGAGAAATAAGTTTTTCATCATAGCTATCATATTTGTAATGGCTTTGGGATTCTGCCTTTCCTGCAGCGACGATGCGGAAGAGGACGACATAGATGAAGGTGGCGAGGGTGAAGGCGAGGGCGAAGGAGAAGGCGAGGGCGAGGGCGAGGGCGAGGGAGAGGGCGACGGCGATGTGGATTACGAAGTAATGGGCAATGCCAGCGTAGTTCATTTCTACAGCGACTTTGCAGAACCTTATATCTACTACAGCACCGATGGCGGCAACAACTGGGTTACATTTCCCGGACTGGCAATGGAAACCGAAGAAAGCCAGTGGTGGCAGGTAGAAGTCAATCGCGGCTCCACCGGACAACTGCACTTCGTCTTCAACGACGGAGGCGAAGATCAGGAATCGGCCCAGTGGTACAAGCCTTCAAACGGCGACGACAACTTTGTCACCACCGCCGATGAGATCTGGGTCAAGAACAACCTGATATACCCGACACGCGAATCTGCCGACAACACAGCCGATGGCGATGACGATCCTGATGGTGACGATCCTGATGGTGACGATCCTGATGGCGATGACGCTGATGGCGACGACGTGGACGGCGACGATGTGGATGGCGACGATGTGGATGGCGACGACGTGGATGGCGACGACGTGGACGGCGATGAAGTGGATGGTGACGAAGTTGACGGCGACACAGGTATGAAGAGCTACCGCGTCCATCTCTCATCCGGCTGGACCAGCGCCTACATTTATTACAGCTACGATGGCGGCACGACTTGGACTCCTTATCCGGGCGTGGCCATGACTTCCGAAAACGACGGCTTGTGGTGGATGGTCGATGTGGAAATAGATCCGGCATACAGCTTGTCATTCGTTTTCGACAACGGCGTTACACCGCAGGAGAGTGCCGACTGGCACAATCCCTTCGGCGATCCAAGCGGCAATTTCGAGACTTCGGATGCGGAAGTGTGGGTCAAGGACGGCTATATGACGACAACCAAGCCTGCTAAATAGTTGGAATAGAATTTGCCTTAGAATTGTTGTAAATATCTTTGAGGCTTGTTAATGGTTTTGGGAGACGGGAAGATGGATAAAGCAGTAGAATCCTCCTCAGTAAAAGCACCCGGTGTAGCATTTACGTTTTATATCTGGTTGTTGAATCTGGCAGGTGTAGTTACCTCGATTTATCTGACTTGGCTGTTTTATGCCACGAGAATCGGATCCAAGGGTGGCAACATCGACACATTTTGCAATATCAACGAAGGCTTGAACTGCGTCACGGTTGCAAACAGTCCGTGGTCCAATGTTTTCGGCGTGCCGGTTGCCATATTGGGATTGGAATTCTTTACGCTGATCCTAGTTGGTCTTGTATTTGCCCTATCTAAAAGGTTCCGCTTCGAGTCCTGGGACTCACTGATGTTTCTGGCGTATCTTATCGGTATTCCGGTTTGCATCACTCTCGGCCTGATAGCCAAATTCGTGATTCAGTCGGTCTGCATCATGTGCGCTTTTATATACCTTATCAACTTCACCATTGCTTTATCCATTGCAATCCGCAATAGATTTAAATTCAAGCAGCTGTTTATAAACGGCCCGAAGATGATGCTTGAGAGACTGCGCAACTTCCCGGTTTCGTTTGTAATCTTTGCCGTTTTCGGCATCGTCTACCTTGCACAGTTTGCCGTCTGGCCTGCCGACCAGCTAACCTCCGGCGTCAAGTCCATAACATTCGGTGACAGCACCATGGTCTTCGACGGCCTTTCCATCGGCCCCAAAGACGCTCCCATCAAGATAGAAGAATACACCGATTACGAATGTCCCTTCTGCGCCCGCGCCCATGTCGGCATGATGAAGGTTTTAGAAAAATTCCCCGGCAAAGTCCACTTCACTCACAAGGATTATCCGCTCGACAACGACTGCAATCCTGTTGTCAACAAGCCATTCCATCGCAACGCCTGCCGCGCCGCCCGCTTCGGTCGTTGCGCTGCAAAACAGGAAATGTATTGGAATTACGAGCATCTCCTGTTTGAAAAGAAAAACGGCCTGAGCGAAAAAGCGCTTTTGGAATATGCAAAAAAAGCCGGGCTGGATATAGCAGAACTCAAAGAATGCGTCGCTTCCGGCCAAATTCTTTTAGATGTCCAAAAGGACATTGACGAAGGCATCAAGATGAAAGTTCAGGGTACTCCGACATACCGTATAAACGGCGGCAAAGAACCCAACGTGGTCGGCTTCCGCCCGGTGGAGTTCTGGGAGAAGCAGGTAAAGCTGCTACTGAAGAAAAACGGCAAGTAATGAAGTCGATCCGGCTGCTACTGGATGGCAAATGCATAGAGACATCCACCCGCAACCGTCTAAAGGACTTGACTAATAGTCTGCTCCGGGATAATAACGATCCTTCACTTGCAGAAGAGTTGCTCTTCTTGCAGGAGTTCATTGAAAAAAGCGACTTTAAGAAAATACGGACAGAAAACCCATCTCTGGACGGCAGGGAGCGTATTTTTATCGAGATCAAGAAAAACGGCGAGGATTTCGCCATTTATTTACACAAAGATTTAAACTAGCAATAAGAAGGAGAAGCAAAATGAATAATAACGACAACGGCGGATGCAGCGGCGGCGATTGCGGTAGCGGACAGTGCGGCACTACTCAGCCACAGCAGCCGGATGTAAGCCAAGAGCAGTTTATGAAAGAAATGAAGCTGCAGGAGAATATCCAGCGCATCAAACATAAAATTCTGGTCCTGTCCGGCAAGGGCGGAGTTGGCAAGAGCATGGTAGCATTGCGCTTGGCAGCACTTTTGGTCTCACAGGGCAAAAAAGTCGGCCTGTTGGATATCGACGTACACGGCCCCAGTGTTCCTACTCTTTTAGGTCTCGAAGGACAGAGCTTGGGAATCGATGCCAGCAACGAAAGCCTGAAGCCCATAGAGCATCACGGCATGAAAGTCATCTCGCTGGGATTCCTCTTGAAAAATCAGGACGACGCAGTTATCTGGCGCGGCCCTTTGAAGATGGGCGTCATTCGCCAGTTCCTTCAGGATGTCGAATGGGGCGATCTGGATTATCTGGTAGTCGATGCACCTCCGGGAACCGGCGACGAGCCGCTTTCCATCGCGCAGCTTCTGCCCGATGCACATGCAATACTGGTCAGCACTCCGCAAAAGCTGGCAACCACCGACGTTCGCAAGTCGGTCAGCTTCTGCCGTAAAGTCAACATCGACTTGCTCGGCATAGTCGAGAACATGAGCGGCCTGACCTGCCCGGAATGCAACAAGCTGATAGAGATCTATCCCGGCGGCGAAGCTGCAAAGATGGCCGAAGAAATGAATGTGCCGCTTCTGGCCAGTCTGCCCATCGATCCGAAGCTTGCAAAAGCTTCCGATGACGGCGACGCTTACAACTATGTAATCAGAAACTATAGCAATGGTGATGTCTTCGAGCCTGTTCTGGATAAGGTTCTGGCCCTTGACGACGGCGCATCCGACGAAGCGGAAGCACCAGCAAGTGAGGCAAAAGAAGACAAAGAAGAAGCTCCTGCCGGTGACAAGCTGCTGATAGCTGTTCCTGTCGTGGGCGGTAAGCTCTCGGGACATTTCGGACACCCGGAAGTATTTGCTTTCATCACTGTCGATAAAGACGCCAAAAAGATCCTCGACAGAGACGACAGAGAACCTCCCGGACACGAGCCGGGCGTACTTCCCAAATGGATAGCCGCACAGGGCGCAAACGTTATTTTAGCTGGCGGCATGGGCGGTATGGCCGAAAATCTCTTGAAGGAAGCCGGTATCGAAGTAATGCTCGGCTGCCCGGAAGAAGATCCTGAGAAACTGGTCGGCGACTATCTTGCAGGAACTCTGACCACATCCAGCAACACCTGCGATCACTAAGAATTAAACAACCCCCCAAAAGGCCCGCAGCTTCAATGCTGCGGGCTTTTTTTATTCCTAATCCAAACCTTTAATTTTAGAGATATTGTGACAAGCAGTAGAATATTGTCATTCCCGCGCAGGCGGGAATCCAGAACAATACAACAGGATGGACACCCGCCTACGCGGGTGTGACGGGAATTTGCCCTTCGCTTTTTTGTGTTGAGTGGTTCCCATTTTCAGTAAGTTGTCGTTTTAAGGTAATGCTTGTGAAACCCCGCTCATGGTGAGTGATTTCGCGAAGCGAAATTGTATCGAACCATCTCTGTATACACCGCCTTTTCAGGCGGGACTCGGGATGATCGGAGTTGTTGGCGGCCTTCTGGAAAAGTGGATCACAGACAATGGCTTTCCGGTAAATTAAATTTTCGTGGAAATAGGGACCACTTAATTTTTTTTATTCCTAATCCAAACCTAAGACTTGAAAAATAAATTTCTGCCTGCTACACTTATTTTAAGTACGGAGTAACGATAAAAAAGTAGTTGACCTGCATCTCAAACAGAAGTTTGAACGTGGAGACGTGGATGAAAATCATGTTGAAGCAACCGGACAGGCAGGAACTTCTCAAGATATCGTCCTTTCTGGACATGTTAGTGTCGGACTCGAAGAACTCACGGGAACACAAAGAAAACCTGTGGCTCTACTTGGCCCGATACGCAAAGAAACCCCAAAAACATAATCTCTGGAAAAACTATTGCGAGTCTTTGCTGGAGCAGTGTGGCAGTGCCCGAGACTTGCGAATGGAGTTGAAGCGCCGCAAAAAAAAGATTGCCACGCGGCTTAAGGGGTTTGAATGCGACCATGCCAAGCAGTCGTATATAAACGAAATGCTCAACGTGGATATTCCGTTGGCCTTGCGATTGGGTATGAACGATGAGGCCTGCCGTATGCTGGATTCTCCCAGCTCGATTCTTTTGGGAGTAATACACAAAGCCTTAAAGATCAATGTCAATCGAGAACTGGAAGGGATGCTGGGGCAGACCGTTCGTGAATTAACCCTCAAAACCGAAGATGCTATAGAAGAACAGTTGGCCGGTCAGGGGATCACCTCGGTCAATGTCAGGTCTCGTGTAAAGGCTCCTTCCTCTATCCTGAGAAAGATACTGAGAGTCTGGGTTTCCGGCCCCGACCCGCGCCTTAAAGTCTACCCTCCACGGGGACGCAAGATAACCAATACGGTCGTCGATTGGATAGCGGCTTTGTCCAATGGCGAAACTCTTCCCGAAGATCCCATGCCTTTCAATCTGAACGAGCTGGCCCTGATAGTGCCTGATCTCCTGGGAATGGAAGTCGTGATTTCAACCAAGTGCCACATCAAGAACGAAAAAGCCTTTTATCAAGCTGCCTATCCGTTGATAAAGCCGATGTTCTCGGAAATCAAGTTCCAGACATACCGCTCCAGACGCTGGTACCACAGGCGGCTGATAGTCTGCGGGCACGGCTCGGACTGGAGTAACGGCGTGCCGCTCGAAATGCTCGTCAAAACAAAACAGGATGCAATGATAGGCAACGCCTATTATTGGTCTCATAAAGAAATATCGCTCTGGCCGGGATTGTTCCCGGAAGAAGAACCTGAAAAACAGAAAAAGATAAGGCTCTATCGCAAATTTAAAAACAATAAGGAAGTCAGCGAAGAATTGTTTGAAGAAGTAAAAAGCTTCTTGCTGATTTAAATTGAGATTTTCTTTCGGTATAAAGACGGGGGGATGATAAAAGCCCGCACATGAAGTTCATATGCGGGCTTTTTTTATTTGTTGTCAGGTTTTGACTTTAGCGCATGTACTTGGTGTTTTTCTCGCGTCTTTCCATCTCTTCTTTGTATTCGATGGAGTAGCGAGCCCAGGGACGAAGCTCCAGACGTTTGCGTTCGATTTCTTCGCCGGTGCCTTCGCAGTATCCGTAGGTGTCGTCCTCAATGCGCTTCAAGGCTTTCTCGACCTCTTTCAAGAGCTTGGACTGCTTGTCTATCAAACGCAGGTGCAGGATGCGCTCGGAAGTCTGAGCAGCCTGATCTATAGAGTCAGCCGGG